>NZ_JBSHBL010000014.1:0-160878 GCF_053611985.1 Streptomyces sp. NPDC054770
AGCACCGCGAAGATCGCCGTTTCCCACACCCCGCAGATCGCTGCGGCGATACCGGGCACCAGCACGATCCGGTCACCCACGGAGACCCCGGGGCGCCGGCGCTGCCTGGTCGTCCGGCGCGGTGGCTAGGAGGCCTGCCGCTCGGGGCCGTGGTGGATCTCCACGCCGCCGGTGTCGCCGAAGGTCAGCCGGCAGGTGTCCGCGCGGTAGGTGGCGACGGAGAGCGCGGCGGTGCGGCCGTCGGCGAGGTAGCGGGTGGTGACGACCAGCACCGGCGCGCCGGGGAGACGGTCGAGTTCCTTGGCGTCGTCCGCGCGGGCCGAGCCGAGCTCCACGGCGCGCTCCTG
Source organism: Streptomyces sp. NPDC054770 (assembly GCF_053611985.1). NCBI lineage: Bacteria > Bacillati > Actinomycetota > Actinomycetes > Kitasatosporales > Streptomycetaceae > Streptomyces > Streptomyces sp. NPDC054770. The sequence goes on from NZ_JBSHBL010000014.1 coordinate 348, forward strand.
GCCCTCCAGCTCCAGTCGCTGGAGCTCGCGCAGGACCGCACGCGCGCGGGGTGCTCCGGACGGCGCGTCGATCGCCGTCAGCTCCGGGACCGAGGCCGCCGGGATGTAGAGCAGCTCGGCGGCGACGGGCTGGCCGTGCGAGACGCGGGAGCGGCGCACGATGTGCACGGGCTCCTCCGCGCCGGTCTCCAGGGCGGCGGCGACGGCGGCGGGCGGAACCGCGAGGGCGCAGTCGGCGGACTGCCAGGCGTCCCCGGGGGCACCCGGCCAGGCGTGCTGCTCGGTGCCCACCGCCACGCCCACGCGCGGGGGCGCGACCGTCGTACCGACACCGCGGCGGCGCTGGAGGCGGCCTTCCAGTTCGAGCTGTTCGAGAGCCTGGCGGAGGGTGGCTCGGGCCACGCCGAAGCGGGCGGCGAGGTCGCGCTCGTTGGGCAGGATCTCGCCGACCGAGAACTCCGAGTCAAGTGCCTCACTGAGCACGGTCCTGAGATGCCAGTACTTCGGTTCCGGCACCGATTCCAGCTGCGTGGTCCCCACCCTGTCCTCCGCAATCGCCGTGGTCCGGCGGCTTTTCAGCGCCCTTGTTTATTAAAGGTTGTTGTACTTATCTGCGACCATAGGGCGGTACACACCCTTGGTCAAGACCAATCCTCGATCCCTTGGCCAACGGATAGAAAGCGGTGCCATAGACCGTTCACGAGGCGTTCGCGCGGGTGCGTTTTCGTGACATGGCGGCAAAGCTCCCGTGGCACCGCGAGAACCGCTCGGAGCTGGCCGGCCCGTCCGACACGTTCCCGCACGTCGGGGAGGAATCGCGGCGCAGCCCGCACCCCCGTCACAGAATGATCCGCGGATCGCCGGAGGCCGGCGGTGCGGGTGCCGAGCGACCCGGCGCGCGTCGACGGGGCGCGCCGGCGTACGACACACCCCACCGGGGACTACCCGCGAGTAGCAATTGCTGACAAGCTGTCTACGGCGTCCACCGAAGTCCCAGACGAGGAGCCTCCATGTCCGCCACCGTCTCCTTCAAAGCCCCGGCCGCGCTCGGCCGCGAGGATGTGACCGTCTCGTACGCGCGCGTGGGCCGCGGCGCACCGCTGGTCCTCATCCATGGCATAGGGCATCACCGGCAGGCCTGGGACCCCGTGGTGGACATCCTCGCGACCGAGCGGGACGTGATCGCCGTGGATCTGCCCGGTTTCGGCGCCTCCCCGGCCCTTCCCGACGGCCTCGCCTACGACCTGCCGACCACCAACGCCGTGCTCGCCGCCCTCTTCGAGGCCCTGGGGCTGGACCGGCCGCACGTGGCGGGCAACTCGCTCGGCGGGCTGCTGGCGCTGGAACTGGGCCGCGAGAAGCTCGTACGGTCCGTCACCGCCCTCTCCCCCGCCGGTTTCTGGTCACAGGCCGAGCGCCGCTACGCCTTCGGCGTCCTCATCGCCATGCGGCGGATCGCAGAGCGGCTGCCGCTCCCGCTGGTCGAACGGCTGTCCCGGTCGGCCGCCGGGCGTACGGCCCTGACCAGCACCATCTACGCCCGTCCGGCGCGCCGTTCACCCGAGGCCGTGGTCGCGGAGACACTGGCGCTCGCACAGGCCAGCGGATTCGCCGAGACCCTGCGGGCGGGCTCCGCCGTCCAGTTCACCGACGATGTCCCCGGCATCCCGGTCACCGTGGGCTGGGGCACCCGGGACATGCTGCTGGTGCGCCGCCAAGGGGTCCGGGCCAAGCAGATCATCCCCAAGGCCCGGCTGGTCCGGCTGCCCGGCTGCGGCCACTGCCCGATGAACGACGACCCGGCGCTGGTCGCCCGCGTCATCCTCGACGGCAGCCGCTGACGGACGGCCGAGGCGGGGCAGGGCGCCGGAGCCCAGGACGACCCCGGCGCCCACCAGGGCTCCGCCGACGGCCTGGGCGGGGCCGTAGGAGCCCGTTCCGACGACCGGGGCGGTGCACACGGCGGCACGGATCCGGAAGGGGGTGCGGCTCATGGCGGAAGGCCTCGGAGACCTCGGAGGCCTGGGCATGTGACGTTCCCTGGGCCGGTCAGTTGTTCACCTTCGGTTTCCGCGTGCGCTTTGGCGCACCAGTAGTTGTGGCTGTGCACAACTGGCCGGATCCCGTCCTGGAGGCCCCTTCCATGTCCCTTTCGTTTCCCGCCCGCCGCAGTGTGCTGCGCGGCTCGCTCGCCGCGTCGGCGGCCCTGACCCTGCCCACGGCGTTCGGTTCGGCGCCGGCGTTCGCACTGTCCGGGCGTCCCCGTGCGGACTGGGGCGTCCAGGCGGGCGACGTGACCGCCGACTCCGGCCTGGTGTGGGTCCGTTCGGACCGGCCGGCCCGGATGATCGTGGAGACCTCGGCCACCGAGTCGTTCCGGAACGCCCGCAGCTGGCACGGCCCGCTGCTCGGCGCGGACAGCGACTTCACCGGCACCACGCGGCTGCACGGGCTGCCGTCCGGCGAGCAGATCCACTACCGGGTGCGGCTCGCCGACCCCGACGACCCGCGCCGCACCGGCGAGCCCGTCACCGGCACCTTCCGTACGGCGTCCGCCCGCCGGCGTCAGGGCGTGAAGTTCCTGTGGTCCGGCGACCTGGCCGGACAGGGCTGGGGCATCAACGAGTCCATCGGCGGCTACCGCATCTTCGACGCGATGGCGAAGCTGGACCCGGACTTCTTCCTGTGCAGCGGTGACAACATCTACGCCGACGGCGTCATCTCGGCGACCCAGGCACTGCCCGACGGCAGCCTGTACCGCAACGTCACCTCCGAGGCGAAGTCCCATGTCGCGGTCACCCTTGACGACTTCCGCGGCAACTTCCGCTACAACCTGCTCGACCAGGCACTGCGCCGGTTCAACGCCCAGGTGCCGAACGTCATCCAGTGGGACGACCACGAGGTCCGCAACAACTGGTACCCGGGCGAGGTCATCGGCACCGGCACCCCTTACCCCGCCGGCACCAGGCTGGACGACATGGCGGTGCGCTCCCGGCGGGCGTTCTCCGAGTACTTCCCGATCTCCACGATCAGCGGCCGCCCGGACGGCCGGATCTACCGCGTCCACCACCACGGCCCGCTCCTCGACGTGTTCGTGCTGGACATGCGGACCTACCGCGACGCCAACTCGCCCGACGACCAGACCACCGACCCGCAGGGCATCCTGGGTGCCGAGCAGCTGGCCTGGCTCAAGCGCGAGCTGTCCCGGTCGCGTGCGGTGTGGAAGGTGATCGCCGCGGACATGCCGCTCGGGCTGGTCGTGCCCGACCCGGTCGAGGGCAAGGCGAACTTCGAGGCCGTCGCCCAGGGCGATCCGGGCGCGCCGCTCGGCCGTGAGCTGCAGATCGCGGAGCTGCTGCGGTACATCAAGCACCGGAAGATCACCGGCACGGTGTGGCTGACGGCCGACGTCCACCACACCTCGGCCCAGCACTACGACCCGTCGCGGGCCGCGTTCAAGGACTTCGCGCCGTTCTGGGAGTTCGTCTCCGGCCCGCTGAACGCCGGTGCCTTCCCGGCCAACGCGCTGGACGGTACGTTCGGTCCCGACCGGGTGTTCGTCAAGGCGCCGACCGCCTCGAACGTGTCACCCGCCGAGGGCTACCAGTTCTTCGGCGAGGTCGACATCGACGGTGACAGCGGCGAACTGACGGTGCGTCTGCGCGAGTACGACGGCACCGTGCTGTTCACCCAGACCCTCCAGCCGGGCCGGGTCGGCCAGTAACTCCCGTACCCTCGTCACAGGGCCGTGCACCGGCGTCATCCCCCGGTGTGCGGCCCTGCCGCATTCCCCGAATTCGCCTGCCGGGAGCGTTTTCGCAGGTCGGACGGATTGTCAGTGGTCGCCTCTACGGTTTTCCCATGACGCGATCTTCACAGGCCGTGGCCTATCGCCAACCCTCCGTGCTGCGCTCCGCCGCGGACGGACGCCACCTGGGTCTCGAGACCTCACGGGGTGCGACGCCCACCGGGGTCGAGGACCATCCGCGGTTCTTCGCGGGCTTCCTGACCTCGCCTCAGGTGGCCGCGGCCGGGCTGCTCGCGGTGGCCGACGTGGCGGCCGCGCGGTACTACCAGCCGCAGCTGCGCGCCTCGCTGGACCCGGTGGTGACGGGCAACGGCGACCGGCTGCGCTTCGAGTCCTTCTCCGGCTGCGGCGGGGTGTACGCCCGGCTGGACGTCCTCGGCCCGGGGCTGGACGGCGGCGAGGTGGGCCACGGCACCACGAACGTGGACGTCAACAACCCGCTGCGGGAGGCGCTTTCCCGGATCGGCTCGGACGATCCGCTCCATCTGCGGGTCGGCCCCGAGGAGTTGGCGGTCACCACGCTGGACGGCCCGGTGGTGGAGAAGAAGGTCCCGCTCCCGGACCGCTGGCTGCGCGGCTTCGCGGAGGCGCAGGTCATAGCGGCCGGGTTCGATCTGCGGGCCGAGCTGCCGGCGGACGAGGCGGTGCGGTTCCTGCGCTCGCTCCCCCGCGCCGGCACCGCGCGCCGGGGCGTGGCCGGGCCCCGCTGGGTGATACCGGTGGGCCGGGGGCTGCGGCCGACGACCCGCCCGGTGCCGGGGGCGGTGTGCCTGCCGGGACCGGAGCGGCTGGCCGCGCTGCAACGGGTGCTGCGCCATGCGACGGCCCTGCGCGTCTACGGCCCGCAGGGCGCCCTCGCCGCCTCCGGTACGGCCGCGGCCTGGGAGGTCGTGCTGCCCGGCATGCGGCTCACGCTGACCCTGTCGCCGGATGCCGCCCGGGGGTTCTCGGGTGAGGGCGGCGTGCTGGACGCGCTCGCCACCGACGAGGCCGCCGAGGACGCGGAGCTGATCGCGGTCCTGCTGGCCTGGGAGCCCCGCGTCGACGTCGCCGACCTGGCCGCCTCCTCCGGGCTCGCCCCGGAGCGGGTCCGCGCGGCCCTGGTCCGCCTCGGTACCTCGGGGCGCGTCGGCTACGACACGGCGGAAGCCGCCTACTTCCACCGCGAACTGCCGTACGACGCGGGGCGCGTGGAGCGGCACAACCCCCGGCTGCGCTCGGCCCGGGCGCTGGTTGCCGCGGGCGCGGTGGCCCTGGACGGCGAACTGGGCACGGTGACGGCGGAGGACGGTCATGTGCACCGGGTGCGGGACGCGGCGGGGGTGCTGAGCTGCAGTTGCCTGTGGTGGGCGAAGTACCGGGGCGGGCGCGGTCCGTGCAAGCACGCGCTGGCCGTGCGGATGGTGCGGCGGGGGGCCGCGGTGGAGCGCGACGGGGAGCGGAACGGGGCTCGCGAGATGGGACAGGACATGGCGGAGATCGGCGGGGGTGCGTGATGAGTGCGGTGCTGGAGGCGGTGCGGGCGGGGCGCGTCGGGGAGACGGCCCTCCTGGTGAAGAAGTTGACGGATGCCGAGCGACGCGCACTGCTCCCCGAGTTGCAGGCCCTGCGCAAGGAGCTGCGGGCCGCGCCGTGGGAGAACCGGTCCGAGCGCAGCTGTCCGGCGCTCCAGGTGGCCGGGGCCATGTGCCACTCGGGGGCCGCGGCGGCCGCGACCTGGATCGCCGGGGCCGACATGCGCTGGCGGCAGGCGCCGACGGACCTGCTGCTGAAGGTGCTGGCGGACCGGGACACCGGCTGGCAGGCCGACGTGGCCCGTCGGCTGGCCGCGCGGCCGGTCTCCGCGGACGTGCCGTTCCCGCTGATGGCGGGGCTGGTGCGGCGCTCGGGATGCGAGGTGCCGGTGACGGACGCCTATGTGGTCGGCTGGGTCCGCCACATCGGCCACAGCTGGGGGCGCGTGTCCCTCGTCGACCGGCTGCGTGCCGAGCCGGACCTCGCACCGCTGGTGAACGGCCTGTTCGAGCTCTCCGATCTCGGTGAGGTCCGCTGGCTGTTCGGCGACGGCCCGGGTTCCTGGCAGAGCGCCCTCGCGGAGCTGACCGGCGCGGGCGTGCTGGAGCGCAAGGCCGTGGTCGACGCCTGTGTGGCCCGCCTGCTGCGCGGCGGCGGCCCGACCGACCACCGGATCTTCCTGCCGCTGCTGGGTCTGCTCGCCCTCACCCGGGACGAGGTGCGCGAGCGCGTCGCCGACTGGACGGCCCTGGCGCGGGACGCCGCGTCCCCGGTCGCCACCCACGCCCAGTCGGTTCTCGGCACCCTCGCGCTCGACGGCGACCTCACCCCGCGACAGCTCGCGGAGGCCTCCGAAGGGCTGCTGTTCCGCACCGAGAAGAAGCTGGTGCGCGCCCAGCTGGTGCTGCTCGGCAAGGTGCTCGCCCGCGACGCGTCCGCGGCGGCGGAGCTGCTGCCGACCGTGGCCCGGGCGTTCGGGCACGAGGACACCCAGTTGCAGGAGCGGGCGCTGAAGCTGGTCGAGCGGCATGCGAAGCGGCTCGACGGCGAGCCCGCGGTCCGGTCCGGCATCGCCGTCGCGGCCGAGCAGTTGAGCCCGGTCCTGCGGGTCCGGGCAGCCGCGGCGCTGGGTATCGCGCCCGCGGCGGCGGCCGAGGCGTACCAGGAGGTGCTGCCGCCGGCCCCGGAGCCGTTCCGCCTCGCGGCCGCGCCCGATACGGCCGTGGAGCTCGCCGAGGAGGTGTCGGCCCTGCTGGCGTCCGAAGGGGCCGGGGACGTGGCCGCGTTCGAGCGGGCGCTGGACGGTCTGGCCCGGCACGCCCACCGCGGCCAGGACGCGCTGCGGGAGGCGCTCGAACCGGTGGCGGCCACCCGCTGGTGGTGGCAGCCCGAGTCGCACCGCCGACAGCACGCCGAGGAGCACTTCGGTCACACCCGGCGCGGCCTCCTCACCACCGACGGCGGTCTCGAACTGATCCTGGCCACGCTGTACGGGGCCGTGCGCACGGACACCCTGCTCGCCGGGCTGCGCGGCGGTCCGGCCGACCACGAGTGCGCGCGCCACGGGTTCTCCCGGATCCACGACGTCCGGCTGCGTGAACTGGCCTACCGGATACGCACGGACCCACAGCCGCTGCTCCTGGCCACACCGTCGTGGAGCACCGGGCTCCTGGAGCCGGCCGAGCTCGTCGACCGGCTCGACACCTACCGTCGCCTGGGCGCCCGGGTGGGCGAGGTCGACTTCGCCCAGGCCCTGTTGCGGGTCCGGCGCGAGGACCGTACGGCGGCCCTGGCCGCCGCCGGGCGCGCGAGCGAACTCGGCACGCCGGAGGGCGAGCGGCTCGCCCGCCGGCTGTCCGCCGGCGAGCCCGCCCTGCCCGGCTGCGACCGCCGGACATCGGGGCCGCGCATCCTGATCGAGTCCGGCGAGGTCATGGAACTCCAGACGGACTTCCCCGACGCGTTCCGGCGGCTCGGCCGGCCGTTCACGGTGTCCGACGCGGTCCGGTACTGCTACCACTGGGGCCAGGAGAACCACCAGCACTGGCTGGCCGCACTCCCGGAGCTGCGCGAACTCGTCGCCGTACGGCTGGTGCACGATCTCTCCGAGGCCGCCCTGGACGACGCGCGGGGCGTGGCCGCCGTCCTTCCGCTGCTCGCCGAGTCCGGCGGGGTCGCGGGCGAGAGCACGCACCTGTGCGTGGCGTACGGGCTGGGCGCCCGGCATCCGGAGGACCGGCTGGCCGCGGTGGACGCGCTGCTGGTGCTGGCCGCGCGCGGGCAGCTGGACGCGGAGCGGCTGGGTGCCGACCTCGGCCGGCTGGTCCGGCGCGGTGCGGTGAAGCCGCTGCGGCTGGCGGAGTCGGCCCGGACGGCGGCGGCCACGGGGGCCGACGCCACGATATGGGAGATGCTCCGGCACACCCTGCCCGTGCTGCTCGCCGACCTCGCGACCGGGGGGACCGCGGGTGCCTCGGGTGCCCCCGGTGCCTCGGGGACGGCCCGTGGGCTCGGGGAGCTGCTCTCGGTCGCCGCCGACTGCGCAGAGCGGTCCGGCGCCGGAGGTGAACTGCCCCATCTCTCCGGGGCCGCGGACCGGCGCGGCTCGGCCCGGCTGGTGGTCCAGGCCCGTCGGCTGCGGGACGCGCTGGCCATGGCGGCGGCCGCCTGAGAGGGGCAGGAACCGGTCATTTCACAGGCATCGGCAACTGTTGAAAACGACACAAAAAGAACGTAAGCATGCTTTACCCATCGGTCACAGAGCGTTCGTGATCACGCAACACCGTTGCTTCACAGTGGCTGCATGAATCGAGACATGTCTGATGTGACACGAGCACGGAACGGACGCCCCGTGCACCACTGGCGCCGGGACGTCGTCGAACTCGCCGCCCTGTTCACGGCCGTCGCGGTGGCGGACGCGGTGGCCAATCTGATCGGGCACGGGCCCGACGGTCCGGCACTGCTGATGATCTCGGCGCTGGTGCTGGCGGCGACGGCGGGCTTCCATGTCTGGTGGGCGAGGCGCCCAGGTCATGCACCGCCGGTGACGGATACCGATACCGGCGCCCGGCCTGCCGTCACCGAGACACGGCAGGCCGGGCCCGGCGCGGACACCTCGGGGACCGGGGACCGGGCGAGCACGCTGTGGCGGCTGCGGACGACGGTGCGGGACGAGCCCGGTTCGCTGGCGGCGCTGTGCGCGGCGCTCGCCGGGTACCGGGTGGACATCCTGAGCCTGCAGACGCATCCGCTGGCCGACGGCACGGTGGACGAGTTCCTGCTGCGGGCCCCGGGCGAGCTGGTCGCCGGCGAGATCACGCGGGCGGTCGCGAAGGCCGGGGGCACGGACACCTGGATCGAGCGGGCCGACGCCCACGACCTGGTGGACGCCCCGACCCGGGTCCTGGGCCTGGCCACCCGAACCGCACTCGACGCGGCGGAACTTCCGCTGGCCCTCCGGCAGTTGTTGGGGAGGTGCACGATCCGCTCGCTCCCCGCCCACCCGGTCGGCGGGGCCCGGAGCCCCGAGACGGTTCCCGTCGAAGGGGCTCTGGAGGACACCGTGATGCGGTTGCGTGCGCCGGAGGGGGGAGTGATCACCGTGGAACGGCCGTATCTCCCGTTCACGCCGACCGAGTTCGCGCGGGCGCGGGCGCTGGTGGAACTGGACGCCCGGCTCGGGCCGCGCATCCCGCGCAGCCAGGACGTGATCGCGTTGTCCGCGGGCGAGGCGATCACCGTGCGCCGGGCCGACACCGGTGACATCGAGGCGGCGAAGGCGATGCACGAGCGCTGCTCGACGCGGACGCTGGGGCTGCGCTACCACGGGCCGGTCGGGGACGCCGACCGGTACCTGAACCACCTGCTCAGCCCGCGCTTCGGGCGGACGCTGGCCGTGCAGACCGCGTCGGGCCGGATCGTCGGCCTCGGGCATCTGCTGTGGGACGGGGACGAGACGGAGGTGGCGCTGCTCGTGGAGGACGCCTGGCAGCGGCGCGGCGTCGGCGGCGAGTTGCTGACCCGGCTGGTGGGGATGGCCGTCGAGGCGGGCTGCGAGAGCGTGTACGCGGTGACGCAGGCGTCCAACACGGGGATGGTGGCGGCGATGCGGGGGCTGGGGTTGCCGTTGGACTATCAGATCGAGGAGGGGACGTTGGTCATCACGGCGCGGCTTGCGGCGGAGCCGGGGGGCGCCGTGAGTGCCGTGGGGTGGCTTTCCGGTGCGGGGGAGAGTGGGATGGCCTAAGCGCCGTAGGGGCTGCGGACTGCGCGGCGGCTGCGGGTTCGGGGTGGCTGCTCTCGCAGTTCCCCGCGCCCCTGACGGGGCGCTACACCTGACGGGGCGCTACAGCACCCCCAGTGCCCGGTCCAGGTCGGACCAGAGGTCGTCGATGTCCTCCAGGCCCACCGACAGGCGCAGCAGCCGGTCGCTCACCCCGGCGCCGTGGCGGTCGTCCTCGGCCACCACGCGGTGGCTGATGGACGCCGGGTGCTGGATGAGGGTGTCGACGCTGCCGAGGCTGACGGCGGGGGTGATCAGGCGTACCCGGGAGATGACCTCGTGCGGGTCGTCGTAGACCTCGAAGGCGATCATCGCGCCGCCCAGCCGCGGGTAGTGGACGCGGGCGACGCGCGGGTCGGCGGTGAGGCGGTGGGCCAGTTCGGCGGCGGTGGCGGAGGCGGCGCGGACCCGGACCGGGAGTGTGGAGAGGCCGCGCAGCAGCAGGTAGCCGGCCAGTGGGTGCAGGACGCCGCCGGTCGCGAAGCGTATCTTCCTGAGCTGTCCGGCGAACTCCTCGTCGCAGGCCACCACCCCGGCCAGCACGTCGCCGTGGCCGCCGAGGTACTTGGTGGCGCTGTGCAGCACCAGCCGGGCGCCGAGTTCGGCGGGGCGTTGCAGGACGGGGGTGGCGAAGGTGTTGTCGGCGAGCAGCGGCACCGTGCCGCAGGCGTGGGCGACGGCGCGCAGGTCGATTTCGGCGAGGGTCGGGTTGGCCGGGGACTCGACCAGCACAAGGCCGGTGTCGGGGCGCAGCGCGTCGGTGATGCCGGCCGGGTCGGTCCAGGTGACCTCGGTGCCGAGGAGACCGGCGGTGAGGAGGTGGTCGCTGCTCCCGTACAGGGGCCGTACGGCCACGACATGGCGCAGGCCGGTCGACGCGCGGGCGAGGAGGACGGCGGACAGGGCGGCCATGCCGCTGGCGAAGGCGACCGCGGACCCGGTGCCTTCGAGGCGGGCCAGGGCGGTCTCGAAGCGGGCGACCGTCGGGTTGCCGAGGCGTCCGTAGACCGGCGGTCCCGCGGGTTCCGCGCCGTCGGCGGCGAAGGCGTCGATCCGGGCGGCCTCGGCGCGGCTGTCGTACGACGGGTAGGTGGTGGACAGGTCGATCGGCGGGGCGTGCAGGCCCTGGCGGGCGAGGTCGTCGCGGCCGGCGTGCACGGCCTCGGTGGCCAGGGCGCGCGGTGCGCGGGAGGCGTGGCCGCGGACGGGCACCGCGGGGTCGTCGTAGGTGTTCGCTGAGTCCATGGCCGTAGGGTGAACATCCGACGGAACAGACGGGGTGAACGCCGTGCTACGTTCGGCCCATGACCGATTCTGTCGTACTGGATCCGGTCGATCTGCATCTGCTGCGGCTGCTTCAGAACGACGCCCGGACCACCTACCGCGATCTCGCCGCCCAGGTAGGCGTGGCGCCGTCGACCTGTCTGGACCGGGTGACCCGGCTGCGCCGCTCCGGGGTGATCCTCGGGCACCGTCTGGAGCTCGATCCGGCCAAGCTCGGGCGCGGTCTGGAGGCGCTGCTTTCGGTGCAGGTCAGGCCGCACCGGCGGGAGTTGGTGGGACCGTTCGTGGAGCGGATCCGGGCGCTGCCGGAGTCGCGGACGGTGTTCCATCTGACCGGTCCCGACGACTACCTGGTGCATGTGGCCGTGGCGGACATGGCGGACCTGCAACGGCTGGTCCTGGACGAGTTCACGGCCCGCCGCGAGGTCGCCCGGGTGGAGACCCGGCTGATCTTCCAGCAGTGGGAGTGCGGGCCGCTGCTTCCGCCGGTGTCGTCGGCCCAATCCCCGTGACGCGCGGTGGTCCGCCGTACGAGGATGGACCGCATGTCACAGACCAACAGCCCGCTGCCCCGTCAGGTCGCCGACACCTACGTCGACGAGCTCATCGCCCTCGATCCGATCACCGGTACCTTCCTCGGCGACAAGGAGAGTTCGAGCCGCCTGCCCGACACCTCGCCGGCCGGCGCGGAGACGCTCGCCCGGCTGGAGCGCGACACCCTCGCCAAGCTCGACGAGGCCGAGCGGCAGCCCGGCGCCGACAGTGACATCGAGCGTCGCTGCGCGCGTCTGCTGCGGGAGCGGCTCAACGCCTCCCTCGCCGTGCACGAGGCCGACGAGAGCCTGCGTTCCGTCAGCAACCTGAGCTCGATCGCGCACGCGGTGCGCCAGGTGTTCACGGTGACGCCGACCGCCACCGAGGAGGACTGGACGGCGGTCGCCGAACGGCTGCGCGCGGTGCCGGCCGCGCTGGAGGGCTACCGGCAGTCCCTCGAACTCGGCCTGGACCGCAAGCTGTACGCCGGTCCGCGCGCCACCGCGACCTTCGTCGGACAGCTGGGCGAGTGGGCCGACACAGGCGACGGCAAGGGCTGGTTCGAGCAGTTCGCGGCGTCCGGGCCCGAGGCGCTGCGCGCCGAGCTGGACGAGGCGTCCCGCTCCGCCACCGGGGCCGTGCTGGCGCTGCGCGACTGGATGCGGGACGTGTACGCGCCCGCGATCGAGGGCGCGCCGGACGTGGTGGGCCGGGAGCGCTACGCCCGCTGGGTGCGCTACTTCAACGGCACCGACCTCGATCTCGACGAGGCGTACGCGTACGGCTGGTCCGAGTACCACCGGCTGCTCGGCGAGATGAGGGCCGAGGCCGAGAAGATCCTGCCCGGTGCGGCCACGCCGTGGGTGGCGCTGGCGCACCTGGACGAGCAGGGCACCCACATCGAGGGTGTCGACGAGGTGCGGACCTGGCTCCAGTCGGTGATGGACGAGGCCATCGAGAAGCTCGACGGCACCCACTTCGACCTGGCCGAGCGGGTGCGCCGGGTGGAGTCCCGGATCGCTCCGCCCGGCAGCGCGGCGGCGCCGTACTACACGCCGCCGTCGGACGATTTCTCGCGCCCGGGCATCACCTGGCTGCCGACCATGGGCCAGACCCGGTTCCCGGTCTACGACCTCGTCTCGACCTGGTACCACGAGGGCGTGCCCGGCCACCACCTGCAGCTGGCGCAGTGGAAGCACATCGCCGAGAACCTCTCCCGCTACCAGGCCAGCGTGGGCATGGTCAGCGCCAACGCCGAGGGCTGGGCGCTGTACGCGGAGCGGCTGATGGACGAGCTGGGCTTCCTCACCGACCCGGAGCGCCGCCTCGGCTACCTGGACGCGCAGATGATGCGGGCCGCGCGGGTCATCATCGACATCGGCATGCACCTGGAGCTGACGATCCCGGACGACTCCCCCTTCCACCCCGGGGAGCGCTGGACGCCCGCGCTGGCGCAGGAGTTCTTCGGCGCGCACAGCAGCCGGCCCGCGGACTTCGTGGAGAGCGAGCTGACCCGCTACCTGTCCATGCCGGGACAGGCCATCGGCTACAAGCTGGGCGAGCGGGCCTGGCTGCTGGGCCGGGAGAAGGCCCGCGAGCGGCAGGGCGCCGGCTTCGACCTCAAGTCCTGGCACATGGCGGCCCTGTCCCAGGGCTCGCTGGGCCTGGACGACCTGGTGGACGAGTTGTCGCAGCTCTGACGGTACGGTCCGGTCCTGCCGCCCGTCGGGCGGCAGGACCGGGTTGACGCCGGTCTGCCGTTCGGGGGTGTTCCGGTGGCGGGGGCCGGTGGCAGGAGGCTTGCTGGTGCCCGGGGGCCACCGGACACAGGAAGCGAGCCGCGCATGCCGACCTCCACGCCCCCAGGGCAGCCGTTGCAGACCCCGCGCGCGGCCGGCGTGGCCGGGATCGTCTTCGCGCTGCTGCTCGCCGCCGCCATGGTGCTGATCCGGCTGGGCATCCCGGAGGGCGCCGACGCGGTCACCACCCGGCAGGCGGATCCCACCCAGCGCAGCGCCGTCCGCGCGGCTCTCCTGCTGGTGCCGTTCGCCGGCATCTTCTTCCTGTGGTTCGTCGGCGCCGTCCGCTCGCATGTCGGCGACGCCGAGGACCGGTTCATGGCCACCGTGTTCCTCGGCAGCGGCCTGGTCTTCACGGCCACGATGTTCGGCGCCGCCGCGGCGGCCGCGGCCGTGCTCGACACCGCTCATCCGGCGGGCACCTCACCGTCCCGGCCCACCTGGGACTTCGGCCAGCACCTGGCATACACGCTGATGACCGGGTACGCGATGCGGATGGCGGCCGTCTTCGTCTGTTCCGCGTCGGTGATCGGGCACCGGCTGGGCATCCTGCCGCGCTGGCTCACGCTGCTGGGCTTCCTGACCACCCTGGTCCTGCTGTTCGTGTCGGGCGCGGTGCCCTGGGCCGAATTGGCGTTCCCGGCCTGGTCGCTGCTGCTCAGTGCGTACATCGTCATGGAGAGCTTCCGCCGCTCCGCCGCGGCCCCGGTGGCACCGGCGACCCCGGCGGCCTGACGGCTCACCCGATCGGCGGGCCCGGCGCGCGGCGGCGGGGCAGGGCTCCCATGCTGGCGTGCGGGGAGTTCTCCGCCGTCCGAGACTGGACTGACGGACCGCGGTACGCACCGGACCTGGCCACCGGAAGGGCGGAGCCATGATGCGTCTTGTCGTCGACCTCAACAGATGTCAGGGATACGCGCAGTGCGCGTTCCTCGCGCCGGACGTCTTCGCCATGCACGGCGAGGAGTCGCTCGTCTACAACCCGCAGGCCGAGCAGGAGCAGCGGGAGCGGGTGGCGCGCGCCGTGGCCGCCTGCCCGGTGCAGGCGATCACCGCCGACGGCCTGGACGGATTCGCGGGAGGGACTTCTGATGCCGCCCACTGACTATCTCGACTGGCTGCGGCGCGAGGGCCGGATCGTGATCGTGGGTGCCTCGCTGGCCGGGCTGCGGGGTGCCGAGACGCTGCGCGCCGAGGGGTTCGCCGGCGAACTCACCATGATCGGTGACGAGCCGTACGAGCCCTACGACCGGCCGCCGCTGTCCAAGGCGGTGCTGCTCGGCAGGGCGGCCCCGCACCACACCGCGCTGCCGCACCGCCGGGAGGTCGACGCGAAGTGGCGGCTGGGCGTCGCGGCGGCGGGTCTCGACGTCGAGGCCAGGCGGGTCAGGCTGGCCGACGGCGACGAGGTCGAGTACGACCGGCTGCTGATCGCGACCGGAGTGCGGGCCCGGCCCTGGCCCAAGGAGGACGAGGCCCGTCTGGAGGGCGTGTTCACGCTGCGCACCCGGGACGACGCGGCCGCGCTGCTGCGGCGGCTGAAGGCCGGACCGCGCCGGGTGTTCGTGATCGGCGCCGGGTTCACCGGGTCGGAGATCGCCTCGGCCTGCCGGGAGCAGGGGATCGCGGTCACCGTGGCGGAGCGCGCGGGCGCGCCGCTGGTGGGCGCCCTCGGCGGGGTGATCGGCGCGGTCGCGGCCGACATGCAACGGGAGAACGGGGTGGACCTGCGCACCGGGGTCATGGTCACCGCGCTGGAGGGCGACCCGGCCGGACGGGTGCGGGCGGTCCATCTGTCCGACGAGTCCGTCGTCGAGGCGGACGTGGTGATCGTGTCGCTCGGCGCGACCCGCAACACCGAATGGCTGACCGACTCCGGTCTCGGCGCGGGCCCGCGGGGCATCGCCTGCGACGCGGGCTGCCGTGCCTTCGACTTCCGGGGCATCGTCACCGACGACATCTTCGTCGCCGGCGATGTCGCCCGGTCCCCGCACGCGCTGTTCGGCTACCAGTTCCTGTCCCTGGAGCACTGGGGCAACGCGGTCGCCCAGGCCGAGACCGCCGCGCACAACATGATCAGCCCGAGCGCCGAGCGGAAGCCGCACCTGTGGGTGCCGGCGTTCTGGTCGTCGCAGTTCGGGGTGAACATCAAGTCGGTCGGGGTGCCCCCGATGGGCGACCAGATCATGATCACGCAGGGTTCGCTGGCCGAACGCCGGTTCGTCGGGGTGTACGGCCACAAGGGCCGCACGATCGCCGCGGTGAGCTTCGACAACACGCGGTGGCTGGAGTTCTACCAGCGGCAGATCGAGAAGGGCGGACCGTTCCCGGTGGAGTTCCCGACCGTGGACCGCCGTCCCGAGGGACGGGTGCCGGTCGACTCCGACTTCCCGGACCCGGCCCTGCCGACGCACGGCCCCATGGTGACCCTGAGCGGCTACTCGCCGACCGACCAGCAGCTGGTCTTCCACCCCGCCCGCCACTGACCGCGCCCCGGCCCCGACGCTCCAAGGAACTGTCATGACGCAGACCTCGATGTTGCGCCAGATCACCGACTTCGCGAACCGCGCCAACCCGTACCCGCTGTACGAGGAACTCCGCAAGACGCCGGTGCTGCACGAGGAGGAGGACGGCCCCTACATCATCAGCACCTACCACGACATCGAAGCGCTGCTCCACGATCCGCGGATCAGCTCCGACGCCGCCAACCTGGCCGCCCCCGGTGCGGACGAGCTGTCCGGGCCGGAGGCGACGGGGCTGCCGCCGAGCTTCATCCGGCTCGACCCGCCGGAGCACGACCGGCTGCGCCGGATCGCCAACAGCTCCTTCGGGCCGCCGCACCAGCCGCACCGGATCGACAACATGCGGGGCGAGCTGGAGGAGATCGTCACCGGGCTGATCGACGGCCTCGGGGACGCACGGGAGTTCGACCTGGTCGACCAGGTCGCGTACCCCTTCCCGGTCACCGTGATCTGCCGGCTGCTGGGCGTGCCGCGCGAGGACGAGCCCCGCTTCCGGGCCTGGGTCGACCCGATCGTCGCCGGTCTCGACCCCGACAGCCGCACGTCCGCCGAGTCGGAGAAGGCCGCGCAGGAGGCCCGGCTCCAGCTCGGCATGTACCTGAACGGGCTGGTGGAGCAGCGCCACAAGGAAGCCCGCGACGACATGCTGTCGGACCTGGTGCACAGTCACGGTCCGGACGGCGCCATGACGACCATGGAGGTGCTCAGCACCTCGGTGCTGCTGCTCATCGCCGGCCACGAGACGACGGTCAACCTGATCACCAACGGCATGCTGACGCTGCTGCGGTACCCGCAGTACCTGGAGCGGCTGCGCGACGACCCGGGGCTGTCGGTGCGGATCGTGGAGGAGTTGCTGCGCTACGAGCCGCCGGTGCAGTTGCTGCCGCAGCGCACCTGCATCGCCGACCTGGAGGTGCACGGGGTCACCATCCCCAAGGGTTCGCGCATCTGGTTCGTGCTGGGCGCGGGCAACCGGGACCCGCACCGGTTCACGGATCCCGACCGCTTCGACCCGGACCGCCAGGACATCCAGCACCTCGGCTTCGGCAGCGGCATCCACAGCTGCTTCGGTGCCCCGCTGGCCCGCCTGGAGGCCCAGATCGCGCTGTCCCAGCTGGCCCGCCGGCTCGACAACCCCCGGCTGGTGGAGGACCCGCCGCCGTACCGGCCGAACGCGGTGCTGCGCGGTCCGCGGCACCTGAACATCGCGCTCGACGGCATCAAGTGACGGTTCGTCAGGACGGGAGCCGACGCAACTGCACCAGACCCAGCCAGGTTTCCGGGCCGGGTCTGGTGTAGGCGGCGCGCACCGCGTAGGCGCCGGGTTCCAGCGGGACCCGCAGGCGGTCGCCGCCCTCGGCCTCGCCGCCCGGCCAGGCGGAGTCGAACAGGACGACGGGGCCCGGGACATGCCAGCGGATCTCGTTCTCCCAGACGGCGCCGTCGAGGGCGGCGGGCACCTGTGCCAGGAGTTCCTCCTCCGAGTTGGCGGCCGACCAGCGTACGAAGGTGCCGTGGTCCGGGAGGAAGGACGTCGAGGCGGGTTCGTCGCCGAGGACCAGGGCCGTGCTGTCCCCGACCGGAAGCAGTCCGACGTAGCCGTCGACCTCACAGGCCCGGTCGTAGTCGGTGGCCAGGTCCTCGCTGTCGGCGCCGGCCCAGAACGGCAGGACCGTCTCCGGGACCACCACCAGCGGGCCGCCGCCCGACTCCACCCACTCCACCGCGCCTGGATCCGCATAACGAGTCATGGGGGTGAACCTACACGGACAGCGACGGCACAGGTTCGCCTCCGGAAATCAGCAACCGCAGTCGCCCGCGACGGGTGCCGTCAGCGGGTCCGCGGCGCGCCGTTCCCGCCCCTGCCAAGTCTCGAACTCGAAGCCCTCACGCACCCAGTACTCGAATCCGCCGAGCATCTCCTTGACCCGGTAGCCGAGTTCGGCCAGCGCGAGGGCGGCGCGGGTCGCGCCGTTGCAGCCGGGACCCCAGCAGTACGTCACCACGGGCACGGCCTTGTCGAGGAGTTGGGCCGCCTGCTCGGGGACGAGCGCGGTCGGCAGGTGGATCGCCCCGGGGATGTGGCCCTGGTCCCAGGACTCCGTCGAGCGGGAGTCCAGGACGACGAAGCCGGGGTCACCGCCGGCGGCCAGCGCGGCGGCCACGTCGGAGACGTCGGCATGGAAGACGAGGCTCGCCCGGAAGTGGGCGGCGGCCTCGGCGGGCGCGGCGGGCGCGACGCGCAGGACGGGGTTGACGGTGGCAACGGTCATGTGAGGCCCTTTCGGCTGCCGCCGGTGCGGCGGATCTCCATACCCGGAAATCTACGGCGGCGACCGGCCGCCCTGAAGGCTCGATCCCCGGCCCGGCCCTTGCCCGGCCGGGGATTCCCTGTTATCCCTCCCCCATGACCGAGTTTTCCCCGGACGCCACCGACCGCCGCATCCTCGACGTCCTCCAGCGCGAGGGCCGGGCCAGCTTCGCCGAGCTGGCCCGTGCCGTCGCGATGTCCCCGAGCGCGGTGACCGAGCGGGTGCGCCGACTGGAGGAGACGGGCGTGATCCAGGGGTACGCGGCCGTGGTCGACCCGGAGCGCCTGGGCCTGCCGATCCTCGCCTTCGTCCGGCTGCGCTACCCGAACGGCAACTACAAGCCCTTCCACGACCTGGTCGCCGTCACCCCCGAGATCCTGGAGGCGCACCACGTCACGGGCGACGACTGCTTCGTCATCAAGGTCACCGCCCGCTCGATGCGCCACCTGGAGGAGATCTCCGGCCGGATCGGCACCCTGGGCTCGGTGACGACGAGCGTCGTCTACTCCTCACCACTCCCCCGCCGGGCGGTCGGTACCTGAGCGCTTCGCCGGAAGTGCCGCGATATGCCGTCAGTCGACTGCGGCGTCGTCGTGGCTGGTCGCGCAGTTCCCCGCGCCCCTTCGGGGGCGCTTCGCCGGGCCCCGCTCAGACCCCGCGCTGCCGCAGCGTCGAGCCCGATCGCCCCTTCACCACCTCCAGTTGGGCGTGGATGCGGCGGCGCAGGTCGGCGACGTGGCTGACGATGCCGACACTGCGGTCGCGTTCGCGGAGGGAGTCGAGGACGTCGAGGACCTCGTCCAGGGTCTGGTCGTCGAGGCTGCCGAAGCCCTCGTCGATGAAGAGGGTGTCGAGGCGGACACCGCCCGCCTCGTCGGTGACGACGTCCGCGAGGCCGAGGGCGAGGGCGAGGGAGGCGAAGAAGGTCTCGCCGCCGGAGAGGGTGGCGGTGTCCCGCTCGCGTCCGGTCCAGGCGTCGACGACGTGCAGTCCGAGGCCGCTGCGGCCGCGTCCGGTGCGGTCGTCGGAGTGGACCAGGGTGTAGCGGCCGGACGACATGCGCTGCAGGCGTACGGTCGCGGCGGCGGCGACCTGTTCCAGGCGGGCGGCCAGCACGTACGACTCCAGGCGCATCCGGCGCTCGTTGTCGGCGGAGGTGCCCGCGGTGAGCCCGGCAAGGCGGGCGACCCGGTCGTACTCCTCACGCAGCGGGGCGAGTCGGCGTATGCCCTCGGTGGCGCGGGCGGACAGCCCGTCGAGCTCGGCGCAGCAGTCGGCGGCCCGGTCCCGGGCGGAGGCGGCGTCGCGCAGCCGCTGGGCGGCCAGGGCGGCGGTGCGCTCGGCCGCGTCGAGGTCAGCCGGCGGCTGCTGGGCGGCGGCCGCGGCGTCGGCCTCCGCAAGTGCGGCACGCACCGCGGCCTCCTCGGACTGCCATTCGTCCAGGCGCCGTTGGAGTTCGCGGTGGGCGGTGTCGTCGAGGAGGGCGGCGGCCGCGGCCTGCGGGGTGTCGAAACCGGCCCGGTAGGCGGCGTCGGCGAGCCGGGCGTCGGTGTCCTTCAGGTGCCGGGCGGTGTCCTCGGCGGCGCGCGCGGCATCGGCGGCGTCGGTGAGCAGCGCCGCCTGCCGCTCCAGCTGCGCGGCCCGCGCGGACACGCTGGCGGCGCTTCCCCGGGCCTGGGTCAACTCCCCTTCCAGGGAGCTCTGTTCCGCGTCGAGGCCCTCGCGCCGGGTCAGCCGTGCGGCGGTCCGGACCTCGGCCTGCTGCCGCTCGGCCAGCCGGCGCTCACGCTCCTGCTCGGCCAGCCGCAGCTCCTCGTGCGCCGCGTGCAGGGTGGAGCCGGCCCGCCGGGCCTGGGCGTACTCCCGCTCCAACTCGTCTGCCAGTGATGCCAGTTGCGCGGTCGGGGTGTCGCCCGCCTCGGCGGTGGCGGCGGCCAGTGCCTCGCGTACGGTGCCGAGCCGCCGTTCCTCCCGGGCACGCTGCTCGTCGGCCCGCTGGTGGGCGGCGAGGGCGCGCTCCTCGGCCTCGCGGTCGACGTGGCCCGCGAACTTCTCGGCCGGCGCCGGGTGTTCGGTGGCCCCGCAGACGGCGCACGGCTCTCCCGCGGTGAGCTGTGCGGCCAGCTCGGCGGCGATGCCGTTCAGCCGCTGCTCCTTGAGGTTGAGCCAGTGCGTCCGTGCTTCGACGGCCCGTTGCGCGGCGGCCAGGGCCGTGCGCTGGGCCTCGTCGGTGTCCCGGCCCAGCTCGTCCCGCAGCCGGGCCGCCGCCAGCCGCCGGCGGGCGGGCTCGCGCTGGACGGCGAGCTGTTCGGCGCGGGTCGCGGCCTCCTGGGCGGAGTCGATACGGGACTGGAGTTCCGCGCGCCTGCTGTCCCAGCCGGCGAGCCAGCCCGCGGCCTCGCGCAGGACCTCCTCGTCGTCCCGCTCCTGCCGGTCGAGCCGGCCGCGTTCGCCGACGACCTCGGCGAGCCGTCGCTCGGCCCGGCGCGCGGACTCCAGCCCGCCCAGTTCCTCGGCGGCCCGGCGGGCGGCGCCGGCGAGCCCTGCCGCACCGGCTCCCGCGAGGGTCTCCGGCAGCAGCGCACGCGCACGCACCTCGGCGGCGGCCGCTTCGCGGTGCCCTGCCTCGGCGGCCTCCCGCAGCTCCAGCGCCGGCGCCACCTCCGCCGCCTTCCGCGCCCGCTCCATCCGCGTCTGCGCCGCCCGGTGGTCCCCGGCCCGCTCCTCCAGCCGTACGGCCCGCTGCCGCGCCTGAGCGAACCGAGCCTGCAACCGTGCCAGTTCGCGTACGTCGGCCAGCGCGCGGTCGGCCGCGAACTGGGCCGACTCGGCGGCGGTGAGCCGGGAGTGGGCGATGGTGAGGCGCTCCCGCGCGGTGCTGCGGGCGACGGCCGCGGCGGCGAGGACGGCCGGGGCCAGGCCTGGCTCGCCGGGGGCCAGGTCCGGCAGCTCCATCGCGTCGCCGGCCTCCTGCTGCATGCGGTGGGCGTCGGCCAGCAGCGCGGAGTCGCCGTCCCGGACCCGGGCCTCGGTCGTCTTCCGGCGCTCGGCGAGGCGCTTCTCGACGTCGGCGAAGCGCTGGGTGTCGAAGAGCCGGCCGAGCAGCTGGCCGCGGGCGCCGGCGTCGGCGCGCAGGAAACGGGCGAAGTCGCCCTGGGGCAACAGCACGACCTGGCAGAACTGTTCGCGGCTCATGCCGAGCAGCTGGGTGACCTCCTCGCCGATCTCCTGGTGGGAGCGGCTGAGGTCCTTCCAGGCGCCGGCCTTCGCGTCGTACTCGCGCAGCCAGGTCTGGGCCTTGTCCAGGGTGGTGCCCGCGCCGCGCTTCTTGGGGCGCTCCCAGGGCGGCTGCCGGGTGATCTCCAACCGGCGTCCGGCGACGGTGAGTTCGAGGCGGACCTCGGTGCGGGTGGCCGGGTCGGCGTGGTCGCTGCGCAGGGTGAGGCCCTGGCCGCTCTGGCGGGCGCCGGGGACGGTGCCGTAGAGGGCGTAGCAGACGGCGTCCAGGACGGAGGTCTTGCCGGCGCCGGTGGGGCCGTGCAGGAGGAAGAGCCCGGCGGCGGAGAGCGCGTCGAAGTCGACGCTCTGGCTGCCGCCGAAGGGCCCGAAGGCGGTGATGTCGAGCCGGTGGAGCCTCACGCGGCCACCTCCGTGAGGCGGTCCTCCGTGAGGCGGTGCGGGTGCGGATGCGGATGCGGATGCACTGTCACCGGGCCACCTCACGTACCGCGCCGTCCGCGCGCACCGCGTCGAACGCCTCGCCCAGGACGGCCAGTTCGCGTTCGTCGGGGCCCGCGCCGCGCACATGGGCGACGAAGTCCTCGGCGATCTGCCGGTCGGTGCGGCCGGCCAGCCGGCGGGCGTAGGTGACGTCGGGGTCGTCCGGGGCCCGGTCGGGGTCGAAGACCAGGCTGAGGGTGTGCGGGAAGCGGTCGGTGAGGCGGGCCATGGGGTCGGCGGGGCGGACCGGGTCGGTGAGGGTGGCCTCGACCCAGGCGTCCTCGTGGGGGGTGAGGGCGGGGTCGGCGAGCAGGTCGTCCAGGGTGCCGCGGATGCGGGCCAGCGGGCGCGGCACCGGGCAGTCGAGGCGCTCGGCGGTGACCGTGCCGTCGGCGGCGAGGTCGACGAGCCACATGCTCTTGCGGTGGTCGGCCTCGGAGAAGGAGTACGCCAGCGGGGAGCCGGAGTACCGGACGCGGTCGGTGAGGGTCTGGCAGCCGTGCAGGTGGCCGAGGGCCACGTAGTCGACGCCGTCGAAGACGCCGGCCGGAACGGCGGCCACTCCGCCGACGGTGATGTCCCGTTCGCTGTCGCTGGGCTCGCCGCCGGTCACGAAGGCGTGCGCGAGGACGACGGAGCGGGTGCCGGGCGCGCGGGCGGCGAGGTCGGCGCGGACCCGGTCCATGGCGGCGGCCAGCACCGTCTCGTGCCCGGCCTTCGCCACCCCGAACTCGTCCTTCACCAGGGCGGGTTCGAGATACGGCAGCCCGTAGAAGGCGACGTCCCCGAAGGCGTCGGCCAGGACGACCGGGGTGCC
This sequence comes from Streptomyces sp. NPDC054770, assembly GCF_053611985.1. Classification (NCBI taxonomy): domain Bacteria; kingdom Bacillati; phylum Actinomycetota; class Actinomycetes; order Kitasatosporales; family Streptomycetaceae; genus Streptomyces; species Streptomyces sp. NPDC054770. Next base: position 22,941 of record NZ_JBSHBL010000014.1, read on the forward strand.
ACTGGCCGACGGCTCGGTGCGCAGGTGGATGCCCGCGCGGTCGATGAGACCGGCGCCGACGCCGAGGCGGCGGGCGGAGTCGTGGTTTCCGGAGATCATCACCGTGGGCACGCCGAGATCGGCGAGCCGGTGCAGGGCGTCGTCGAAGAGTTCCACCGCGGCGAGCGGCGGCACCGCGCGGTCGTACACGTCTCCGGCCACCACCACGGCGTCGACGGCGTGCTCGCGCACGGTGGTCACGAGGTGGCCGATGAACTCGGCCTGGGCGGCGAGCATGTTCACCCGGTGGAAGGCCCGGCCCAGATGCCAGTCGGAAGTGTGCAGGATTCTCATGAGACCACCCTGACCCGCACGCTTACCCCTATTGCACCTATTCGACCTGCGCAAACCGAACCGAACCGGCATGAACCGGTACGAGGACTTCCCTGTCAACACCCGCCACGCTAACGCATTTCACCCCCGGCTCACGCGTCGCCGTACGCCTCCCCGCCCAGTTCGAGGGTCGCCGCGCCGGCCGTCGCGTCGGCCAGCCAGGCGCGGAACGTGTCCACGTCGGCGTCCGGCAGGCCGATCTCGATGGTGACCGCCTCGCCGTAGCGGACGTCGCGGACCTCGCGGCCGGTGGCGCGCAGGTCGTTCTGGACCTTGCCGGCGCGCTGGTGGTCGACGGTCACCGTGGCCAGCCGGAAGCGGCGCCGGGTGCGGGTGCCGACGGCGTCGAGGGCCTCGCCGACCGCACCGCCGTAGGCGCGGATGAGTCCGCCGGCGCCGAGTTTGACGCCGCCGTAGTAGCGGGTGACGACGGCGACGACGTACCGCATGTCACGGCGGAGCAGCATCTGGAGCATGGGGACGCCTGCGGTGCCGCCCGGTTCGCCGTCGTCACTGGCCCGCTGGGTGCCGGCGTCGGCGCCGATGACGTAGGCCCAGCAGTTGTGGGTGGCGTCGGCGTGCTCCTTGCGGACCGCCGCGACGAAGTCCTGGGCCTCCTGCTCGGTGGCCGCCGGGGCGAGGGCGCACAGGAAGCGGGAGCGGTTGACCTCGGTCTCGTGCGTGCCCGCGCGGGCGACTGTGCGGTACTCGTCCTGCATCCGCCCAGCCTATGCGGACCCGTGCGCTACTCCTTCCGCCCCCGGGCCACCGTCACCTCCGTCAGCAGGGCCGTCCCCGGGGCCAGGGCCGCCCACGTCGTGCCGTGCCAGGCCAGGACGGCGATCGCGGAGGTCGGGAACTTCTTGCGCACCTGTTCCAGGGTGTCGTCGAGGCCGTCGCCCGCGAGGTCGAGGACGAGTTCCTCCAGGCCCGGGTTGTGCCCGACCAGCAGCAGCGTCTCCACCTCGGCAGGCACCTCGCGGACGACCGCCAGCAGGTCGGGCACGTCGGCCGCGTACACCCGCCGGTCGTAGCGGACCGGCGGCGGTGTGCCCCACTGGCCGGCGGCCAGCTCCCAGGTCTGCCGGGCGCGTACCGCGGTGGAGCACACCGCGAGGTCGGGCAGGCAGTCGGACTCGGCGAGGGCGCGGCCGGCGGCGGGGGCGTCGCGGCGGCCGCGGTCCGCGAGCGGGCGCAGGCGGTCCGGGACGCCCTCGGGCCAGGCCGACTTGGCGTGCCGCAGGACGACCAGGCGGCGCAGCGGGCCGGCGCCCGCCCGGGTGGTCACGCCGCCCGCCCGATGTCGCGGGTGAGGTCGAGCGCGAGCAGCCGGTCGGCGTAGGCGCAGGTCTCGAAGCGGGCGCCGGGCGGGATCTCGGGCTGGTTCTCCATCCAGCGCAGCACGGCGAGCACCCCGGGCACGTCGAGGTCGTCCTCCCAGGCGTCCCGCAGCCGTCCCCGTACCTTCTCGGGCACCGGCCGCGAGGGGCTGCGTGCCCACCCGGCCACCGACTGCCGCAGCCTGCCGAGCCGCCGCCCGGCCTCGTCGAGGGCACCGGCGCCCAGGTGGACGGCCGTGCCGCGCGGGGCGTCGAGGAGGGCGAGCCGGAGTGCGGCGGGGTCGGCGAGCGTGCCCAGGACACCGGCGTCGGGGCCGTCGGCGGGGGCGACGGCGACGGTCGCGCCGGTGGCGGGCACGGTCCCGCCCGCGGCCGTCACGTGCACGATCTGCGCCTCGCCCAGTCCGGAGGAGAGATCACGGCCGTCCTCGAAGGGACGGATGCCGAGGGTGGTGGCGGCGGCGTGCAGTTCGACCTGGTGGCGGTCGGCGGTGAGCAGGGGCAGGACCGGGGTGCCGCCGAGTTCCAGCGCGCGCAGCAGGAGGTCGGTGGTGAGCAGGACCCGCAGGGCCGTCAGGTCGTACCCGGAGGCATGTGCCTCGACCCGGGTCAGGGCACGGCGGGCGAGGACGGCGGGGACGGTCTCACCGGTCTTGGCGTCGAGGATGCGCAGCACGGGCTGAGCGTAGGCGGGCGGAGGGCCATGCGGAGGCACCTTGCGCCGATTCAGGTCACCGTGGCGGGACATGCGGGACATGCGGGACATGCGACAACGGCGGTGGACGGCCGCTCCTCTTCACAGCCCCTCGAACAGGTGTCCGATTCGACTGGACGTCGGGCCGCTGGACGCATCGCCCCCGGCCATGCAGGGTCTGCGCGCCGTCAAGCGTCCTTGGTTCCCGTCGAGTCCGGCTCAATGCCGGTCGATGACGCCAGGGCGACGAACAGCGGCAGCCGGTACAGCGGCGGGGGCTCGCCTGCCAGGCCCAGTCGCTGCCAGGCCAGCCGAGCCGAGATCTTCAGCACCCGGCGTGCGCGCATGACCAGCAAGAAGGCGAGTGGCAGCTCCACCAGCACGGCCGAGGCTATGCTTCCCCACACGTCGCCTCGCCCCCAGCTCAGGGAAACGTCGAACCAGGCATCGCAGACCAGGAGCGTGGCCGCCACGAAGGACATGGGGATCAGGGCCTGCCGTCGCAGCCAGACCGCCGCCCCGGCGGCGGCCAGCGACACGAGCAGCATGACGTCGAAGCCCACCCACACCATGGGCCAGTACCGGGCCTCGAAGCGATCGGGCAGCGAGACGGCCAGGTAGACGGTCCAGGGGACGAGCACGAACACACACAGGGCAAGTTGTCCCACCGCCCGCCGGTGGCGGCGGCGCAGCTTGGAACTGTCCGGTGAGAACGCCTCGACCGTCATGTCTGTCGAGGTGGTCGGGGTGCTCTGCTCGTTCATCCTTGCCTGTCCCTGATATCAGCTCCCGGCCCGGGCCAACTCCGTTGGCGACCGCACTGCTGATCGCGTCATACAGGCCACACGTGGACACCGGTCCATGCCGCGGAACCCGTCGCTCGCTCCCCGATTCTACGGCGGGCTCTCATGCCGTCTGCCGACGGAGCCGCGGTTGCGGAGAGCGGCGGCCTGGCGTTCCGCCCGAGGCGACGACACCACCGTCGCCGCTCAAGGTCACTCCTGGGCGCTGGAGACGTCCGACGTGGGCTGTTCGTCGTGCAGTGCGGCCAGTGCGGCGGCGAGCTTGCCCCGGCCGGTGACGCCGAGGCGCGGATAGATGCGGTAGAGGTGCGCTCCGACGGTGCGGTGCGAGATGAACAGGCGCTGGCCGATTTCCCGGTTGCTCAGCCCCTGTGACGCCAGCACGGCTATCTGCATTTCCTGGGCGGACAGTTGCTCACCGGTGTTCGCGTGCCGTCGGCCGCTCGACTCGCCGGTGGCACGCAGCTGCTCGCGGGCCATCTCGGCCCAGGGCCGCGCGCCGAGTCGGTCGAACTCGTCGCGGGCGAGTCGAAGCGGGTGCCGAGCGTCCACGTTGCGGCGTTGGCGGCGCAACCAGCGGCCCTGCTGAAGACGCAGCCGGGCCCGCGACAGCGCCCAGTCGGCCGGCAATGCGGTGAGGGCCGCGGCGTAGCGCTCCTCCGCGGTGTCGTCCGGGGCCAGTACCGCGTCGGTGTAGGCGTGAGCCACCACCATCATTTCCGAAGGCAGCCGTCCGGCCAGCTCGGGAAGGTCGGCCAGCAGTTCCCGGGCCTGCTCCACGGTGCCCGCGGCCACCGCGGCGTCCACCAGGTCCGGCGCGAGCAGCCAGCGGCTCACCGAGTGGTGGTGCGGGTCAACGGGATCGAACGCGCGCGCGAGAACGTCGTATGCCTCCATGGCGCGGCCGTCGAAGAGAGCGAGCAGACCGTCGGTCTGCTGCGCCATCACGGTCACGAACGGCATGTCCGGGAACAGGCTGTGCGTGCGTAGCTCGCGGATCATCCACGCTGCTTCCGCGGTTTCTCCGCGCAGCGCCGCGACCAGGCCGGCCGTGGCCTTCAGTCCCAGCCAGACGATCCATTCCTCGGTCTCCTCGGCCAGGGCGAGCCCCTCGGCGGACTCCTCGCGGGCTCGCTCGAGGCGGCCCAGGTACACCTGTGGCCAGCTGGTGGCCAGCGAACGGGCGAGCAGGCCGAGTCGGCCCTGCGACCGCCACGCCGCGGCCGCCAGCGCGAGGTACCGGGTCGCGCGACTGATGTCGCCGATGACCATGGCACCGCTACCGAGAAAATGCAGGATCCGGCCGTCTTTGCGGTTCGCTCTGATTCCGTCGAGCCGCGCGATCACGTCGGCCCCGTGCCGGTACGGCTCGACGTACGCCCGCACCGCCAGCACATGGGGAGCATCCGGATCAGGGTTCCACCGGTCCAGTTCTGCTGCGGCCTGAGCACGCACCTGCCCGTCGCCGTCCTGGAAGAAGCACCGTGCGCTGGCTCGCCACAACAGGTTCTCCGCGACGTCCACGGCTCCCGCGTCGAACGCTCCGGCCGCCGCGGTGACCATGTCCTGGATCCGCCGCTGCGGCTCGCCCGATTCGAAAGCGGAATTGTCGGACACCACCATGAGGCGAGCCCGCTCCACCCGGCCCAGCACGCTCATGTCGGTACGGTCCAGCAGCATCTGGACGCTGACGCGGTGGTTGATCTCGCTGGACAGCTCGGCCGCCCTGACCAGGATGCCGGTCCGGCGCTGCGCATCGAGGACAAGGTCGGCCGCCTGGCGCAGCGCCGGGACGGCAACCGCCACCTTCCCCCGGGCCTGCGAGGCGTCGGCGAAACGCTCGAGCCGGGCGGCCAGCTCCTCGTCCGGCCCGATCGTGGCCGCTGCCTCGTGAGCGAGTTGGCGCTCGGGGGTGTCGTCCAGCACCGATGCGAGGGCACGGTGGGTAGCCAGCCGATCGGCGAGCGTGGCGTGGGTGTAGATCGCCGTACGCATCAGCGGATGGCGAAACTCGGCCGTGTAGCCGGTCAGGGTGACCAGATCCGCGTCGACCGCCTCCTGCACCGCGTCGACGGAGACCGCCGAACCGGAGAGCCGACTCGACATGTCCAGCAGCAGGTTCAGGGGCGCGGCCGGCTCGGCGGCGAGGACCAGGAGCAACGTGCGGCACTCCCGGCTCACCGAATCGGTCCGCGCGCAGAACGCGTCCTCCAGCCGTTGAGTCAGCGGCAGGTCGTCCGTCTGCGCGGTCCCGCCCTGCACCGCCTTGGGCAGCTCCACCAGGGCCAGCGGATTGCCCGCGGCCCGCTCCAGGATGAGCGCCCGCAACGGCGCCGGCAGGTCGGGCGCGCCGGCGTCGAGCAATTCGGTGGCGGCCGGTCGGCTGAGCGGTTCCAGAGGGAGGTCCAGGAGCACATACGACTCGGAGTACTGGATCCGGGCGGCGGCGATCACCTGTATGGCGTGGTCGCGGGTCCGCCGGACAACGAACTTCAGCACGTCCCGGCTGGAGGAATCGATCCAGTGCAGGTCGTCGACCAGCAGCAGGAGCGGCTGCCGGTTGGCCGCGTCCGCGAGCAGTTCGAGCACGGCCAGTCCGACCCGGTATATCTCGGGCTCGGTGTCCCTGGCGCTGAACGCGCCGCTCAGCGCCAACCGGTGCGGCGCCGACAGGTCTTTCATGCCACGGGCGACCGGCTGAAGCAGCAGTTGCAGCGCGGCGAACGGCAGCCACTGCTCGGGCTCCGCCCCGGACGTGCGTAGCACCTTGAAGCCGCTTTCGGCGGCCTCGGCCCCGACCGCGCGCAGCAGAGCCGACTTGCCGACACCAGCGGCACCGTGGACCAGCAGCGCGCTGCCGTGCCCGGCCGCAGCGTCCGCCAGCAACCCCCGCAGGGTGCGCAGCTCCTTGTCCCGCCCGATCATCGCACGCGTGCGGATCCCGCCTTGTGCGAGGTTCCGATCAGCCCCGTCCCGACACGTACGCCCGCCGTGACCGTGGCGACAGAGTGCTCGGGCGGAGCCGGACAGTCACTCATCGCCACAACAGGCATCGGGCACAGCACGTGAAGCTTCTCTCCGTCAACGGGTCGTTCCGGCCGCCATCGTACCGGTCGGTGTGTCCTCCCTGTCGGGGAGCCTCAACCATCAGTCGAACGACTGCCAAGGGGGTCCGGCCCTGCCCTCACACGTGGGCGGTACCGACGGAGATACCGAAGCCGGCCGCGAGCCGCCTTCCCGCTTCCGTGCGGGATCGTCATGTCTCATCCGACAACTGACTGACGAAGCTTTCGACACCCAGGAAACGTCTCTCTTCGCCAAGGGGCACGGCCTCGAGGGCGCGCGTCAGGAACTCGTCGATCACCACCGCCGATGCGGCGACGACAAACACTTCCCAGCCCGACCGGAACGACATGTACACCAACCCATGACCGCGGATCTCGGCAGGCCAGACTTGGACATCGCCGAGACCAGTGAGCCGCCGCCGGCCGGACGTCAGGAGTTCGCGCCCGAATTCCCACTCAATGACCACATCGGTTCCCGCATTGAATGCCATGAATATCGAATACGGCTCCGCACTGTCGTATCGGAGTTCTGTGACGACCGGCAGCGGCTCCTCCTCTTCGAGCAGAGCCACGACCGTCCGACACGTCACCGGCTCGGCCCGGACACCCCGCCCTGCGTGGCCGCCCTGCCGATGGGTGCGATCGTCGCGAGCACACTCGGGGTCGTCATCGGTGTCGAAGACCTTCCCACTCATGATTCGTCCTCTCTCGTCTTCCCGTAGCGCCGGCCACTGATCGGTTTCTGCAGAGCCGTGAACTGGGCAACGGTCGGTTCGGAAGGTCCTCACCAGCTCCGGTGGACCGGGTTACCACGAGCCTGGGACCGGCCGAGACCCGATACATCAGTCAAGTGACTGCGAGCGGAGGGGCCAGGGCGGATCACCGCTCCGGCGTGCCCGCGTGGCGGTTGCCGGAGGCGTGGGCGGGTCGTGCCGTACGGCCTTCATGGCGAACCCGGCCCTGACGGCCACGGGCCGGCACGAACATCACTCCCGCACGAGTCCCCTCGCCATACACGGCACCCCACACACAGACAGTTAGTATTGACTGATACTGTCGTGATCGTGACGGTAATAGATGTATCGAACGGGGCGAGATGCAGGCACTCATGAACGTCTGTGCGTCGGTCGCGAGCCGGGCGGCGGTGCGGGGATTCATCGACCAGCACAGTCCCGCGGGAGGTGCTGGAGCGCTTGCTGTCCGCCGCTGCCCCGGCCGGTGTCACAGGAAGGGCCCGGTCCCGGTCCATGCAGGAGATGCGGTGGGAGCAGTTGTGACTCTCAGTGACCACAGTTCCGGTCCCCCTCGAACGAGCCGTACAGCGCCCTGTGCCCGGCAGTACCTCGGTCTTCGGGAGAGCGCCCGGCATCGCAGGCCGGAGCCGTCCGCAACCGCGCGGTAGCCGCGTGGTCCCGCCGCCAGACAGCCGTAACCGGAGGAACGGAGAGCACAGGGTCATGGATCTCGAACTGTCCCCCCCGAGAGGGGGCCTTGAAGAAGCCGTCTCTGTCTTTGTGCAGCACCGAGCACGTCTGTTCGGAATCGCCTACCGCGTGCTCGGCAGCGTGGTCGAAGCCGAGGACGTGGTCCAGGAGGTGTGGCTGCGCTGGCAGAAGACGGACCGCTCCGCGGTGGTCAGCCCCGTCGCCTTCCTCTCGAGCGCCACGACCCGTCTGGCGATCAACGTCACGCAATCGGCACGGGTGCGCCGGGAGACGTACATCGGCCCCTGGCTGCCCGAGCCCGTCGACACCGGCTCCGACCCGGAGCTGGGCGCACAGCGCGCGGAGGCCCTCGAACTGGCGCTGCTGCTGGTGCTGGAGAAGCTGAGCCCCACCGAACGCGCGGCGTACGTGCTGCGTGAAGCGTTCGATTACGCCTACCCCGAGATCGCTGAAATCCTTCAGCTCAGCGCCGTCAACGTACGGAAGATCGTCAGCCGTGCTCGCAAGCACCTGTCGGACGAGCAGCGGGAAAGCGTGGACACCGCGGAGCACCGGCGCCTCTTGAACGCCTTCGTCTCAGCGGCTCAAACGGGGGATGTGGCTTCACTGGAGAGCCTTCTCACCGCCGATGCCGTCAGCCTCTCCGACGGAAACGGCCTCCAGGGCTGCGCTCGTATACCCGTGCTGGGCCGTGCGCGTATCGCCAAGATGTCGACCTATCCGCAGCTGTGGCGGGCAGCGATGCCCAGGTTGGTCGACGCCAACGGCCTGACGGGCGTGACGATCCACCGGGACGGCCGGCCCATGGCGTTCATGACGATAGCCGCCTCGAAGGAAGGCATCCACAAGGTGATGTGGGTGTTCAACCCGAGCAAGGTCGCCGCGTTCCTCGGCTCACGTTCCCGCTGCTCAGCTGTCAGGTAGGCGGGTACCGACGCTCACACCGAGCCGAAGCGACGCGGGCTCATTCCCGGTCGCGTTCGAAGTTGATCAGCCGGGTGCCGACGGCGGATGCGGCCGGCACCACCCGTTGGAACAGCTCTGAGCGGCGGTCGCCGGTCCCGTGGAAGGGCCGCACAGCAGCGCCCAGCAGCGGTCAGGTCCAGCCGTCGCCCTGGTGCGAGCCGGGGTCGCCGGTGGTGGGGGGCTGGTTCCAGGAGCGCAGCTTGTCGGGATTGAGGACGACCCAGACCTGTGCGACGTGGTGGTCGGCGACGTCGAGACTGATGACGGTGGCGACCTGGTGGTCGTAGCGGGCGATGAGTCCGGTGCGCCCGTTGACGGAGTGGGTGGTCAGGGTGGTGCGGGGGTTGCGGGCCAGGAGTGTCAGCAGACTGTGGGCGACCTGACGGCCGCCGTGTACGGGCCTGCTCAGTGCGCGGACCTTGCCGCCACCGTCGAAGAACGCCGTGGCGTCCGGAGCCAGCAGCGACTCGAGCAGTTCGGCGTCCTCGTTCACGCATGCCTGCAGGACGGTGCGAGCGAGGAGATCGTGTTCGCCCGGCGGGGTGGGGCGTGAGCGCTGCATCCGAAGACTGCGGCGGGCCCGGTCGGCAAGCTCGGCACACTCGGACTCCGGGCGTCCCACGATGTCGGCCACCGTGTCGGAGGCCATCCCGAAGACGTCATTGAGCACGAACGCCGCCCGCTCGGCCGGCGACAGAGAGTCCAGCGCGTTCAGCAGAACCCGGCTGACCTCCTCCTCCAGGCTCGCCTGCGCCTCCTCCGCGACTCCCGTCCTCGTATGGTGCTCCTCTCTCTGGTCCCCCCGGCCGGTCGCACCCCAGTGAGGGTGAGCGAGCAGGCCCAGACAGATCCCGCCCGCGGTCTTCGCGAGCCAGTATCGAGGAGCTGTGATCCGCCCGCGCTCCGCGTCGGACAGCCCGTACCACCGTCGGTAGGTCTCACCGACGACGCTCTCCGCCTCACCGGAGCTGCCCAGCATCCAGTAGGTGACCTCCAGCAGGTGCCGACGCTCATCAAGCAGCTCGGCAACCGGCACCGCGTCAGCATGGTCCATACGACGTACTCCCCCTCACCAGGCACAGCACAGCATGCAGCCCCGCATCCGGCAAAGGGACTCCAGCGGTCGACGACCGAGTCCTCTCACCCGGCCCACCTCCTTCATCCCTCGGCTCAATCCTTTGACCAGGCATGCACGCGTCTTGTGACATCACCTGTCCCGCACGTTCGCTCTCCTGTCACAGATCCAGTTCCTCACCTGTCTGATGTCGGGAGGTGGCAACACACATGAATCGAAAGTGGGGTACCACAGCAATGCCTTATGCAGCTGCAACTGTCAGATCCGCCCCCACGTCCCGGCATACCGTGCGGCCAGAACACCTGGAGACACGCAGAGCTGCGATGGATTTCAACGCACTGATCGCCCAGGAAAACGCGTCCCTCGAACGGGGACTGCTTCCTGCACCGGCGCTGCGTCAAGGCAACTTCACGGCCGCTTCGCGCTACATCCCAGGCCGGGCCCACGCGTTGTTGTGCGGCGACTTCTACGACATTGTGCAGACCGAGGACTCGACCGTACACGTGATCTTGGGAGATGTCTCCGGACATGGAGCGGCTGAGGCCGCTCTGGCGGTTCACCTGCGCGTGGCCTGGCGGACTGCCGTGCTCTGCGGCAAGACCCAGTTCGAGCAACTGCGCATCCTGGAGAAGATCCTGATCGACGGGAGAGCGGACGACGACACCTACTCCACCGTGGTGTCGTTGGTGTTCCCTCCGGGAGGACTGTCCTTGAAAGTCGTGAGCGCAGGGCACCCGGGGCTTCTGCTGCGCAGCAACGGGGAAATCCGCTGGGTCGAGCCTCGGGCCGGAATGGCCCTGGGCCTGTTTCCGGAATACGAGGATTGGACTCGGACCGATCTCCCGCTCTGCTCGCGCGACAGCGTGGTTCTCTTCACCGATGGGCTGTTCGAAGGAAGGACTGGCCCCTCCACCCGACTTGGCGAAGAAGGCCTGCTGCGGCTGGCGACACAGCACGGGCACCTACCGGGGCAGGAGTTCATCGACGCCCTGGTCCACGGTGCTGTGTCCGGGGCGGCCCCCTTCGGAGGCCTGGCGGACGACGTGGCAGTTCTTCATCTGGGCTGGAACGCAGGGAGTTGGCCGCCCGTGTCGGTATGCCGTTGACGATGGTCGATGCCGGTGCCGACGGGCCCGGGCGTCCCGTGCGCGGCTCAGCCGTTGCTCCCCGCAGCGTCCCGAACAGTGCTGCACCCCCGACTGGCCTTGGCCGTTTGGAGCCCCATGAACGTCGTTGCCCCGTGTCCTGCGATGCCTCGTCAGGTGGCTGTGCGGTGAGGGCCGTCGCTCCCTTCGGCTCATGGCCGTCCCGCATCAGCAGCGAGGTGGCCACGGCAGGATTGGCTGCCGGGCAGATCGCGGCGCCGTCGTACGTCGGCGTGGTCGGCGACGAAGTGTGGTGGGTGGAACCGCGCCCGCAGGAGGACGGCCGGACAGCGCTCGTTCGCCGGCGTGCGGACGGTGTGACGGAGTCGCTGCTGCCGGCACCGTGGGATGTACGCAGTCGGGTCATCGAGTACGGCGGCCGTCCCTGGGGCGCCGCGGCCGACGGGACGGCAACGCTCGTCGCCTTTGTCCATTGCGCGGACCAGCGGCTGTACGCATTCCGTGTCGACCGGGGCAGGCACAGCGCCCCCTGTCCGCTGACGCCGGTGTCGCCGGTGGGCGCGGGCCTTCGCTGGGTCGAACCGGTTCTGGACCTCGAACGGGGCGAAGTCCGGTGCGTGCTGGAGGAGTTCACCGGGGATGGCGCCGATGACGTGCGGCGGGTCCACGCTGCGGTGCCACTGGACGGGGCGGCGGCCACGGACCGTTCGGCCGTGCGGGAGCTTTCGCCCGCAACCCATCGCTTCGTCTCCCAGACGCGGCTGTCTCCCGACGGACGGCATGCCGTATGGCTTGCCTGGAACCACCCCCACATGCCCTGGGACGCGGCAGGACTGCGTATCGCCGAAGTGAGCGACGACGGCTGCCTGCGGCAGGCTCGGACGCTGACGGGCGGGCCCGGAGATCCGGTGGCCCAAGCGGAATGGCTGCCGGACGGCACACTGGTCGCGGCCTGTGAGGGCACCGGATGGTGGAACCTGTACGCGGTGGATCCGGACACCGGTGACAGGCGGCCGCTCTACCCGGCCAGTGAAGAGTTCGCGGGCCTTCAGCGCTTGGGACACCGGTGGTTCTGGCCGCTGTCCGACGGCCGCCTGGCAGTCCTGCACGGAGTGGGAGGGCAGCGGCTCGGTGTCCTCGACCCGGATCGCCGGAAACTCCTCGATGTACCGGGCCCGGCGGACGAATGGCTACCCCACCTTCATGCCGCCGGGAGCCGGATCGTCGGCGTGGCGGCCACGCGCCACTCCCCCTATGAGGTCGTGGAGGTGGACGCGGCTTCGCTGGAAGTCCCGACCCTGGTTCACGCGTCCAGGTCCGCGGCCGATCCCGCATACCTGCCGACACCCGTACCCCGTGTCTTCGAAAGCCCTGGAGGCCACGCGATCCATGCGCAGGTATACGCCCCGCGCAACCCCCGATTCACGGGTCCGCCGAACGAGGTACCTCCGCTGGTGATCTGGGCGCACGGTGGTCCAGGTCTCAGAGCCCCCCTCGCTCCCAATCCGGAGATCGCGTACTTCACCTCCCGCGGCATCGCGGTCGCGGAGGTCAACTACGGTGGCACCCCCGGATACGGGCGCGCCTATCGTGAACGGCTGCGCGGACAGTGGGGTGTGGTGGACGTCGAGGACTGCGCCGCGGTCGCGCAGGCCCTGGTCGACGAGGGTACGGCGGCCGCCGGCCGCGTGGCGATCCGCGGCGGCAGCGCCGGAGGGTTCACCGCGGCGCTCTCGGTGGCGGCAGGCGATCTCTATGCCTGTGCCGCCCTGTTCTATCCAGTGGTGGATCTTGTGTCTCTCGCCGCAGGAGGGACGCATGACTTCGAGTCGCACTACCTGGACGCGCTCATCGGCCCGAAAGACCGGACTGACCTCTACCGTGCCCGGTCCCCGATCCAGCACGCGGACCGTATCCAGGTCCCGCTGATCCTCTTCCAGGGAACACAGGACGTGGTATGCCCACCTCCTCAGGCAAAAGCGTTCACCGACGCGCTGTCCCCGCACCCGGAGCGATACGTGCACCGCACCTTCGAGGGCGAGGGGCACGGCTTCCGCCGGCAGACGACGCTGATGACATGCCTGGAAGAGGAACTGCGGTTCTACGCCGACGTGTTCGGTTTCGCAGTGGCCTAGGGCCTGTTCGACGGTCTCGCCGTTCGCCGTCCACGGTGCCCGGAACGCTGTGATCTGCCCTGGCCTTGCCGTCGTCGGCCGCCTGGGTCCGGATCAGTCATGAGCGGAGCGAACCGCCGGTGGCTCAGGTCAACGTCCCCAGGAGCACAGCGACACACAGCATCGCAGCGGTGATCAGAGCCATCGCAGTCGCCGTTCCGCGCAGCCAGTGTCCGAAGCGCACGTGGTGCCGCTCTTCCGCCAGGCTGATGCGGTCCGAGATGTGCTCCGTGACCATACGGGCGACGTACTGCTGCTCGTCGAGATACCACCGCTCGATATCCGTCTTCTGCCCCTGGGTCAGCCCTGGGGCCCGCGCGGTGAACGCTGCCACACGCTGACGTGCCGCTTGCAGATGAGCCTCCCGGTAGAGGTGCATCTCGATGTCGGTGAGGCCGCGCTCGGCCTCCTTGCTCGCGTCCATGGTGTCCTCCGGAGAGAGCGGTCGTCAGGGAAGAGGCGGCGGTACTCCCCGCTGCAGGTGAGGGAGGCACGAACCTGCCGGGTCGTACTTCGTCGTGGACCTTCAGATCGGATGGGCCGTCCTGCTGGGCCTTTCCGGCATGCTCATGCGGCCGGGCGTTCGCTCGCGCGGTTCTCACGGGGCCGGTTCGGACCGGCGTTCGTGACGAACGCGTCCCGTGGATGCTGGACGGAGGCGAGGGAGACGAGATCCCTGCCCCACAGCGCGGCCGTGAGCCAGACGGCGAGAACGCGGACCTTGCGCTCCCAGCTGGGCACGGCCAGGACGTGATAGCCCCGGTGCATGAGCCAGGCGGGAAGTCCCTTGATGACGATGCCCTTGTACTGGAAGATGCCACGCCCCAGACCCAGCGTCGCCACCACTCCGAGACTGCTGTGGCGATAGTTCCGGGTCCCGCGTCCCCGGAGGCTTGCTGCGATGTTCTTCGCAAGGCGCTTGCCCTGCCGCACGGCATGCTGGGCGTTGGGCACCGTATGCGCGCCCGGTACCGGAGACGCGAGGTCCGGAACGGCCGCGTCGTCTCCGGCCGCCCACGCATCCGGCACGGGATCGCTGTCGGTACCCACGCGCAGATCGGGCCGTACGACGATCAGGCCGCGCTCGTCGACGGGCAGGTCCGTGTGGTTGTGCACGACCGGATTCGAAGCGTTCCCCGCGGCCCAGACGATCAACGCGGAATCGAATTCCGTTCCGTTGGACAGCACGACGTGGCCGTCTTCGGCGGAGAGCAGCTGCGTGTTCAGGTGGACTTGCGCGCCACGCTGTTCCAAAGAGCGCACGACCCAGGCACCAGGCTTGTCCCCCACCTCGGGCAGGATTCGGCCTCGGGCCTCGACCAGGTGGAACGACACCTCGTCGAAGCTCAGTTCCGGGTAGAACCTGACCATCGCGGCCGCCAGCGACAGCAGTTCACCGAAGCCCTCGACGCCGGAGAACCCGCCGCCCACGAACGTGACGGTGAGCAGCCTCCGCCGCTCGGCACCGGGCGGCAGTGACGCCGCCTGGTCGAACGCCGTCATCAGCCGGTCGCGAATGGCCACCGCCTCCTCGACATGCTTCAGGCCTATCGCCTGCTCCGCCACCCCGGGCACAGGGAAGGTACGGGTCACGGCACCGGCAGTGACCACAAGGGTGTCGTATGCGAGTTCGTAGTCCGCTCCGCTCGTCGAGCGTACGGACACCGTCCGGTCCGCGTGGCGGATCTCCGTCACGCTCCCCGCGATCAGCCGGGTGCTGCGCAGGTGTCGCCGCAACGACACGGCAGCGTGACGCGCCTCGACCGATCCAGCTGTCACCTCCGGCAGGAAGGGTTGGTACGTCATGTAAGGACGCGGGTCGACCACCGTGACCCGTGCTTCGCCCTTGCGCAGCTTCTTCTCAAGGCGCCAGGCAGTGTAGAAGCCCGCATAACCCCCACCGACTATCAGAATCTCACGCATCGGTTCCTCTGTCCGTTGTTCGACATCAGATAGACCGGACCGGCCAGGACGGTGTGACACGACCGTGGCGATGAAGCGATGGAGTCGATCTCGTCACACATTCCGGGGGCATCCGGTCTTCACTCGGGGCAGCGGTGTGGGCCGCGGAGGCACACGAACGCTGTCGTCGCCGAGCGTGAGTTGGCATCAGGTGCCGGCGTGACTCGAACTCAAGAGAGAAGGCCTGACTGTGCTCGTTGTTCCGGATCCGAAGGTCGTCAGAAGGCTGCTGACCCGGTACGCGTCCCTGCAGATCGCGCTCGCCGAAAGCGAGGTGCGGGAATGGGCACGCGAGCTCGAGGACGTGAGTTACACGCTGTGCATCACGATGGGAGCCCGGAACGTGCACGAGGCCATAGCGGCCGCGGACACGCTGCTCGTGGCCCGGGCCGGGCGCAGCAGTGTCCAGGAGCCGGACGGCGAGGACGGTGTGCCGGTGCTCGTCTGAGGCCGCCCAGGGCACGCCGACCGTCGTCGTCGCCAGCCGCGGCGGCGCCTACCCGCCCGGTAATGGACACCGCCGCGGCACGCGGGCGCGCCTATCCCTCGCCCTCCGCGGGATGGGCGAACCGGGTCAACAGCCCCCTCAGCTGTTCGACCTCGCCCGGGGCCAGCTCGGCCACCAGACGCTCGGCCAGCGGCTCCGCCGCCACATGCGCCGCATCGAAAAGCTCGACACCCTCAGGCGTGATCTCCACCGCCCGCACCCGCCGGTCCCCTGGAACCGCCTTGCGTACAGCCAGCCCCATGCGTTCCAGGTCGTCCACGACCCGCATGATCCCCGCCTTGTCCGACCCCGTCTCCGTCACCAGATCCCGCTGCACCGTGGGCCCGCGGTCCATCAGCACGAGCAGCACCGCGAAATGCCGCAGCTCGACACCCAGTGGGCGCAGCGCCTCCGTCATCACCGCAGCCGCACGCCAGTGCGCCCGCCGCAACAGCAGACCGAGAGCGAAGGGCGAGGGATCCCCGGGACGGTCAGTCGCACGCGAGCCGGCGGAGGGGTGAGGAACGTCGGCAGCCACGACCCCAGATTACCAGCCGTTGATTCATCCGATACAGTATCGTTTGAAACAAAATGCGGCTGCGCACGCCTCCACCGTGCCCCACAGCCCCGATGCGGGATCGCACCGGGTGCCGGGCCGGCGGACGAGCGGCAGACGGCGGCCTCATTCTGACCGGTCGACGGCGCGCCGGCAGGGTTGGGAAACCCATCCGATCCGGCGCCACGGTCAGAAACGGGAGGGCCTGCTCGTCGCGGGGACCAACCTCCCGGACGTGATCACCGGAGGGCCGGGGCGGCAAGCGCGTTGGTACCGGCCACCCGGCCGGAGAGCTCACCATTGCGCCCCGACGGGCTGCGCATCAGCGTCCCGGGCCTGGTACCGGGTCGACGGCCCTAATGGCTCGCCTCCGGCCAGCCGTAGCGGTCGCGGGCCTGGACAACCGTCTCCAAGGCGATGGCGCCGGCCCGCACCAACTGGTCCAGGGCGGCGACAACGATCGACTCGGCGTCCACATGGAAGTAGCGGCGTACGGCATCCCGGGTGTCCGACAGTCCGAAGCCGTCCGTTCCCAGCGATGTGTAGTCCTGCTCGACCCACTGGCTGATCTGATCGGGCACCTGCCGCATCCAGTCGCTGACCGCCAGAACCGGCCCGGGGCTGCCCGACAGCGCAGCCGTCACGTACGGGACGCGCTCCTCACCCCGAAGCCGCGCCTTGTCGGCACTCAAGGCATCGCGGCGCAGTTCCGTCCAGGAGGTCACCGACCACACGTCGGCCCGGACTCCCCACTGGGACATGAGGAGTTCCTGGGCCTCCAGCACCCAGTGGATGGCCGTGCCGGAAGCCAGCAGCTGGATCCGCGGTCCCGCACCGGGTGCCTCCGCCTGCCGGAACCGGTGGATGCCCCGCAGGATCCCCTCCTCGACCGCCGGCCCGGTGGGCATGGCCGGCTGTTGCTTGGGCTCGTTGTAGACCGTCAGGTAGTAGAAGCGTCTTCGGGCCGGTCGCCGTACATCCGCCGCAGCCCTTCCCTGACGATCACCGCGATCTCGTACGCGAAGGCCGGGTCGTAGCTCACCGCGGCCGGATTCGCGGATGCCAGCAAGTGGGAATGTCCGTCGGCGTGTTGCAGTCCCTCGCCGGTCATCGTCGCACGGCCGGCCGTCGCCCCGATGACGAACCCGCGCCCCATCTGGTCTGCCAGGGCCCAGAACTGGTCACCGGTCCGCTGGAAACCGAACATGGCGTAGAACATGTAGAACGGGATCATGGGCTCGCCGTGCGTGGCGTGCGAGGTCGCCGCGGCGGTGAACTCGGCCATGGAACCGGCCTCGGTGATGCCTTCGTCGATGAGCTGGCCGTTCTCGGCTTCGCGGTAGTAGAGCAGCTGGTCCGCGTCGACCGGTTCGTAGGTCTGGCCGTGCGGCGAGTAGATCCCGGCCGTCGGGAACAGGGATTCCATGCCGAACGTGCGGGCTTCGTCGGGGATGATCGGCACCCAGCGCGGCCCCGTCCCCTCGACGCGCATCAGGTCCTTGACCAGCCGGACAAGAGCCATGGTGGTGGCCACCTCTTGTTTGCCGAAGCCCTTCTTCAGGGCGTCGAAGGGCGCGTCCGGGGCCTGTTGTATCGGCTTGGCGACCACCCTGCGTACCGGCGCGGGGCCGCCCAGGGCCGTACGCCGGTCGCGCAGGTACTGCACCTCTTCCGAGCTCTCACCGGGGTGCCAGTACGGCACCAGCTCGCCGCTCAGCGCGCTGTCGGGAATGGGAAGCCGGAGCACGTCACGCATGTGACGGAACTGCGCCATGGTCAGCTTCTTCATCTGGTGATTGGCGTTGCGGGACTCGAAGCCCGCACCCAGTGTGTGTCCCTTCACCGTCTGGGCGAGGATGACGGTCGGCGCTCCGTGGTGCTCGACCGCGGCGCGATAGGCGGCATGGACCTTGAGGGGCTCGTGCCCGCCGCGCGAGTTCTCGAACAGATCGGTGAGCTGGGCGTCGCTGAGGCGGGCGGCGATGCCGGAGAGCGCATCGCCGGTGAAGAAGTTCTTGCGTGTGTAGGCGGCGTCCCGTGCGGCGTACGTCTGCATCTGGGCGTCGGGTACCTCACCGAGGCGATGCACCAGGGCCCCTGGTGTCGTGTCGCAGCACGGCGTCCCAAGCCTCGCCCCACAGGGACTTCACCACGTTCCAGCCCGCTCCTCGGAACCGCCCCTCGAGTTCCTGAACGATCTTGGAATTCGACCGTACCGGGCCGTCCAGGCGCTGGAGGTTGCAGTTGATGACGAAGGTGAGGTTGTCGAGTCCCTCACGGGCGGCGAGCGCCAGCGCTGCCATCGCTTCGGGCTCGTCCATTTCCCCGTCCCCGAGGAATGCCCATACGCGGGAACCTGAGGTGTCCTTGATGCCGCGCGCGTACAGGTAGCGGTTGAACCGAGCCTGGTAGATGGCGGCGAGCGGACCGAGTCCCATGGAAACAGTCGGAAACTCCCACAGCCACGGGAGCCGGCGGGGGTGGGGGTAGGACGGCAGTCCGTGGCCGCCGGCCTCCCGTCGGAAACCGTCCAACTGCTTCTCGTCGAGGCGCCCTTCCAGGAACACGCGGGCGTAGATGCCGGGCGAGGCATGCCCCTGCACATACAGCTGATCGCCCGAGCCGTCCCCGTTCTTGCCTTTGAAGAAATGGTTGAACCCGACCTCGTAGAGCCATGCCGCCGAAGCGTAGGTGGCTATGTGACCGCCGAGCCCCAGGCGGGCGCCGCGTGTCACCATCGCTGCCGCGTTCCAGCGGTTCAGGGCGGTGATCCTGGACTCCATGGCGACATCACCGGGAAAGACGGGCTGCGCGGACGCCGGGATCGTGTTGACGTAGTCCGAGGACAGGAGCCCGGGCAGGGCGATCCCGGACCTGGCCGCGTGCTCGTGCACTCGTCGCAGCAGGTACACCGCCCGATCCGGCCCCGCGTTCCGCACGACGGCGTCAAGTGATGCCTGCCATTCGGCGGTTTCCTCGGTGTCCCGGTCGGGCAGCTGGTCGAGCTCACTCGTCGCAGAGAACTCAGTGGGCCCGGACGGATCACTCATGGCAGCCTTTCTGTCACAGCGTGGGGAGGGGGAGAGACCCTTCACAACACCTAGGACCGCGCCCGGGCCACTCCTGTGACAGTCCTCGACATCGCGCCGTGGTGCCCGGAACACGTTTCGTCCGCTCCGCGGGAGGGCGCGGCAAGGCGCGGTGTCGGCGACAGGTCTTCGCAACCACGACCGACAGCTGGCCGGCCCGGTCGCCTTCCTGTCGAGCGCCACGGCCCGCCTGGCGCCCGCGCCCATCGGCACCGGCTCCGATCCGGAAGTGGACACACAGCGCGCAGGCCCTCGGTGTCACACCTTGCCGGGCTGTCCGGTCAGTAGTGCGTACCAGCAATTCTGGCCAGGAGGGTCAATGAACGCACGCCTCAACTACTACGGCAATCCCCTCGCGGGCAAGGTGCTGAAGCACCTCTTCTCCGCCAGCAAGGCGCTGTCGGAGTCGACGCTGCCGGCCACCATTCAGTATCTGGTGGAGATCCGCGCCAGCCAGATCAACGGCTGCGGCTTCTGCACCGACATGCACACCAAAGAGGCCGCCCACGCGGACGAGACCTCGGTACGGCTCAACCTGGTCGCCGCCTGGCGGGAGGCGACGGTCTTCACCGAGGCCGAGCGCGCCGCGCTGGAGCTGGCCGAGCAGGGCACCCGCGTCGCGGACGCGGCCGGTGGTGTCACCGACGAGGCCTGGGCGAACGCCGCCAAGCACTTCGACGAGGACCAGCTCGCCGCGCTGACGACCCTCATCGCCGTCATCAACGCCTACAACCGCATCAACATCATCACCCAGCAGCCGGCCGGCAGCTACAAGGTCGGCATGTTCGGCTGAGCCAGGGTCCGGATTCCTCGCGGCCCGGTATCGGCCGCCGGGCCGCCTTTCTGTTGGCAGGGGCCGACGGTATACCCGACCTGCCTGTCGGCCCGCTCAATGCCGCGCAGCCGGCCGAATGGTGGAGACCACCGGCAGGGGGGAGGGTGATATGAGGACTCGCTGCGCGTAAGGCAGGAGGCGCGCGGCCTTTCACAGATACGGGCCGCGCTTTGTCTTCGCTGTAAAGCAAGTTGTTGTGGGCCCGGAATTGCCGACGTGAGATCGTCCGCTCCGGGCACGTCTACGGAGGTGTAACACAATGCACGAAATGCACTCAGAGGACGGCTTCGGACCCAAGATGCTGGCGGATGTCAAGCCGCCTTTCATTCCCGAGGGCGCTTCGGGAATGACTGTCCTTGTCGAGTGGGCTCCCGGTCACCCTGGGACTCCCCCGCACCGCCACTCGGGGCCGTGTTTCGGCTACGTGCTCGAGGGAGCGGTCCGGTGGGAGCTCGAGGGTGAACCGGAGCACGTGATCAAGGCCGGTGAGACGTTCTGGGAGCCGGGCGGTGAGGTGATCCACTATCAGAACGGCAACGCCTCGTCGGACGCGCCGGCCAAGTACATCGTGTTCATGATGTGCGCGCCGGGCCAGCCGATGCTCACGCTGGTCGACGACGAGGAACTGGAGAAGCGGGCCCATCTGCGCGCCCCGCGGCCCACCGCCTGACCCGCCGCCTGCGCACAGACCGGTTCCGAACGGAGCCCGCTCGCTCCGTGGGAGGACGCCGTACGGCATGACCGCCACTGATGTCGTGTCCTGCATGCTGACAGCGCTGTTCGCGGCCGCGGCCGTGCGCGCACTGCGGTACGCCCTCGTGTCACGGAGCGTTGAATGGCGCAGCCGAGTCGACCACATCCTGCACACCGCCATGGCCCTGGCCATGGCGGTGATGCCGTGGAGCCGCGGTCCTGGGCTGCCGGCGCTGCCGCAGACGGTCTTCTTCGCGGCCGCTGCTCTGTGGTTCCCGCTGACCGCGGCCGGCTGCCGTCAACGGTCGATACTGACCGCGGCCGCACGGAGGCTGCCGTACGCGGTCGGCATGGCCGCGATGGCCTGGATGACGCTCTCCATGGCGGGCCCCTCGCACCAGCCCGTGGCCGAAGGTCTCCCGTCGGAGCACCAGGCCGTGCACCTCAGTCACTCCGCGGGGGAATCGAAGGCCGGCACCGTGGTCACCGGGGTACTGGCGCTGTACCTGCTCGTGGTCGCTCTCCGGTCACTGACCCGTGGCATGCCCACGCTACGCAGCGATTCGGACGCCGTAGCCATCTCCACCGGCAGGAGGGAGCCTTTCGGCTGCTTCTGGGACGGATCGATGGCTTTGGGAACGGTCATCATGCTGCTGATACACCCCTGACCGCCATCAGCAGGGGGGACGTGTCGGTCAACTGACTGTCCGCATCTGGAAACCCTCCTTACACGAAGGTGTGCCAAAAATGGCATTCAACATTACTGGTCCGTTGGGCTCTGCCCCTGACCTGGAATCCGGTACCGCACGGCGGCGTGGCACAAAGAAGCCGCGTGACGTGAAAAGGCCGACGGACGTCAGCTTTCCTGCGTCGTTCTCGGCTCAGTGCCCGGCCGTGCACTGCAACGCTGACGGAGTCATGCCGTGACCGAGTGGACCCGGTTGCCCAATCTGTCCACCGAAAAGGACTTCGACGGAGCGGCCTTCGCCCCGATCTACACCACGACGGTGACGGTGAGCGGGGGGACGGCGAGTCACGGGCGGGCCTCGGGAAGGGCACGCTCGGGCGACGGAGTCCTGGATCTCAACCTGCGCATGCCCACGGAGCTGGGAGGAGACGGCCAGGGGACGAATCCCGAGCAGTTGTTCGCCGCCGGTTTCGCCGCCTGCTTCCACGGGGCGCTGAGTCTGGCCGCACGGCAGGCCGCGCTCGACCCCACAGCGATCTCCGTGGAGGCGACCGTGGCCTTTGGACGGGACCCGGAAGACGGCGGCTACTTGTTGCACGTCGACCTCGAGGTCAAGTGGCCCGACATCGACCCTGTCGTCGCCGCCCCGCTCGTGAAGAAGGCCGACTCGCTGTGCCCTTACACGAAGATGGCCCTACGGGGAACGCCGACAAGCATCAGGCTGGCCTCATAGCCGACGGCATGGGCTGCCCGACCTGCTCTGGATGTCGTCTGAAGCCGTCGTGTGCCTCATGCCGGCACACGGCGGCTCTTCGCACTCAAGGAAAATACCCCGCAGAGCGTCCCACGGCGCAGCCGTTGCAAGGCCACGTTCACAGGGCGTCCGGGGCCACCGGCGGAACCCCGGACCCCGGTTCCATCGCGCTCTTGCTCTGCTGGATGATCTCCTGGACGTGAAGCTCGATCTCCTGCGGATTCAGGCCGAGCGCCTTGCCTATGTGCACGGCCCAGACCTCGGCGCGAAGATTGGTCTCGAAATCCAGATCCGCCCGGACGTTCTCACGAGCGGCCTGCCGATTCTGGCTCACCATGACGAATGTGGACAGGAAGATGGCCTCCAGGCTCACGATCATGGTGAGCAGCCCGAACGGGTAGGGGTCGAAGACCGCTTCGGAGCCGAACAGCCTGAGGTTGAGGGCGATCCACACCGCAAACCAGACGGCATGGACGTACACGAAGCCCATCGTGCCCGCGAAGGCTGTGATGGCGTCGGCAAACCGGTCCTGCGACGTGCGCCTCCTGGCGAACACCAGCCGCTCGTGGCGCAAGCGGAGGTCGAGGCGATGAGTGCCGCCGGAAGCGGAGCTCGACCGGAAGGCTCGGCCTCCGGAGTGAACGGTCATTCCCACTTACTGCCTCATTCCCTCGCCGGGGACGCCACCGCCCCCAGCGATCGATGGCCCCGCAACTTGCCTGCTGGGAACCGCTGCGCGAATGCCGAAGGCAGCCATGTCCGACGGACGGCTCGCCCCGGCGCACGGCTGTGCAGTGGCGTACGGCGTCTTCCGCTCCGCCGTCCGACGGAGACGATCAGTGGTCAGCCGGCTCGCGAAGGCAGTGTTCGGCCGGAGGTATGACCATGCAGCCCACGAGGTTGTGACAGCTCGCGCCAGCCCCGCCCGGGCCGTCGCCAGGTTTGTCATGGAATAAGGGGTTGAGCGGTCCGACGGAAGGACGGTCGCAGCGGCCCGCCGGCGGGGAAGCACCTGCCGGCAGGCACGGGAGTGACCCGGATTACGCGCCGTCTTTCGCCCATGTCGAGGTCAGCGGACAGCACCCGCCATGGGAGCGGCCGCGGAAGGTGTCACAGATTCAGGAACGTCCTGGTCCTACTGAGTGACAATCCCTCGGCAATCGGAGTAGATCGTGGCTATCACCGAACAACGTCTTTCCACCACGGTGCTGGTGATCGGAACCGGAGGTGCCGGGCTGCGTGCGGCGATCGAACTGGCCGAGGCCGGTATCGATGTCCTCGCCGTCGGCAAGCGCCCCAAGGAGGACGCCCATACGGCACTTGCCGCCGGCGGCATCAACGCGGCGCTGGCCACCATGGACCCGGAGGACAGCTGGCAGCAGCACGCGGCCGACACGATCAAGGAGAGCTACCTGCTCGCCGATCCCCGCACAGTGGAGATCGTCACCCAGGGCGCCGCCCGTGGCATCGCCGACCTGGAGCGCTACGGCATGACCTTCGCCCGGGAGGAGGACGGCCGGATCTCCCAGCGCTTCTTCGGCGCGCACACCTTCCGGCGGACCGCCTTCGCCGGCGACTACACCGGCCTGGAGATCCAGCGCACGCTCATCCGGCGCGCGGAACAACTGCGCATCCCCGTCCTCGACGGCGTCTACATCACCAGCCTTCTGGTCCACGACGGCGCCGTCTTCGGCGCCTACGGCTTCGACCTCACCCATGGCACCCGGTACCTGATCCACGCCGACGCCGTCATCCTCGCCGCGGGCGGCCACACCCGGATCTGGCGGCGGACCTCCTCGCGTCGTGACGAGAACACGGGTGACTCGTTCCGTCTTGCCGTGGAGGCCGGCGCCCGCCTGCGCGACCCCGAACTGGTGCAGTTCCACCCGTCCGGAATCATCGAGCCGGAGAACGCGGCCGGCACCCTCGTCAGTGAGGCCGCGCGCGGTGAGGGCGGCATCCTGCGCAACGCCCTCGGTGAGCGGTTCATGAACCGCTACGACCCCGTCCGCATGGAGCTGTCCACCCGTGACCGGGTCGCCCTGGCCTCCTACACGGAGATCAAGGAAGGCCGCGGCACCCCCAAGGGCGGTGTGTGGCTCGACGTCTCCCACCTGCCCCGGCAGACGATCATGACGCGTCTCCCCCGGGTGTACCAGACCCTGCTGGACCTCCAGATGCTGGACATCACCCGCGACCCCATCGAGATCGCGCCCACCGCGCACTACTCGATGGGCGGGGTGTGGGTCCGCCCCGAGGACCACAGCACCGACGTACGCGGCCTGTACGCCATCGGCGAGGCGTCCAGCGGTCTGCACGGCGCCAACCGGCTGGGCGGGAACAGCCTCATAGAGCTGCTGGTCTTCGGCCGCATCACGGGCCGGGCGGCCGCCGACTACGCGCAGTCGCTGACCGCCCAGCCACGCTCGGCGTCGGCGGTCGCGGCCGCCCGCGCGGAGATCGACGAGCTGCTCGCGGCGGACGGCCCGGAGAACGTCCGCGCCCTGCAGCGCGCCATCCGCACCACCATGACCGAGCACGCGGGAGTCGTGCGCGACGAAGCAGGCCTGCGCGCCGGCCTGGCGGAGCTCGCGACCATCGAGAAGCGGATGCAGGACGTCGGCGTCCACCCGGACATCGCCGGCTTCCAGGACCTCGCCCACGCCTTCGACCTCAAGTCCGCCGCTCTGGCCGCCCGGGCCACCCTCGAGGCGGCACTGGAGCGCCGCGAGACCCGCGGCTGCCACAACCGCAGCGACCACCCGCACCTGGACCCCGCCCAGCAGGTCAACCTCGTGTGGTCGCCCACGACCGGCATCACCCGCGAGAGCATTCCGGCCATCCCCGACGAGATCTCCTCTCTGATGGCAGAGGTCTCGACCGAAGGAAAACTCGCCGAATAACCTCGTGCACGGGCCCGGAGGGCGCCTGGAAGGTCCTGGACGGGCTTCAGGCGGCGCGGGCGAATGCCGCCGTCGTGTTCGTCGAGTACGACCGTTCCCCCGAGGTCAGGTACCCGGTCGCCAGCGAGCAGGCCTACGCGGCTGCTCGGTCGAGCACCGCGATGGGCACCGAGGCCGAGCAGACCCGGGCTTGAAGGCGGCGAGCGATGATCAGTTCCGGCCGCCCGTGCTGATCGGCCCCGTCCATACCCGTCGAGCGCCGACGGACACGATGAGCGCCTGAGGTGTCGCCGCGATCAGAGCGGCCGCCCGGTACCCGGCCGATCCGCGCGCGGCAAGCCCCATCGGTTCACCGATCGAGTCGATCCGCGGCCGAGCCCGTTCCCGGCAGGCCCGAGACATCCTCCCGGCTTGCCTGCCACGGCCTGCCTTGCCGTGACGTGCGACAGCGCGCTGTCGCGACAGATGCCGCTCCCGCTTTCCGGTAGCGGCAGAAATCCAACCCATGCTTCGAAGGGGCCTTTCATGAACCGTCGTTCTGCATACCGACGCACCCGCACTCCGCTCGCCGTCCTGGCCACGGCGAGCGTCGGAGCTGCGCTCCTCGTCACCGCGGTCGGTCCGGCGGGCGCATCGACCTCACCGGCCTCGGCCACCTCGTCCGCTCAGTCCGCCACTGCGAGCAGGCCGACCGTGGTGCTCGTGCACGGAGCCTGGGCCGACGGGTCCAGCTGGAACGGCGTCATCACCCGTCTGAAAAGCCAGGGCTACCACGTCGTTGCCCCGCCGAACCCGCTGCGCGGTGTGCGCAGCGACGCCGCCTACCTGGCCGACTACCTCAAGACGATCAAGGGCCCGATCGTACTGGCCGGCCACTCGTACGGCGGCATGGTCATCACGAACGCCGCCCTCGGCAACACCGACGTCGAGGCGCTCGTGTACATCGACGCCTTCATCCCCGCGAAGGGGCAGTCCGCAGGGGAGATCGCCGGCTCCCGGCCCGGTTCGGGAGTGATCGTGCCGGATCCGACCACGGTGTTCAACCTCGTCCCCTTCCCGGGCGCATCGGCCGGGGACGCGGATCTCTACCTGAAGCCGCAGGTCGTGCGTTCCTCGTTCGCCCAGGACCTGTCCGCCAAACAGCAGAACCAGATCATCGCGGCCCAGCGGCCGCTGGAAGCCTCCGCAGTCACCGAGCCGTCGGGGGACCCGGCGTGGAAATCAATTCGCTCGTGGGCCCTGATCGGGCGACAGGACAGGATCATCCCGGCGGCCGCGCAGGAGGCGACGGCAGAGGTCGCGAACACCAAGGTGAGAGAGATCAACTCCTCGCACCTCTCCCCGGTCTCCCATCCCGGTGCGGTGGCCGACCTCATCATCACCGCGGCCCGCGCGCGCTGATCATCAGCACGACTGTGCGATCTTGGTGGCCACGGTGGCCACCAGGATCGGGCGAGGGCGACCTGGCCGACGGCGACCAGGGGCAGGCCGATGCGCTGCGCTGCACCAGATCCCGAACCAGGGGCCCCGCGTAGCGGTCAGAGACCTACAGGTCACAAGGGGTGCCTCTCTCCGGAGCGGCACCCCTTCCGCATGACCTCGCCTCACCCTGGCCCGCGGATATCCCACCTCGGACCAGCGCGGGCAGCCCGTGAGCGGCGAGACCGCTCAGCACTCACCGGCCGGCCCCGGCCACAACGCCCGCACCGCGTCAGGCACCTCGGCCACGACAGCCGGATCGAGCAGAGCCACTTGAAGGATGTAGCCGGGGAGGACGGAGAGCATCGTTGAAGCGATCGCCTCCGCCGTCGCGTCCGCGGGCAGACTGCCGCGTTCCTGCTGGTCGCGGACCAAGGTGACCAGATTGGCGCGGATGCGGCCCATGAGATGGTCGAGCTTGCGCGCCAGCGAGCGGTTGCGCATGGCCTCCCCCCAGACCAGAACCGCGAGGCCGGCCACGTCCTCCTCGACAGACTTCACCCGAATCACATCGAGCAGTTCCGCCATGACCGCCCCCATGGACTGGCCCTGCCGGTTCGTGGCGACGGCGAGCGTGATGTCGAGGACATCGCGCATGTTCTCCTCAGCGATCGCGAGGATCATCTCGTCCTTGCTGGTGAAGTGGCGATACACCGCACCCGCGGACAGCCCCGCCTCCGCGAACAGGTCCTGCATGGACGTGGAGTGGAACCCGTCACGGAGGAAACAACGGCGCGCCGCGTCCAGGATCTGCTCGCGGCGGGCGTCCATGTGCTGCTGGGTGACCTTGGGCATGAGGCCAGCCTAACAAAGAAAACGAACATTCGTGTTGACGTCTGCCCATGCGCGGGCCAGACTGAGGTTCAAGAAAAACGATCATTCTTTTTTGCGAGAAGAGCGAGCCGTGAGGAACCCCTTGTCAGGACACCAGGCATGGCGGGAAGTAGCCGTTGCCGCCATCGCGCTGCCCATAGTGATCACTCTGGCGGTGATGGCGTTCGCCTGGC
The DNA here is from genome assembly GCF_053611985.1 of Streptomyces sp. NPDC054770. Lineage (NCBI taxonomy): Bacteria > Bacillati > Actinomycetota > Actinomycetes > Kitasatosporales > Streptomycetaceae > Streptomyces > Streptomyces sp. NPDC054770. The sequence goes on from NZ_JBSHBL010000014.1 coordinate 50,434, forward strand.
CGGCGGGGCGGATCTCGCCACGTGACGTCCCGGTCGGGATCGTGGGCACCGGGCCGGCCAGTCAGCACGCGGTGGAGGGACTGACCCGTGGGAAGCCCGGCGCGTTCGACTTCCGTCTCTACCCCGACCAGCAGGCCGCGCGGTCAGCGATCAGGAACCGGGATGTCTACGGCGCCTTCGCCGTCTCCGGCCACAGTGTCACCGTACTGAAGGCCACCGCCGCCAGCCCCTCCGTGGCCCAGCTTCTGACCGATGTCGGACAGCAGTTGGCCGACAAGGCCACCCGGCAGATCGCCCAGCAGAAGGCCGCCCAGGAGCAGGCGGACGCTGCACGGTCCCCGGCGAAGGCCCACAAGCAGGCAGCCGCCCGGCAAAGGGCCGCCAAGCAGGGGGCCGCCGGTGCGGACTCCTCGGTGAGGGTCACCGTGAAGGCGGTCGACGTGGTGCCCGTCGCCACCGAGGACCCCCGGGGCGTGGTGTTCAGCTCATCGGTCTTCCCGCTCACGATCTGCGGCATCATGATCGGGGCGTTTGTCACGATGGCTCGCGGCCTGGCCCGCCCACGGCATCGCGTGCTGACGCTCCTCGTCGCATGCGCCGTCGCGGGCCTGGGTGTCTATCTCGTGGCCCAGGGTTTCCTCGGGGCGCTGCCCCACAATCACGTGGCCACGTGGGCGATTCTGTCGCTCGACCTGCTCTCCGTCAGCGCCACCGCCGCCGGCGTGATCCGGCTCCTCGGACCGGCGGGCCTCGGGCTCAGCGCCGCGCTCATGGTCTTCGTCGGAAACGCCTTCTCCGGCGCCACCTCCGCTCCGGAGATGCTCCCCGAGGGCGTGGACCACGTCGGCCAGTGGCTGCCTCCCGGCGCCGGAGCCAGCCTGCTTCGCGACACCACGTATTTCGACGGCAACGCCGACGCCGGCCACCTTGCCGTCCTCGCCCTGTGGACCGTCTGCGGGCTCACAGCAGTCATGTGCGGCCACTGGGTCATCAGGGATGCCCGCGGCACGAAGACCAGTGCGACGGCTTCCGGGGAGTTGCTCCCGGCCTTGCCGGGGTCCGGCGCCGCTCTGCCGGTTGGACGTCACGCGCACGCCCACGCCCGCCGCAATGACGGTGACGGCTGATACCGCGCGCTTCCTGGGCGCAGTCGGGCCCCGGCAGTCGAGGACCTCCGCTCGGCGCCGAAGGCGAACGAGGCACCACGCACGGCTGCTCCGTGCACGGCAGCGCACCGAGGGCGCGGCCCGGTGGACCCCGGGCCGACTTTCGGTACGACCACGACCACTGAGTACTGCGCGAGTTTGTTGTATCGCGATGTCTCGCGCCGTACCAGAGCGGACACACACCATGGCTACCCCACAACACCCTGAGCCGGCACGCCGATCCGAGCATCCGCAGTCGGCCGACAGCTCTCCGGCCATCGCCCGGGCCTTCGCTCTGCTCAGCAGACGCTGGAACGGCCTGATCCTCATGGCTCTGGCCAAAGGCCCGGCCGACTTCGTACAGATTCGCGCGCGCGTCCCCGGCATCAGCGACCGCACGCTCGCCCGACGCCTCCAGGAACTGACCGCGATCGACCTGGTCACCGAGGACATCAGGCCCAGGCTGTCACCGCGAACCCGGTACGCGCTCTCTGCGCACGGCAAGGCCTTCCTCATCCCGCTGGCCGTCTTGTTCCTGTGGGCGGAGGATCACCTTCCGGTGAGCAGCCCGTCGGCATCGGACCAACCGGCCACGCCGGGCCGCTGACCTCCTTTCGCAAACCGGAGTCAGGGCTCGCGACGGTCGCGGCCCAGCACTACTGCCACCCATGCCATTTGGAGAATATTGTTACGTTTTGCGATCTCCTGGCGGTCAAGGGGGAGGCATGGAGAGCAGGCAAGGGAGATTGGTGATCTTGGACGTCTACGAGGCAGTCAAGAGCCGACGAGCGGTACGCGGATTCATCGACCGGCCCGTCTCCAGGGAGGTGCTGGAGCGGGTGCTGTCCGCCGCGGCTTGGGCGCCGTCCGGGTCGAACCTCCAGCCCTGGCACGTCTACGTGCTGACCGGCCGACCACTGGGCGAACTCAAGGAGCTCGCCGGCGGGCGCGTGGCCGCGTGCGATCCCTGGGACGAGCGGGAGTACGAGATGTACCCGGACACACTCCGCTCCCCGTACCGCGAGCGCCGATCCGCCTTCGGTGCGGAGCGCTACAGCGCCCTCGGCATCGCGCGCGAGGACTGGGAGGCGCGCCAGAGGGCCGCTTCCGAGAACTGGAACTGCTTCGGCGCGCCCGCCGCCCTGTTCTGCTACATCGACCGAGGTCTGGGCCGGCCCCAGTGGTCCGACGTGGGCATGTATCTGCAGACCGTGATGCTGCTGCTCCGCGCCGAAGGCCTGCACAGCTGCCCGCAGATGGCGTGGTCGGTGTACCGCAAGACCGTCGCGGAGGTCCTGTCTCCCCCGGACGACCTCATCCTCTTCTGCGGCATGTCGATCGGATTCGAAGACGCCGCGGTGCCCTACACCCGTACCGGCCGAGCACCACTCGACGAGACGGTCACGTTCGTCGACGACTAGTGGGCGGTCAGCCCTTCGCCGCTGGTGGCAGTGGACTTCGAGACGCCGGAGTTCGACGCCTCGCCACGTAGGACACGGTCCGAGAAGTCATCTCCTGGGGAGAGTCCGCCTTCAGAGAGCGATGCCCCGCTTGTCCATGGCGTCCTCGACTATGCGCAGGCCGTCCATGCCGGGCAGCTTCGCGATGTGCGAGTCGATGTCGCGGATGAGTTTGCGGCCCTCGGAGCCCGCGAAGAGGTGAGTCATGACGTGCGTGACCTCGGTCTCCGGCATGACGCCCGAGCCGACCGGGCCCCAGGACCGCTCGAGCGCGAACCGGGCGATCACCCGGGCCTTCTTGCTGGCCGCGAGCCGGTCACGCGCCTGCGATGCGTAGAACGCGACGTGCTTCGTCTCCTGCTGCGCGATCCGCCGCAGCAGCGGTACCAGCACGGGGTGACTCTCCAGCGCCGCAAGCCGGTGGTACGCCGCTGTCGCCGACCACTCGTTCGCCGCACCCCACGCCATGTGCACGGCGACGAAGTCGTTTCCGACCAGCCGGCCTATCGCCGTCAGTTTCACCGGCGCCAAGCGGTCTCTCCAGCCGAGCTTCAGACGGGTCGCCTTGAGCTCGTCGAAGTCGACTCGGACGCCGTGGCGCTCCAGCACGGCCGCGAGCGCTTCGCCATGCCAGAACTCCTCGCGGTTCCACATCGTCATGAATGCGCCCACCGCGGGCTCGTCGTGAGACGGGGTCGTCAGCAGGTTCCGCATGTAGCAGACCGTGTGGTACTCGATGTCGCACATGTAGCGCAGCGTGCGCAGCGTCTCCTCGGGCAGCGGGTTGCGCTCGAACTCGTCGAAGTCGAGGTCGGCCCACTGCACGCCGGTGGAGTTCTCCGTGTACTTGTCTATGTCGAAAGCCATCAGTCACTCTTCTCGTCGGTGCGCGTCGCGGTCGCCGCCCGTGCCGCGATGACGTCGCGGCGCACCCCCGAACCGCCGCTCTTCCAGCGGTGGATGGTCCAGTTCCTCCTGTGCGACTCGCGCGCCAGTCCGGCGTCGGGGTTGATCGCCGAGGGCCGGCCGAGGAGCGACAGCCACGGCAGGTCGGAGTGGCTGTCGCCGTAGCCGTAGGAGGCCGCGAGGTCGTAGCCGCCCTCCTCTGCGTACCGCTGAAGCCATGCGGCCCTCGCCTCGTCGACGAGCGGCGGCTTCGCGAGGTAGCCGGTGAGCACACCGTCCCTCACGTGCATGGAACTTCCGACGACCTCGTCGAACAGGTCGGCGAGCGGAGCGGCGAGAACGCCGATGGAGCCGGTGACCAGGACGGTGCGGTGACCCGCCGCACGGTGCTCGCGGATGCGGGCCAGGGCGTCCGCGCTCGTGTGCCGCAGCATCGTGTCGGCATAGCCGCGCCGCACGACCTCCTCGAGACGGGCGACGGGCATGCCGCGGTAGCGGCGCAGGAACGCACGGATGAACTCGCCGCGGTCCCGCCTCTCGGCGCGGAGGTAGCCGGGCAGTGCGGCGAGCAGGTCCACCGCCTCCTTCGGCCAGGCCGCCTTGCGGAGGCCCGAGGTGCGCACCCAGAGGTACTGCTCGACGATGTTGGAGTCGACGACGGTCCGTTCGAGGTCGAAGACCGCGACTACGTCGGTACGCTGCGGCAGTTCGCGCCTCGGGCGGGCGTTCGCCGGCCGGGCGGCCGCGGCCCTGCGGCGACGGTAGGCCGCTGTCAGCTCGCTGACGGCGGGGAGGTGCACCTTCTGCAGGTACTCCTCCCAGTCGATCCGCTCCACATCGAAGCCACGGTCCGCACGTACTTCGGACGGCAGCGCGTCGTTCAGGGCGCGGGCGTTGCGGTCGTCGAAGATGATCTCCGTCTGCGCGTACGCGCGGTAGAGGTCGGTGAAGTTGCTGAGGGTGGCGATGCCGGCGCGCAGCTTGGCGTTCTCGGTCGCGAGAGCCTGCTTGCGCTCGTCGTTCGGCATCAGCCGCAGAGCGGCGTCCCAGAGGTCGGCCTTCTTCTTCGCCAGCCGAAGACCTCGGTTGAACCTGCGCTCGCCCGCGAACTTCCAGGTCGGCACTCTGACGAATCCGTCGCCCTTGGGCAGCGGGTACCGGGTGTAGTAGTCGCGTACGTTCTCGTACATGCGGTGGAAGGGCAGCGGGTTGGACGCGCCCGAGGCGATGTGGAAGTACTTCGGCTCGTCGACGGGGGCCGGGTTGGCCGCCGCGGCGAGGATGGCGTTGACGACGAAGTCGACGGGTATGACATCGAGGATCGAGTCGGGCAGCCCCGGGAAGTCCGGCAGCTGACCGCGGCCGTAGGCGAAGATCAGCGGGTCGGCGACCTTGAAGCCGTCGATCCAGCCGGGGAACGGATGCTGGAGGGCGCTCTCGATGATCGAGGGCCGGACCACCGAAAGCCGGTGTCCGACCTCGCCCCAGAGGTCTTCCGCGGCACGTTCGGCGAGTGCCTTCGTCAGCGTGTAGACGTCGGTCCACCCCAGACTCTGCGCGCGCCTGCGGCCGGCGGCGACGAGTTGGGAACGCACCCACTCGCGCCGCGCGTCCTCGCTCGCGCGAGCCGCCGCGATCGGGCCCTCCTTGCCGTGCCTGCCGCGGGCGCGGGTCATGAACCGCTCGAGCATCGCCGGCTCCCGCGAGGCGAGTTCGGTGCGCTCGTGGGTCCGTGTCGCCAGGGTCCACTCGGTGTGCCAGTCGACGTCGTGCTCGAGCTTGGCCTCGGGCACCACACCACGCCGGAGTCCCCCGACGTAGCAGGTCGACACGTGGACGACGTGCGGGTCCGATCCGGAGGCGAGCAGGGCCTCGTAGAGGCTCACGGTGCCGTTGACGTTCGTGTCGAACGCCTCGTGGATGGGCGGGTCGAACGAGACGGTCGACGCCGAGTGGATGACGACGTCGAGGTGGGAAGGCAGCTCGGGAATGCTGGTCATGCTGCCGTCGAGCACGGTGATCCGCTCATGGACGATGCGCTCGGCCCCTTCGGCGCCCACAGCGTCCCGCCAGCGGTCGAAGACGGGTTTGCGCAGCAGCTGCTGGAGCCGGTTCTGCCCGGTCTGGCTGCCCTTCCCGCGTACGAGGAGTGAGATGTGGGTGCCGGGGTGATCGGTGAGCAGCCGTTCGAGCACGGCCTGCCCGACGAAGCCGGTCGCGCCCGTCAGCAGGACGTGCGCGGTGCCGAGTTCGGTCTTCGCGTTGTGCAGTGTCACGGAAGGAGCCTCGATTCCACGGTGGATGCGACACCGGGACGGATGCCGGGGAGCGCGGCGACCATCGCGCGGATACGGCCTGCCTCGGCCCGTCCGCTCTGGTCGCCGAAGACATGGCGTTCGAAGAAGGCACGCTCGTGGCTGGAGCGGTCGACCGAGCCGAGCGGCCAGGCGGCGTGCCGGAGGGCGCGACGGGTGAGGCGCCGGGCGCGGGCCGAGCGCCCAAGTCGCCGCTCCGCCTCCTCGGCGAGGAAGCGGATGTGGCGATGCTTGATCTCCACCACGGGGTTGATGATCGACGCCATCGCGGAACAGGTGCCGGCCAGACGGCGGTAGGCCGCCTGTGTGATCCATTCGTCCACGAGGACCGTCGTCACGTGTTCGGCGACGATCTGCGTACCGGTGATGTTGGCGATGAGGGAGCGAAGGACCGGGCCACGGCGCTCGCGGCGCTCCGCCAGTACCCACCGTGCCGGACCGGCGCTCGACGGGAGGTCGCGGGTGGCGGGCGAAGCGTCCAGGACGGCGTCGAGGGTGTCGGCGATCCAGAACCTCTCGAACATCCATGTGGTGAGGAACGCGGTGACCCGGGCGTCCTGGTGGGTCGCCGTGACGAGGAGGTCGCGTACGCGGTGCAGCGTCGCACGTTCCAGGTCGCGCAGCGCGCGGACCAGCCGGACGGATTCGGCGTCGAGCGGCTCTTCGGTGAGCGGCCCGAGGTCGAGTGTTCCGCGGTGGTTGCCGTGTGCCGTACGGGCGAACTCACGTACGTCGAAGCCCGCTGTCTCGGGCGGCGCGGTCGTCGTCTCGTTGTCTGAGTTCATGCACGGACTTTCTGGGCGGGAGCGGAGGTGACTCTGTACAGCGGCCCCGGAGCGCACGAAAAGCCGTCGGGGGCCGCCACGTGAGACCGGGCAACCGGCGTATGTGTGACACATGGCTCGGTTCGGCACCCCGGGTGTTGCCGGACACAGCGCAGGTGGGTCCAGTCGGCTGCCGGGTTCGACACCCCTGCCGACGGCGCCGACCGCCGCGACATGAGGGCACCTCGTGTCACAACACGGATGTGTGCCCGGTCTAACGGAACGAGCCGAGAGACGAAAGGTGTGTCATGCGCGAGGACTCAGCCGTCGGCTGCCGCACGACCGTGGCGATTCACCTGGGTCGGGCTCGGAAGACCTGCGAGCGGGGAGCACGGATGCCGAGCACACGGCATGTGAAGCCGTGCTGAGCCGAATACGGGTCGCACTGGTCACCGGTGCCACGTCGGGTATCGGCGCAGCGTTCGCCCGGGCTCTGGCGGACCGCGGATGGGACCTCGTCCTGGTGGCGCGGGACACGGAGCGGCTCGGCCGGATGGCGGTCGAGCTCGAATCCCGGGGCCGTACCGTCGAGGTGCTGCCTGCCGACCTGTCCGATCGTGCCGATGTCGAGCGTGTCGCCGCCCGGCTGGATGACCCCGCCCGTCCGGTGGACATGCTCGTGAACAACGCCGGTTTCGGCGTGCACGCACCGATGACCTCGGCCGACATCGCCCCGCACGACCGAGCGATCGAGGTCATGGGGCGCTCGGTTCTGGTGCTCGCCGGCGCTGCCGGGCGGGCCATGCGCGAACGCGGGCACGGTGCGATCGTCAATGTGTCGAGCACGGCCGGGTTCGTCACCATGGGGAGTTACTCGGCCGTCAAGGCCTTCGTGACCTCGCTCACCGAGGGACTGGCGAACGAGCTCCATGGCACGGGCGTCACCGTGACGGCGCTCTGTCCGGGCTGGGTCCGCACGGAATTCCACGCACGCGCCGGAATCCGGTCGTCGAGCATTCCGGACTTCCTCTGGCTCGACGCCCAGCGAGTCGTCGAGACGGGTCTGCGCGACGTGCGCCGCGGGCGGGTGATCTCCCTGCCGAGCTTCCGGTACCGGCTGCTCGTCTGGCTCGCACGTCATCTGCCGCGCCGCACGGTGCGGTGGATCTCGCGACGGATCTCGTCCAGCCGCAACGGCAGTCCCACTCACTGAAAGAATCAGTGCGGGCGAGCCCGCACGGGAAGGAAGCGGATGCCTGCGACGGTGCGCGACCGTTTCACGTCACGCTCTCACGCTGCGGCGCGTTTCATCGCACAGCGGGGGCTGCTGAAGCCCGTCGTCTGGAGCGTGACCAGCGTCACGGTACTTGGGCGCGAGCGCTTGGCGAACATCAAGGACGCATATGTCGTCGTCGCCAATCACACCTCGCACCTCGACACACCGCTCATCATGGGCGCGCTGCCCCGCCGGCTGGCGCGCTACCTCGCGGTGGGAGCCGCCGCCGACTACTTCTTCGACGTGTGGCGGCGGCGCGGCCTCACGGCGCTCTTCTTCAACGCCTTCCCGGTCGACCGCACCGGAAGGAACACACGCAAGGTGAGCGCCAAGGCCCTGCTGAACCGGGGAGTGCCGCTCCTGATCTTTCCCGAAGGCACCCGCTCGCACGACGGATCGCTCGGGGCGTTCAAGCCGGGGGCGGCGGCACTCGCCTCGTCGGCCGAGGTGCCGGTGCTCCCCGTCGCGGTCATCGGCGCGCATGCGGCGCATCCTCGCGGATCGAACTGGCCGAAACCGGGCCGTCTGCCGGTCGGGGTTGTCTTCGGCGAACCGCTCACCGCCCATCCCGGAGAGTTGAGGAGCGAGTTCACCGAGCGCATCCGCTCGGCGATCGTCGCCCTGGCCGAGGAACACTCCGACCGCATCCTCGGCACGCATGTCACCTCACCTCGTGTACTTGAAGGAGACCGTTCATGACCGAACCCGCCTGCCGCACCGACGCGATGCCGACCGGTGAGGTGACACACATGAAGTGGTGGGGCTGGGGCGTGGAAGGTGTCGGCTTCCGACACGAGGACAAGCCTGGCTTCGCACCGTTCGTGCAGAAGGCCATCGGTCTCGATCTCTGGGCGGCCGAGCACACCGAACGGCCCGACTTCTCGCAGCTGAAGGTGCCGCTCTCGACGGCGCCCGAGGAGTTCGTCACGGTTCTGAGCGGCATCGTGGGAGCCGGGTACACCGCCGTCGACGACCTGTCCCGGGTCGTCCACACGTACGGCAAGAGCCTGCGTGACCTGGTCCGCATCCGGACCGGCGAGATCGCGCGCACCCCCGATGTGGTCGTCTACCCGGCCGACGAGGCGGAGGTGCGACGTGTCGTCGACGCGGCCGTCGACGCGGACGCCGTGATCATCCCCTTCGGGGGCGGCAGCAACATCGCGGGCAGCCTCGAACCGCACCGGGACGAGTCGCGGGTGGTCGTCTCACTCGACCTCGGCCGCCTCGACCGGGTGCTGGAGATCGACGCCGACTCCGGCCTGGCGCGCATCCAGGCCGGGGCGCTAGGCCCCGGCCTCGAGGCCCAACTCAACCGGGACGGCTGGACGATGGGGCACTTTCCCGACTCGTTCACCCACTCGACACTCGGCGGGTGGGTCGCCACCCGCTCGTCCGGCATGCAGTCGGACAAGTACGGCGACATCGCGGACATCGTCAAGGGGCTGCGTGTCGTACGGGCCGGCGGGGTCCTCGTGATCCGTGCTGTCCCGAGCGCGTCGACCGGGCCGAGCGTGCGGGAGATGGTGGTGGGCTCGGAGGGACGGCTCGGCGTCATCACCGAGGTCACGGTGCAGGTGCACCGGCTCCCCGAGAAGCGGGCCATCCATGCCTACTTCTTCAAGAACTTCGACCACGGCCTCGCCGCGATGCAGGAGATCGCCGAGAGCGACGTCTCGCCCTCGGTCACCCGTATCTCGGACGCGCACGAGACGGGCTTCTCCCTGGCGACGAGCAAGGAGTCGAAGGGCATTCAGAAGAAGGCACAGGCCGGCCTCATGGCGTATCTCAGGAGACGTGGCTGGAACCTCGACGAGATGTGCCTCTCCTTCATCGGCTTCGAGGGCGGCGAGGCACACGTGAAACGGCAGAAGTCGCTCGTGGACCGGATCGTGCGCAGGCATCAGGGCATCGGCGTCGGCAAGGGACCCGGTGCGCTCTACGACCAGAAGAAGTTCGACACGCCGTACATCCGCGACTTCCTGCTCAACCGCGGTGCCGCCGGCGACGTGAGTGAGACCGCCGGTCCGTGGTCGAAGCTGCGTGGCATCCACGCGGCGGTCTACGAGGCAGCCGACCGCGCCTACGAGGAGATCGGCCACAAGGGCTGGACCATGTCACACCTGTCGCACTCGTACCACTCCGGAGCCTGCCTCTACTTCACTTTCGCCTTCGCGTTCGGCGACGACCCGCTCGGCGAGTACGACACCGTCAAGCGCGCCATCCAGCAGGCGTTCGTCGACGCCGGCGGCACGATCTCGCACCACCACGGGGTGGGCCTGGAGCACGCGCCGTGGTTGGAGGAGGACATCTCGACGCAGGGCGTCGCGATCGTGTCGGGCCTCTTCGACGCTGCCGACCCGGGCGGCAACTTCAACCCGCGCAAGATCGTGACAAGGGCCGGCTGACCACTCGACGACCGACGTCTTCCCGTGTGTCACACATCTGCCGGGTGCCCGGTCCCACCTGACAGCCCCTGGAATCCCTCACGGAGTCGAGAAAGACCGTGACCGCATTCCAGGTCCTCGTGTCGAGCGACGAATCCTGGAGATTTTCCCTGCCATGGCTACGGAACAACGCGACCACGCAACGCATTGGCGCGAGCAGGGAGCCTGCGTGCGCATCGACCCCGACCTGTTCTTCCCCATCGGAGACGGCGTCCTGACGCACGTTCAAAGCGCCGAGGCCAAGGCCGTCTGCCGCCGTTGCCCGGTCATGGAGCAGTGTCTCGACTGGGCCATGCGAGCCGGTCAGGTGGAGGGCGTCTGGGGTGGAAGGACGGAGAGCGAACGCCGCCTGATGAAGCAGCGTGAGGCCCGCCGGGCCACGGAGACGGTCACAACGGCAGCGTGATCGGCGCTGAGCACCGCCTTGCCGCCGTGCGTGTCACATCCATGCCTCGTGCGCGGTCATATGGGTGGCAGCAGTCATGAGCCCGCTCGCCCGAGGAGTCGGTGCGGCGTGGCCGGACTTCCGGGCTGTGCGTAACGGACGCCAGAAAGGCTGACCTCTCCGCAAGGCCGAGAGCGTCCCTTTCGGGCGGGATGAGGAATGGTCGCAGGGGCATGGATGATCAGGGTCAGAAAAAGGAAGCAAAAGAAGGAGGCGGTGGGGAGAGGATTGCCCGCTGGGCAGAGGGGCGCCTGGGCCCGTACAGCCTGATCCGGACCAAAGCGCGCAGGGCTTTCCCGGACCACTGGTCCTTCCTGCTGGGAGAGATCTGTCTGTACAGTTTCATCGTCATTGTCGTGACAGGGGTCTATCTGACCCTGTACTTCCATCCGTCGATGAAAGAGGTGCAGTACGACGGCAGCTACCTGCCGTTGCGGGGGCAGATGGTGTCGGAGGCGTTCAACTCGACCATGCACCTCTCCTTCGACGTCCGGGGCGGCCTGTTGATCCGACAGGCCCATCACTGGGCGGCCCTGGTGTTCATCGGGGCCATGCTCGTCCACATGCTGCGCGTGTTCTTCACCGGCGCCTTCCGCAAACCCCGCGAATTCCAGTGGCTGTTCGGGTTCCTGCTGCTGGTCCTCGGAATGTTCGGAGGGCTGACCGGATACGACCTTCCGGATGACCTGCTCTCCGGAACCGGGCTCGCCGTCGTGAACGGAACGATCCTTTCCATACCGATCGTCGGAACCTACCTCTCGATGTTTCTCTTCGGAGGCGAGTTCCCGGGCGGTGAACTGGTGGCGCGCTTCAACGCGATCCATGTTCTGATCATCCCCGCCCTCATGGTGGGGCTGCTCGTGGCCCATCTGCTCCTGCTGCTCCACCACAAGCACACGCAGTATCCGGGCCCGGGACAGAGCAACAGGAATGTCGTGGGCCTGCCGCTCAAGGTGCGGGCGGTGAAGTCCGCGGGCCTCTTCCTGCTGGTCGCCGGTGCCATCCTCACCATCGCCGCAGTCGCGCAGATCAATCCCATCTGGCTGTACGGCCCCTACCATGCCGACCAGGTCTCGGCCGGATCGCAGCCCGACTGGTACATGGGCGTGGCGGACGGACTGCTGCGCGTCATGCCGGGCTGGGAAATCGACTTCTGGGGTCACACCCTGGCACTGGACAACCTGATTCCGCTGGCGGTGGGCGTCGGCCTCTTCGCGGCCATGGGCGCGTATCCGTTCATCGAGTCCTGGGTGACCGGGGACGATCGCGAGCAGCACCTTCTGGACAGACCACGCAACCGCCCCGTGCGCACGGCACTCGGTGTCGCATGGATCAGCTTCTATCTGGTGTCGCTCATCGGCGCCGCGAACGACATCATCGCCACCCGCTTCCATGTCTCGGTCGAATCAGTGACATGGGCCGTCCGTATCGGCCTCCTCGTCGTGCCTCTCGCGGCGTACGCCGTGGCGAAGCGCTGTGCCCTCGGTCTGCAGCGCGCAGATCGCGACAAGGTGCTGCACGGCCGCGAGACCGGCGTCATCAAGCGTTTGCCGCACGGCGAGTTCGTCGAGCTGCACGAGCCGCTCAGCCAGGAGGAACTCCACCTTCTTACCCAGCATGAGCAATACGCGCCGATCGCCCCCGGCTCGAACGGCGACGCGGGGGGTCCGGGCGCCGGCACCGGCCTTGCCGGGCGGCTGCGTGTCAGATTCAGCCGCGCCCTCTACGGCGAAGGCTCGCAGATACCCAAGCCGACCACGCAGGAGTACCGGGAGATCGCCGACAGGCACCTGCGCTGAACAGGGCGGCCACCCGTTGATGTCACGCAGCGCCCCCCGGCCTCGGCACGACACGCCCGACCGGGCTGCGGAACGCTCAGGTGTGCTGGTCCGATACTCGGTCCATGCGTGTGGAATACGCCCCTGAGGCGATGAGCAGCGCGGCCTTCTACCGGTTTCTGACGTCGGTCGTCATTCCACGGCCGATCGCCTGGGTCTCCACGATCACGCCCGACGGACGTACCGAGAACCTGGCCCCGCACTCCTTCTTCAGCATCGCCAGCACCGATCCCCCGATCGTCCAGTTCACCTCGATCGGCCGGAAGGACTCGCTGCGCAACGTCGAGGAAACCGGAGAGTTCGTCGTCAACTTCTCGTCCGAACCGCTCCTTCAGCTGATCAACGCCACTGCCACCGACTTCCCGCGTGCGGTCAGCGAGTTCGACATCGCCGGCATCGAGCGCGAGGCCAGCAGGACCGTGCGTCCGCCCAGAGTGGCAGCCGCTCATGTGGCTCTGGAGTGCCGTTCACACACCACCCTGCGCATGGGCAACTGCACCTTGGTCTTCGGACGGGTGTTCCATGCCGTGGTCGACGAGGAGTACCTCGTGGACGACCGCCCCAGCAGCGAGCTGCTGCGCCCGCTCACCAAACTCGGCGGCGACGAATGGGGCACTCTGGGCAAGGTCCTGCACTTGAACCGCATCCCGTACGAGGAACCCCGCTGACCCTGACTCGCCATGCGGCCCGTCCAGCCGCAAGGGCACCGGGCCGGTGTGGCCTCCCGCCCCTCATGTCTCGCCTGTGCGGCATGCCCCAACGGTGGTGCTCCCCCGTACCTGCGCGCTCATTGGCGTTTGACAGCTCTGCCACACATCCACCATGCTTCCATTAATTCATTAGTACAACAGTGGTGGAACCGAGGAAGGCGACGTGATCGACTACCGGATCGACCGTGGCAGCGGCGTACCGGCCTACGTACAGATCGTCGAGCAGACCGAACGGGCGCTCCGGATGGGCTTTCTGAAGGTCGGGGACAAGCTGCCCACGGCCAAGGAGGTGGTGGCGGCGACCGCCATCAACCCCAACACCGTGCTCCGGGCCTATCGCGACCTGGAACAGGCCGGCCTGGTCGAACTGCGCCGCGGCCTCGGAACCTTCGTGACGCGATCACTCGCCAGGCCGGGCGCGGAGGACGACTCGCCGCTGCGCCGGGAGGTCACCGACTGGGTGGCACGCGCCCGGGCCGCGGGCCTGGAGCGGGCCGATGTCCTCGCCATGGTCACCGCGGTCCTGGACGCCTACGACGACAAGCACGACAGCCGCACCCCGGGCGACCGGGAACGGAAGAAGGAGGACGTATGACCGGGCCTGACGCGCCGGCCGCGCTGTGCGCCACGGGACTCGGATTCCGGTACCGGAGGCGGGGCGGCTGGGCCCTGCGGGACTGCGAGTTCACCGTGCCCGGCGGTCGCATCGCCGCCCTCGTCGGACGCAACGGCGCCGGCAAGAGCACCCTGCTGCACCTGGCCGGGGGCCTGCTGCGGGCCGGCTCCGGGGAACTGCGTACGCAGGGCGCCGTACCCGGTACGGCCGAGGCCCGCGCCCGGGTCGCCCTGCTGACCCAGGACAAGCCGCTCTACCCCCGCTTCACCGTGGCGGACACCCTGCTGATGGGCGCGAAGCTGAACTCCTCGTGGGACCGGACGGCGGCCGAGCGGATCGTCCGCGAGGGCGGTATCCCGCCCGGCGCCCGCGTCGGCGAGCTGTCCCCCGGGCGGCGCACCCGCGTCGCACTCGCCCTGGCGCTCGGCAAGCGGCCCGAACTCCTGCTGCTCGACGAGCCGTTGGCCGACCTCGACCCCGTGGCCCGAGGCGAGATCATGGCGGAGCTCATGGCCGAGGCCGCCGAGCGCGGCACGAGCATCGTGCTGTCCTCGCACGTCCTGCCCGAGTTGGAGGAGACCTGCGACTGGGTGCTGGTGCTGCGCGACGGCCGCGCCGAGTTGAGCGAGGACGCCGAGGCACTGCGCGAGAGTCACGCCGTACTGACCGGACCCGCCGACCGGGCCGACGCGCTGACCGGACAGCACACGGTCGTCCAGCGCCGTACCGCCGGCAGACAGCTGACCGCCCTGATACGGCAGCACGGACCGCTGCGCGGCGACTGGCACGTCGAGCGGCCCAGGCTGGAGGACGTCCTGGTCGGCTATCTCCAGGCCGGTGAGCCGGGGCACCCCGTCCCGTGCGAGCGGACGGAGGCGGCGGCGTGAAGGGCTCCCTCTGGCTCGCCTGGCGCCAGCAGCGCGTACCGGCCGGCATCGGTGCGGCCGCTCTGCTCCTCGCCGCGGCCATCGCCGCCTACTGCCGCTCGGGCATGCTGGACGCCCTGCACAGCGGGCTGTTCGACCACTGCGCCACCGGGCCGTTGTTCTGCACCCGGTCCGACACCGGCCAGCTCCTCCTGCTGGACGTCGCGCCGCTGAAGTACCTCGGGGCGCTGAACATCGCCCTGCCCGTGCTCATCGGGGTCTTCTGGGGCACCCCGCTGCTGGGCCGCGACCGGGAACTGGGCACACATCGCGTGGTCCTCGCCCAGGGCGTGAGCCGCGGCCAGTGGTTCGCCTCCCGGTTCGCCCTGGCCGCGGCGACCACCACCGTCCTGTCCGGCCTGCTCGCGGCGGTGTTCGGGTGGTGGTGGCGGCCGGCCGCCGACCGGAGCTACGGCCTGTTCTGGTACGACGACACGGCGCTGAGCGGCTCAGGCCCCCGCGTCGTCGCGGCCGCCCTGTTCGGCCTGGCGGCCGGCACCCTGCTCGGTCTGCTGGTCCGCAGGGTCCTGGCGGCGATGGGTCTGACCCTGCTGGTGACGGGGGTGATGACGCTCCTGCTGGAGTGGACCCACTGGACCCGGCTGCTGGTCCCGCCGCACACCTACGTCAGCGCCGGCATCGTCCCCAAGGCGCCGATGGGCGAGAAGTGGTCGACCGGCGACTACGGCCTGATCACCGCCTCCGGCCGCCATGAGTCCGTGTTCAACTGCCCCTACCCGTCAGGCGCCCAGCTCAAGGAGTGCATGACGGCGCACGGGTACGTCGCCCGTTTCTACGAAGCCAACCCGGCCGGTGACTACTGGGCCTTCCAGTGGACCGACACCGCCGTCCTCGGCGGCCTGGCCGTCCTGCTCACGGGCGCCACCGTGCTGCTCCTGCGCCGCCGCGTCTGACCACGGCGACCCCGCATCGAGGCACATCCGCTTCACCACGTCATCGCCTTCATCCCCCACCGGGATCCCCCAACTTCTGCACGGAGGTTGCTTCATCATGCCCGCCGACGCCAAGTCGCCGAAGAAGCCGCACAACCGCGCCGCCCTCACCGAGGGCAGCGAACACCCGGTACTGCGCGGCCGGTCGAAGATACGTGTCAGCCGCTCGCCCCTGCCCACCGCCTGAGACGGCCCCGGTTGCGACATGCCGTCCGACATACCGTCCCTCGAATCTCACCACGGGCGATCGCGCCTGACCGCGATAGACGGACTCCGCCTGGTGGCGGCGCTGATGGTGGCCGCCTACCACTTCCTGGGCACTCCCACCCCTCACTTCTGGGGCAGGGCCGAGCTCCGGGACTCCGCCCCGCTCCTGCACGAGATCAGCCGCTACGGCTGGCTCGGCGTCGAGTTCTTCTTCCTCATCAGCGGATTCGTGATCTGCATGAGCTGCTGGGGACGGACTCCCGCGCAGTTCACCGTCTCCCGGATCTCACGGCTCTTCCCGGCCTACTGGTGCGCGGTACTCCTGGTCGTCCTGCTCGTCCTGGTCTCGCGGCTGGGCCATTGGCCCGCCGCCACCCGCATCGACCCCCGTACGGTCCTGGGGAACCTGACGATGGCCCCGGGACCGCTGGGGCTCGATCCGGTCGACGGGGTCAGCTGGACGCTCTGGGTGGAGGCGCGTTTCTACCTGCTGATGGCCGTGTTGCTGGTCTTCGGCCTCTCCTACCGGAGAGTGGTGGCGTTCTGCGGAGTCTGGCTCCTGGCCGGTGTCATCGCCCTTGAGATCCACTCACCGCTGCTCGACGAGTTCGTACTGACCCGGTACACCGGCCTCTTCGTCGCCGGGATGGTGCTCCACCTCATGCACAGGTTCGGACAGAACCTCCTGCTCTGGCTGCTGCTCGGGTTCGCCTGGTGCTACCAACTCACCGTGCTCGAACTGCGGGTGGCCGACCACGCTGCCGTACCCCCTGGCGAGGCCCGGCCCTCCTGGGCCGTCTGCGCGGTCGTCCTCACCCTGTGCCTCGGGTTGCTGGCCCTCGCCGGAATCGGCCCGCTCGCCGGACTGCGATGGCGTTGGCCGGTGACCGCCGGGGCGCTCACCTACCCCTTCTACCTCGTCCACCAGAGCCTCGGCATTCCCCTGGCCAAAGGCCTGATCCGGGCGTTCCCGGGGCTGGGGCCGCTCCCCTCGATGGCCCTGTCCGTCATCTGCATGCTGGGGCTGTCCCTGCTCGTCCACACCCTGGTGGAACGTCGGCTCGGACGCATCCTGAGACATCACCTGACGCTCGACACACATCTGCGGGACCTCACCGCGAAGCCGGCTCTCACCGGCACGCGGTAGTCCCGGAACTCCACCGAAGAAAGGGCTCGCATGCTCTTCAGCGCGCGTACCAGACGGTCACGCATACTCATCGCCGTCGCGACAGCGGCGGCCGCCGTCCTGGCCGTGGCCGTGACTCTGGCACTGACGGTCACCACCTACGATCACACCTCGCCACGCGCTGCCCGCGCCAAGGCATCGGGCTCGGTGGCCGGACCCGTCGACTGCCGTAGGGCGAAGTGCGTGGCCCTCAGCTTCGACGGCGGCCCCAGCCCCACGACTCCCCGGCTGCTGGACATCCTCAGGCAGCGGGGGCTGCACGCCACGTTCTTCGTGCAGGGCAAGGGCCACATCTCGAAGTACCCCGACATCCTCCGGCGCATCGCGGAAGACGGGAACGAGATCGGCAACCACACCTGGAACCACAGGAGGTTGACGGACCTCGACGAGGCCGACGCCCGTCAGGAGCTGGCCCGGACGCAGGACGCCATCGAGAGGATCACCGGTGTCAAGCCCGTCCTGATGCGTCCGCCGGAGGGCCGTACCAACCGCAAGGTCGCCAAGGTCTGCCGGGACCTGGGGCTGGCGCAGGTGCTGTGGAGCGTCACCGCCAAGGACTACGAGACGACCGACTCCGCCCTGATCACCAAGCGGGTGCTCGACCAGACCCACCGTGACGGCATCATCCTGCTGCACGACCTGCACAAGGGGACCGTGCCGGCCGTCCCGGGGATCCTCACGGCGCTCGAGCAGCGCGGCTACACCATCGTCACGGTCTCCCAGCTCCTCGCCCCCGCCAAGCCACAGCCGGGGATGGTCTACCGGCCCTGATCATCGGCGCCGGCCCGGATGCCCGGTCACGGTCGAGAGGAATCGCCGCGGTCCATCCACTGTTGTCGGACGCAGCAGTCTCTGCATCGACCTCAAGGAGCCCGAGCGTGTACGCCGACGAAGGTACAGTCCGCAAGATCCTCACCGAGCTCGGCGACACCTGGGCGGTCGTCGGCCTGTCGACGAACCAGCGGCGCCCGGCATACGGCGTCGCCGCGGTGCTCCAGCGCTTCGGAAAGCGCATCGTGCCGGTGCACCCGAAGGCAGAGACGGTCCACGGCGAAACGGGGTACCCCTCGCTCGACGCGATCCCCTTCGAGATCGACGTTGTCGACGTTTTCGTCAACAGCGACCTCGCCGGCGCCGTCGCCGACGAGGCGGTCTCCGTCGGAGCCAAGGCCGTCTGGTTCCAGCTCGGCGTGATCGACGAGGCCGCCTACGAGCGCACCCGCGACGCCGGCCTCGCCATGGTCATGGACCGCTGCCCCGCCATCGAGATCCCTCGCATGGACCACATCTGAGGCAGATTTGAGGAAAATCTGAGCTTGCCTGTCTTACCCTCTTCTCACATATCACCACTGAATACGGACATTCCGTGACCCTTGCTGACCAGTGCAAAAGCTTTGGCCAAGACAAGAAAGATCGAGGGTCAAATCTTCGGCAACACTCTTCTCCGCCTGCGGCATGCGCCCTTAAATTGTGCCCTCTTGCTCGTTAAATCTGCGTTCAGAAACTGAGAGGCCACTTGACATGGTGAGTGTCGAGAATGCCGCGACGGAGGACATCACACCTTCGGGCGGTCTGAGGCGGGACGTCGGGCTCATCGGCCTGATGTGGGCCTCTGTGGGCTCGATCATCGGCTCCGGATGGCTGTACGGCGCCGAGAAGGCGGTCGGCGTGGCCGGCCCCGCGGCGATCATCTCGTGGGTGATCGGCGCGATCGCGATCGTGCTCCTGGCACTGGTGCACGCCGAGCTCGGCGGCATGTTCCCGGTGGCGGGCGGTACCGCCCGCTACCCGCACTACGCGTTCGGCGGCCTGGCCGGCATGTCCTTCGGCTGGTTCTCCTGGCTGCAGGCCGCGACCGTGGCCCCGATCGAGGTCGAGGCCATGATCGGTTACGCCGGTCACTGGAAGTGGGCCCAGCACCTGCAGCACGCCGACGGCACCCTGACCGCGAGCGGCCTGCTGGCGGCCGTCGTGCTCATGGCCCTGTTCGTCGGCGTCAACTTCTTCGGCGTCCGGGTGCTCGCGCACACCAACAGCGCCGCGACCTGGTGGAAGATCGCCGTGCCGCTGGCCGCGATCTTCATCATCGCGATCGGCAACTTCCACCCGGCCAACTTCCACTCGGAGGGCTTCGCCCCGTTCGGTGCCAAGGGCGTACTGACCGCGATCAGCACCAGCGGCATCATCTTCGCGCTGCTCGGCTTCGAGCAGGCCATCCAGCTGGCCGGTGAGAGCCGCAACCCGAAGAAGGACCTGCCGCGCGCCACGCTCGGCTCGGTCGCGATCGGCGCCGTCATCTACGTCCTGCTCCAGGTCGTGTTCATCGCCGCGCTGCCGCACAGCACCTTCGCGCACGGCTGGGGCCACCTCGCGTACAAGGGCATCAGCGGCCCGTGGGCCGGCCTCGCCACCCTGGTGGGCCTCGGCTGGCTGGCCTGGATCCTCTACCTGGACGCGATCATCTCCCCCGGCGGCACCGGCCTCATCTACACCACCGCCACCTCCCGCGTCTCCTACGGCCTGGCGAAGAACGGCTACGCGCCGAAGATCTTCACCCGGACCGACTCCCGCGGTGTGCCGTGGTTCGGTCTCATCATGTCCTTCGTGACCGGCGTGATCTGCTTCCTGCCGTTCCCGAGCTGGCAGCAGCTGGTGGGCTTCATCACCTCGGCGAGCGTGCTGATGTACGCCGGCGCCCCGCTGGCGTACGGCGTCTTCACCGACAAGCTGCCCCAGCTGGAGCGCCCGTACCGGCTGCCGTTCGGCAAGCTGCTCTCGCCGCTGTCGTTCGTGGTCGCCAACCTGATCATCTACTGGTCCGGCTGGGACATCCTGTGGCGGCTCGGCCTCGCGATCGTCCTCGGCTACCTGCTGCTCGGCGGTTACGCGTTCTACGCCCACAGCAGGAACCTGCCCGACGCGCCCCGGCTGGACTTCCGGGCCGCGCAGTGGCTGCCCGTCTATCTGATCGGCATGGGCCTGATCTCCTGGCAGGGCAGCTTCGGCGGCCAGAACAACATCGCGCTGTGGTGGGACATCCTGGTCATCGCCGCCTTCTCGATCGGCATCTACTACTGGGCCAAGGCCACCGCTTCCACGGCCGAGGACATCGAGCGCAGCATCGACGAGGTCGTGGTCACCGACGCCCCGGCGCACTGACCCCTCCTTCTCACCTGCGTCCCGTCAGCCACGGCGGCACTGCCGTGGCTGACGGGACACCGTCATAATGTGAGGGTGAATCACCCTTCCCCCCACTCCAACTCCCCGTCCGAAGAACGCCGTACGGTCGTCGTCGTGGGTGCCGGGCCCGCCGGGCTGGCCGTCGGCAACATCCTGCGGGCCGCCGACGTCGACTGCGTGGTCCTGGAGACCGAGAGCAGAGAGTTCATCGAGAGCCGGCCGCGGGCCGGGGTCATCGAGGAATGGGCGGTGCGCGGGCTCCGGCAGCGGGGTCTGGCCGACGGCCTGGAGGCCCGGGCGCAGGTGCACAGCGAGTGCGAGTTCCGGTTCGGCGGCGACCGGTTCCGGTTCGACTACAGCGAACTGACGGACCATCATCACTACGTCTATCCGCAGCCGTTGCTGGTGACGGATCTGGTGCGGGAGTACGCCGACGTACGCGGCGGTGACATCAGGTTCGGGGTGCGGGACGTCACGCTGCAGGACCTGGAGACGGACCGGCCCACCGTGTCGTACCTCGATCCCGCGACCGGCGAACGGCACATCCTGCACTGCGAGTTCGTGGCGGGCTGCGACGGGGCGCGCGGGGTGACCCGGGACGCGATACCGGCCGGGCGGGTACGGGTCGCCCGGCAGGACTACGGCATAGCGTGGCTGGCGCTGCTCGCCGAGGCGCCGCCGTCCTCGGACTGCGTGGTGTTCGGCGTCCATCCGAACGGCTTCGCCGGGCACATGGCGCGCAGCCCCGAGATCACCCGCTACTACCTCCAGTGCCCGCCGGACGACGATCCGGAGAACTGGCCGCACGACCGGGTCTGGGACGAACTGCGGGAGCGGCTCGGCGCGGCTGGGGCGCCGCCGCTCACCGAGGGGCGGCTGATCGAGAAGCGCGTGCTGGACATGCACGACTACGTGGTCGAACCGATGGTGTTCGGCCGCCTCTTCCTGGCCGGTGACGCCGGGCACCTGACCGCGCCGATCGCCGCCAAGGGCATGAACCTCGCCCTGCACGACGCCTTCCTGCTGGGCGACGCGCTGGCCGCGCACGCCACGAAGGGCGACGGCACCGGCCTGGAGGGCTACTCGCACGCCTGTCTGCGCAGGGTCTGGGACTACCAGGAGTTCTCTCGGTTCCTGTCCGGCATCTACCACGGCACGGCCTCCGGCGACCCGTTCCTCGCGGGCACCAGTCTGGCCCGGCTGCGCAGGCTGTTCACCTCGCGCGCGGCGGCGACGGCCTTCGCCGAGCAGTACCTCGGTTCGGCCGCCGCCTTCTGAGCGCCACGCGATACGCGCCATGCGCTACGCCGGTACGGTCGCCGGGCTTCCCGCGCGGGTCGTGAACAGCGCCGTACCGGCGAGGGCGAGCAGGACGACCGCGAGGGCCATGGCCAGGTGGATGCCGGCCAGGGGCGTGGCCCCCGCGGCCATCAGGGCGCTGGCGGCGGCCGCGCCCAGGACCGAACCCAGCTGCCGGACCGTGTTGTTGACCCCGGAGGCCGCTGCGGCCAGCGGCGCGGGCACGTGCCGCATCGCCTCGGTGGAGAGCGGGGCGATCATGCAGCCGGTGCCGAGGCCCATGAACATCAGCGGCACGGTGAAGACCAGTGCCGAGGCCGAGCCCTGCGCGAGCAGGAGCACCGCGAGCAGCCCGGCGCAGAAGGACAGCAGCCCGGCCAGCAGTACCCGGCGGCCGCCGATCCGGTCGCTGAGGCGTCCGGCGAACGGGGAGGCGAGGAGCGAGACCAGCGGGGAGGGCGCCAGGGCCAGCCCGGCGTGCACCGCACTGAAGCCGAGCTGCTGCTGGAAGTAGAGGCCGAGCGGCAGCACGGCGGCGATCAGGGCGGCCCCGATCGCACCGACCAGCGCGGTCATCACGGTGAAGCCGCGGTCCGCGAAGAGCCGGAAGGGCACCAGCGGTTCGGTCTCCTGACGGCGTGCCTGCTGGCGCAGGAACAGGGCGGCGAGGGCGAGCCCCGCGGCGCCGAGCGCGAGGATCCCGGCGTTCCAGGCGTACCGGTCGCCTTCCATCAGGGCGAAGGTCACGCAGGTCAGGGCGGTGGTGGAGAGCAGGACGCCGGGCAGGTCGAGCCGGTGGGCGCGGCCGGTGCGCAGGTCGGGGACCAGCAGGAAGGTGAGGGCGAGGACCAGCAGGCCGATCGGGACGTTGACGAAGAAGACCCAGCGCCAGCCGACCGTGCTGACCAGCAGTCCGCCGAGTGTCGGCCCGGACAGCGTCGCCACCCCGGCGACCGAGCCCCAGACGCCGAGCGCGGTGCCGCGCCGCCCGGCCGGGAACACGGCCATGATCAACGCCATGGTCTGCGGGGTGAGCAGCGCCGCCCCCAGCCCCTGCACCAGCCGGGCGGCGACGAGGACCCCGACCCCGCCGGCCAGTCCGCACACCGCGCTGGCCGCCGTGAACACCGCTACCCCGGTGGCGAACAGCGCCCGCTGCCCCCTCAGGTCACCGAGCCGGGCGGCCGTCACCAGCAGCGCGGCCAGCACGAGCGTGTACCCGCTGACGGTCCACATCACCTGGTCGAGCCCGGCGTGCAGGTCGCTCATCACGTTCGGGATCACGATGTTGACGATCGTCATGTCGAGCAGCGTCATGAAGAACCCGAGGGACAGGGTGACCAGGACGGCCCAGGGGTTGCCGCGGAGCTTCGTCGTCTTCAGCATGACCAGAAGCATATCCATCAGATGGAGATGCATCAAGATGAGATGCATCTTGCGCTGATGTACCCTGACGGGCGTGAACGTCACCGACCTCTATCTGCTGGGCCACCGCCTCCAGAAGCTCGCCGAGTCGGCCATCCCCACGGACGGCATCGGCGAACACCCCACCAGCGTCGGCACGGTGCTGATCGTCGCCGCCGACCTGCGGGACCATCCTCGGACCACGGTCACGGAGATCGCCCAGCGCACCGGCCTGGCCCAGAGCCAGGTCTCCAACTGCGTGGCCCGGCTGCGCAGCGCCGAGGCGGTCACGGCCGAACCCGACCCGCGCGACGGCCGCCGGACGCTGCTGAGCCCGGCCGCCGAGCCGTCCGCCCGCATGAGGGCGGTCCAGGAAGCACCCCTCGGCCCGGCCCTGGCGGCCGCGACCAGCGATCCGGAGGCGGTGCTCGCCCTGCTGGAGAAACTCAGCCGTCTTGTGCGGTAGCCGTCTCGGTGAGCCGGTGGTCCGCCACCTTCAGCGCCTCCTCGACCAGCCGCCGCAGATGACCGTGGCGCAGTGAGTACACCACCCGGCGCCCCTCCTTGCGCGTGCCCACCAGACCCGCGAGCCGCAGCCGGGCCAGATGCTGGCTGACGGCCGGCCGGGCGGCGCCGCACACTTCGGTGAGCGTGCTGACGTCGGCCTCCCCCGTGGTCAGGGCGTGCAGCAGGGTGAGCCGGGTGCGGTCGCCGAGCAGAGCGAGGAGTTCGGCGGCGAGCGCGAACTGTCCCTCGCCCGGGGTGCGCGGATGCGCATGATGCGCAGGTGATAGGTGCAAGCGTGCGCTCATACGCACATAATGGCGTCGTGGGCGTCCCGTGTCCACGTCCCGCGCACCGGAGAGGGGAGCCGCATGAGCGACCGGCACCATCACGAACACGCACACGCGGACGACCGCCACCCCCACGAGCACGCCCACGCGGAGGATCGGCACCCCCACGAGCACGCCCACACCCACGACCGGCACGCCGAGACCGCCCCCGGCCCCGCCCCCGGTCATGAGCACGACCACGATCACGACCACCGGCACGGCCGCCCCCACTCCCACCCCTCCCCCGCGTCCGGTGGCCTCCGGCACCGTATGACCCACCTCCTGAAGCCCCACTCCCACGAGACGGCCGACAAGCTCGACCCCGCGCTGGAGTCCTCGGCGCGGGGTATGCGGGCGCTCTGGGTGTCGCTGGCCGTGCTCGGTGCGACGGCGGCCGTGCAGGCGGTCGTGGTGGTCCTGTCCGGCTCCGTCGCCCTGCTCGGCGACACGGTGCACAACGCGGCGGACGCGCTGACCGCCGTACCGCTGGGCATCGCCTTCGTGCTCGGGCGCCGCGCGGCGAACCGCCGCTTCACCTACGGCTACGGGCGGGCGGAGGACCTCGCGGGGATCGCGATCGTGCTGACGATCACCGCGTCGGCCGCCTTCGCCGCCTGGACCGCGGTCGACCGGCTGCTGGATCCGCGCCCGGTCGCGCACCTCCCGGCGGTCGCGGTGGCCGCACTGGCCGGGTTCGCCGGGAACGAGTGGGTGGCCCGGTACCGGATCCGGGTGGGCCGGGAGATCGGCTCGGCCGCGCTGGTGGCCGACGGGTTGCACGCCCGGACCGACGGATTCACCTCACTGGCCGTCCTGCTGGGGGCCGGCGGCTCGGCGCTCGGCTGGCAACTCGCCGACCCGCTGGTGGGGTTGGCGATCACCGCGGCGATCGCGCTGGTGCTGCGGGACGCGGCGCGCGAGGTGTTCCGGCGGGTGATGGACGCCGTGGACCCGGAGTTGACGGACCGGGCCGAGCGGGCACTGCGCGAGGTGCCGGGAGTGCGGGCGGTGGGTGAGCTGCGGTTGCGGTGGATCGGGCACCGGCTGCGCGCCGAGGTGGCGGTGGTGGTCGACGGCGAGGCGACCGTACGGCAGGCCCACGCGATCGCCGTCGGGGCCGAACACGCGCTGCTGCACGCCGTACCGAGGCTGACGGCGGCCCTGGTGCACGCCGATCCGGCACCGGCCCCCGGCCAGGCGGACCCGCACCAGGCACTGGCCCACCACGCGCACGCCCTTTCCTAGACCCCGAGCCCCTCCAGCACCACGGCGCCCGGCAGTTCGGCGAACGCCTTGCCGGGGACGAGGAGTTTGCCGCGGCGGCGGCCGCTGCCGACCAGGACGTAGGGCAGGTCGACCACGGCCGAGTCCACCAGCAGCGGCCAGTCGCCCGGGAGTCCGATCGGGGTGATGCCGCCGTACTCCATGCCGGTCGCGCCGGTCGCGGTGTCCGTCGCGGCGAACGAGGCCTTGCGGGCGCCGAGTTGGCGGCGCACCACGCCGTTGACGTCCACCTTGGTCGTGGAGAGCACCAGACAGGCCGCCAGGGTGGTCTCACCGCCGCGCTTGCCCGCCACCACCACGCAGTTGGCCGACCGCTCCAGCAGGTCGCGCCCGTAGTGCTCGACGAAGACCGCGGTGTCCGCCCACTGCGGGTCGGTCTCGACGTAGACGATCCGGTCGGCGGGCACGGCACCGGTCCAGTCGCGCAGGGCGGCGGCGACCGGCGCGGTCAGCTCGTCGAGGCAGTCGGGGGCCGGGACGGCGGTGTCGAAGTTTCCGATGGGTGCGCGCATGTCCGCACGTTAACAGCCCGCTCCGGGAGGCTCAGGGCACGGGCGGCACGGAGACCGTCATCACCATCTCCGTCGGCACGTCCCCGGTGTTGCCGTACACATGGGCCGTGTTGGCCTCGAAGGAAGCGCTGGCCCCCGTCGGCACGCGGTACTCGGTCCCGTCGACGGTGAGGGTCAGCTCACCGGCGATGACATGGACGATCTCCACCGTGCCGGTGGGGTGGGGTTCCGACGGGCTGCTCTCGCCCGGCATCAGGTGCCAGTCCCACATCTCCAGCGGGCCGGGCGCCTCGGTGCCGGCGAGGAGCCGGTTGTAGCTGCCGGCCTCGGTGTGCCAGAGCCGTACGGCCTTGTCGGCGGGGATGATCTGGACCTTCGGGCCCTGCTCGTAGTCGAGCAGGGTGGTGATGCTGATGCCCAGCGCGTCACCGATCTTGACGACGGTGCCGATGCTCGGGTTGGTGCGGGCCTGCTCGATCTGGATCAGCATGCCGCGGCTGACCCCGGCCCGGGTCGCGAGCACGTCCAGGGTGAAGCCGCGCACCGCCCGCCAGTGCTTGACGTTGCGGGCCAGGGACTGGGTCAGCAGGTCGAGGTCCGACACGTTCCGTCCATCGTGGAGAGCATCATGGTCCAATATTTTAGATGACGGAGTTCATCTTGGTGAACTACGGTGGGGTGTACCTGATCGTTCACCGAACTGTACTGCGAGGCGGGTCGTGACAGCATTCTTCGCCCTGACCACCAGTCTCCTGTGGGGACTGGCCGACTTCGGCGGCGGGCTGCTCACACGACGCGCCCCGGCGCTCACGGTGGTCGTCGTGTCGCAGGGCCTGGCGGCGGTGGTCCTGGGCGTGGTCGTGGCCGCCACCGGCGGCTGGAGCGAGGCCGGGCCGCGGCTGTGGTTCGCCTTCGCGGCGGGTCTGGTCGGACCGGTCGCGCTGTTCTCCTTCTACAAGGCCCTCGCCCTCGGCCCGATGGGGGTGGTCTCCCCGCTGGCCACGCTGAGCGTCGCTGTCCCGGTCGGGGTCGGGCTGTTCCTCGGTGAGCGGCCGGGGCTGCTCCAGGTCGCGGGCATCGCGGTCGCCGTCACCGGGGTCGTCCTGGCCGGCGGTCCCCAGCTGCGCGGCGCGCCCGTCCAGCGCCGGACGATCCTGCTCACCCTGGTCGCGGCGGCCGGCTTCGGCACCGTGTTCGCGCTGATCACAGAGGCGTCCACCACGGTCGCCGGCCTCTTCCTGGCCCTCTTCGTACAGCGGCTGACCAGCGTCGCGACCGGCGGCGCCGCCCTGTGGCTGTCCGTGCGCAAGGGCGGGCCCGCGCTGCCGGAGGGCGGCTTCGCCTGGTCCGCGCTCCCGGCGCTGGGCTTCGTCGGTCTCGCCGACGTCGCGGCCAACGGGACGTACTCGGTCGCCGCCCAGCACGGCCCGGTCACCGTCGCCGCGGTGCTCGCCTCGCTCTACCCGGTGGTCACCGCGCTCGCGGCCCGCGGTTTCCTCAGTGAACGGCTGCGCGCGATCCAGGCGGCGGGCGCCGGGCTGGCGCTGGTGGGAACGCTGCTGCTGGCCACCGGCTGAGCGGCGGCCGACGGCCCGGCCGGCGCCGCTCAGCTCTCGGGCTCCAGTTCGGCGAGCCGGGCCACGTCCTCCTCGGCCAGCTCCGCCAGCGCACGCAGTTGCTCCGGCGTGGTGCCGGCCGGGATCGGCACCGGCGGGGGCGTGCGCAGCGGCGGCTGCCAGCCGGTCTCGGGGGTCCATCGGCGTACCACCCGGGCGGGCGCGCCGGCCACCACGGCGTGGTCGGGCACCGCGCCCCGGACCACCGCGCCGGCGGCCACCACCACGTTCCGGCCGATCCGCGCGCCCGGCAGGATCACCGCGCCGGTGCCGATCCAGCAGCCCGGGCCGATCTCCACGGGCTCCATGCGGGGCCACTGCCTGCCGATGGGCTCGTGCGGGTCGTCGTAGGAGTGGTTGGTGGAGGTCACGTAGACGTACGGGCCGAAGTAGCAGTCGCTGCCGATGGTGACCGTCGTGTCCGCGATGACGTGACTGCCGCGGCCCAGGACCACGCCGTCGCCGATGCGCAGGATCGGGTCGGGGCCGAGGTCGAGGTCGGGCATGAGGCCCGCGGTGAGGGTGACCTGTTCGCCGACGATGCAGTGCGAGCCGAGGTGGATCCACGGCTCGCCGAAGACCGTGCCGAGCGGGAAGGCGAGGCGGGTGGCTTCGCCGAGGGCGCCGAAGCGGAGCCCTGCCGGGTGCTCGGCCGTGACCGAGCCGGTGCGCTGGACCCAGGCCCAGGCCGCGTGCACTGCGCGCTGGGCGAGGCGGTGTCGCCAGAATGAGAACGTGTTCTTGGGCTTCGGCACGGGGTCACGGTACTCAGCGGGCGCCGACTTACAGAGGGTGGGCTGCTGTGATCTTCGCCCCAGGGGGTGAGCTAGGTTGCCGTGGACGTCGATGACGATGGGAGACCGTGGTGACGCAGAAAGCGCTGATCGTGGGGATCGGGGGGCGTGAGCCGAAGGTCGAGGCCGACGTGTTCGTGGCGCCGACGGCCTCGGTGATCGGGGACGTGACGCTGGAGGCCGGGGCGAGTGTCTGGTACGGCGCGGTGGTGCGGGGGGATGTGGAGAAGATCGTCGTGGGGGCGCAGGCGAACGTCCAGGACAATGTGACATTGCACGCGGATCCGGGGTTCCCTGTGACGGTCGGGGAGCGGGTGTCCATCGGGCACAACGCCGTGGTGCACGGGGCGACCGTGGGGGACGACTGCCTCATCGGGATGGGGGCGACCGTGCTCAACGGGGCCGTGATCGGGGCGGGGTCGCTGGTGGCCGCGCAGGCGTTGGTGCCGCAGGGGATGGTGGTGCCGCCGGGGTCGTTGGTGGCGGGGGTGCCGGCGAAGGTGCGGCGCGAGCTCAGCCGGGAGGAGCGGGAGGGGGTGACCCTCAACGGGACCTTGTATGCGGAGTTGGCGAAGGCGCATCGCGGGGTGCATGAGCAGGACTCATAGCGGGTGCGGCGCGGTGGGGGCTGGTCGCGCCCACGCGGCGGAGCCGCAAATTGATACAGCTCCGCGCCCCCCAAAAAAGACCTCTACTCCCCGGCACTCACAGGTTCCGCTTCCTTCATCGTCACCTGGGCCTTCTTCGCCTTGCGTCGGACGATCAGCATGGACGCCAGGCCGAAGAGGACCGCTGCTGCCAGGCCCACGTAGGAGAACCTCTTCAGCCAGTCCTCCGCGACGATGCCGACGTAGTAGACGACCGCCGTGGTGCCGCCCGCCCAGCAGATGCCGCCGAGGAGGTTGGCGGTCAGGAACTTCCAGTAGGGCATCTGGAGGACGCCGGCCAGCGGGCCCGCGAAGATGCGGAGGAGGGCGATGAAGCGGCCGACGAAGACCGCCCACATGCCCCACTTCTCGAAGGAGCGCTCGGCGGTGGCGACGTGGCCCTCGCTGAAGTGGCTCGGGAATTTGTTTCCCAGCCAGGCCAGCAGCGGGCGGCCGCCCTTGCGGCCGATCGCGTAGCCGATGGAGTCGCCGATCACCGCGCCCGCGGTCGCACAGGCGCCGAGGACGAACGGGTTGACGCCCGAGTGCTGGGAGGACAGCAGCGCGGCGGAGACCAGGACGATCTCGCCCGGGAGCGGGATGCCCAGGCTCTCCACACCGATGACCAGTGCCACCACGGCGTAGACGGCGACCGCCGGTACCGAGTCGAGCCATTCCTGGACGTGCACCGCCGGATCCTCCCCTGTCGCGTGCTCCTTCCCCAGGAAGGCTACCGGGTCCGCCGGGTACCGCCGTGCCCCTGGCACCGGCCCGCCCTCCTGCCTTCGGTTTTCGGACATCCGGGGGTCATTCGGGATGGGAAGGCTCCCGGCGTCTCCGCTTGCCTGCGGCGCCCCACCGCAGGCCCGCCGTGGAAGGACAACGTCCCCGTGTCCTCTCTGTCCTCGCTCCGCTCCGACGCGCCGCCCGTGCGTCCGCTGCCGTCGCCCTCGACGGCGGGCCGGCCGCTCCGGCTCGCCCTGTGCCTGTCCCCGCTGCTCGTCGCCGCGGTCTGGGGGCTGGCCAACCAGTCCCTGCTGTACGAGGGCGTCACCCGGCTCGCCCGCGCCGAACCGGCCTGGCTGCTGGCCGGAGCCGCCTGCACCTGCCTGACCTGGGTGGTGGCCGCCTGCATGCGGCAGGGCGCGGTACCCGAACGGCTGCCGCCGGGGCTGCTGCTGGCCTCGCAGTTCGCCGCCGGGGCCGCCAACCACGCGCTGCCCGCCGGACTCGGCGCGCACGCCGTCACCGTGCGTTTCCTGCGCACCCGGGGCGTCCCCCTGGAGCGGGCCACCTCCTCGATCGCGCTGTACTCGGTGGCCAAGTCGGGCGCCAAGACGGTCGTGCTGATCGGGTTCCTGCTGTCCTCGTCCGCGTGGCGGCGGCTGGGCGAGCTGGTGCCGGACGGCGTGGTGCTGATCCCGGTCGCCGCCGGCCTCGCCCTGGCGGGCACGGCGATGGCCGTCGTACGACCGCTGCGGCGGCCGGTGACGGGGCTGGTGCGGTGTGCGCTCACCGATGCCCGGGCGGTGCATGCGCGGCCGTCCCGGGTGCTGGCCCTGTGGGGCGGGGCCACGGCGATGCCGCTGGTGCAGGCGAGCGTGCTGGCCTGCACCGGGGAGGCGCTCGGGCTCGGGCTGTCGTGGCCGGAGGTGACCCTCGCGTATCTGGCGGCGGGCACGGCCGGAGGTGCCGTGCCGGTGCCCGGCGGGGTCGCGGTGGACGCGGCGCTGGTGTTCACGCTGGCCGCGTTCGGCTCCCCGCTGGCCGTGGCCACCGCGACCGTGATCGGCTACCGCGTCCTGACCGACTGGTTGCCGCTGCTGCCGGGCGCCCTGGTGCTGTCGGCGATGATCCGCGCGAAGGTGCTGTGAGCCGTCCTCAGTCGCGGCGGGCCACGATCCGGTAGGCGTTGGAGACGCGCAGGCGGTGCGAGAGCGGGCGTACGGCGAAGCGGTCCAGGAGGGTGCCGGCGATCAGGGCCGGGATGCCCGCGATGAGCAGGGCGGCGCGGAGGGTCTTCTGGAGGGCGCCGGGCGGTGTCGGCAGCCAGGGGGCGTCCTCGCGCGGGGCGGTGTGGTCCAGGGCGAGCCAGACGGCGGCCAGCAGGTCGACGGGGTCGTGGGCCTCGGCGTGCTGCTCGGCGACGACCGTGAAGCCCAGGTCGGTGAGGCGGGCGCGGAGGTTGGCGACCGGGATGAAGTGCAGGTGCTGCGGCTGCAGCCAGGGCAGCCACCAGCGGCCCAGGAGGCGGGCGTAGCGGCTCTCCGGGTCGGGGACCTCGATGAGGAGGTGGCCGCCGGGGCGTACCGTCTCGTGGGCGGCGCGCAGTTCGCGGTCGGGGTCGGTGCTGTGTTCCAGGTAGTGGAACATGCTGACCACGTCGTAGCGCGCGGCGAGCTCGGGGGCCAGGTCGGGGAAGGCGCCGTGGTAGGCGTGCTCGACGCGGCCCTCGCGGGCGGCGAGTTCGACGCCGTCGGTGAAGTCGAGGCCGTCGAAGGCGGTGCCGGGCAGGACCTCGCGGGCGGCCTCGCAGAAGTGGCCGTGGCCGGTGCCGACGTCGAGCCAGTTCTTCGGGGTCGGGTCGTGCGGGACCATGGACCGGGCGCGGCCCTGGTACATCTTGGTGCGGCCGCCGAAGGTGCCGCTCATCTTCTGCTCGCCGAGGCCGTCGTAGAAGTCGCGGTAGTAGAACTCCAGGCCGGTCTCGTTCAGGCGCGGGTTCTGGAAGGTGTGTCCGCACTCCTGGCAGCGGTCGAGGGCGAAGGCGCCGGGCTTGTGCTGGAGCAGGTCGGTGGTGCGCAACCGGGTGGTCAGCCGGTCGGAGCCGCACCAGGGGCAGGTGCTGCGCGGGGGTTCGAAGAAGCGGTCGGTGCCCTCGGCGAGGTCCTTCTGATAGGCGGAGCGCAGCGCCTCGATCTCACTCTGCTTGCTCATCGGTTCTCCTTGCGTGCGGGTCGGCTGCGAGGCGTTCCAGGTGGGTCGCGGCGGCCGGCGCGCCGCCGGCCGCGCGGAACGCGGTGCGGATCCTGGCGGCCGCCGTGCGCGGGCCGGGCTCGTACAGGACGGTGTCGAGGGCCTCGCCCAGCCGCGCGGCGGTGACCCGGCCGAACCTGACCCGGATGCCCGCGCCGGCGTCGACGACCTGCCCGGCGATCACCGGCTGGTCGTCGCGGATGGGGGCGACGACCAGCGGAACGCCGTGCCACAGTGCCTCGCACACCGTGTTGTGCCCGGCATGGCAGACGACCGCGTCGACCCTTTCCAGGAGCGGGAGTTGGGGCAGGGAGGGCAGGATCAGCAGGTCCTTGTCGTCGGCCGCCGGAGGCAGGGTGGCGCCGGGGTCGGCCACCAACGCCTGCACCTGGTGGGCCCGTTCGCGTACGGCGGCCACGCACTCGGCGAGGAACCGGCCGCCCACGTCCGCGTTGGCGGTGCCGAGGGAGATGAGGACCCGTTCCCGGCTCGGGTCCAGCCACTCCCAGGGGAAGCCGTCGGTGACCGGGCGCTCGGTGATCGAGGGGCCCACGTAGCGGACCGCCGGCCGGTCGGTGGGGCCCGCCAGTTCGGGGGTGGTGAAGGCGAGGGTGAGCCGGGGCGAGAAGCGCGGGTCGGCGGTGCCCGCCGGGTCGCCGATGCGGTCCCGTAGTTCCGCGAGGCGGTCCCGGAGCCACTCGGCGACCTTGGGGATGCCGTCGTAGGCGCCGCCGAACTCGGCCGAGGTGGTCGCGGAGGTCGCCCAGGGCAGGCCCAGCCGCTCGGCCACCAGGGCGCCGGCGAAGGCCTGTTGGTCGGCGACCACCACATCGGGGCGGAAGTCGTCGACGGCCGCCCGTACGCCGGGCGCCATGGCGTCCGCCAGGGGCACCAGGAACCACTCCCAGAGGAACTTCAGCGCCTCCGCGCCGCGCAGGTCGGCGGGCCGCTCCCCCTCGGCGGTCCCCGCGCACGGGAACACCCGCGCCCGCGGTCCCGCCAGCCGGCGCACCAGTCCGGCGTCCGCGCAGACCCAGGCCACCCGGTGCCCGCGCGCGGTGAGTTCGGCCGCCACCCCGACGGCCGGGTTGATGTGCCCGACCAGGGGAGGTACGACGAACAGGAAGCCGCTCACCGGACCCCGGCCGCTCGTGCCCCGCCGACCGTGTGGATCAGCTCCAGGATGTGTCCGCCGACCGTGCCGGCCGCCTCGACCAGCACCGAGTGTTCGTGTCCGGGCAGCACCACCGACCGGTAGTCCGCCAGCAGGGCCTCCTTCAGCGGGACCACCGCGACCAGGTCGGAGTCACCGCCGTACACCCCGAGGACCGGGCAGCGTACGGCGCTGATCTGGTCCTCGGTCAGGACCCGGCTGGCCGGGATGTCCCGGCCGAGGCTGGTCTCGCGGGCGAGCCGGGCCGCGCCCTTGGCCAGGCGGGCGGTGTTGTGGCTGCGGTTGGCGGTGATCCAGGCGATCGCGTCCGACTCGTTGTGGGCGAGTTCGGTGACCACCCGGTGCAGGATGCCGCCGATCTTCGCGGCCCAGGCGGCGGTCGCCGGCTCGGACTCGATGAGGGTCAGGCTGGCGGTGCGCTCGGGGTGGCGGGCCGCGTAGCCGAAGGCGATGGTGCCGCCGTAGGAGTTGCCGACGAGGTGCACCGGGCCGGTGACCGACAGCCGGTCGAGCAGGGCCTCCAGGTCGTCGATGTTGTGGTCGAGGGTGTAGCCGCCGGCCGGGCGGGCGCTGCGGCCGTGACCGCGCAGGTCGTACATGACCACGTCGAGACCGGAGGCCGCGAAGGCGGGGGCCACGGTGAAGTAGTAGCTGGCCAGGCTGTCGGTGAGCAGCCCGTGGACGAGGACCACGGTGGCGAGGGGGGTACGGCCCTCCGCCGGGCCCATTCTCTGTACGTGCAGCCGGATGTCCCCGGTGTCGACCATCGCCATGGCTCAGCCCGCCTCCGTGGCCTTCAGGCTCCACACCACGTACTCGACGAGCCGGCCGACGGTCAGCCCGATGATCTCGTCGAACTCCATCCCGGCCAGGAACTCGGCGAAGTTGACCCGCTTCCCGTACCGCTCCTCCAGGAGCCCGGCCAGGGTGACCAGGTCGATGCTCTCCAGCTCCAGGTCGCGGTTGAAGGTGGTGCTCATGCCGATCTCGGCGTCGTCGTCGCCGTACTCCTCCAGGAGGGTGCGGAGCATCCGCGCGAGGTCGGCGAGGACCGCCTCCTCGTCGGCGCGGACTTCGGGCTCGATGGGATTCATCGCGGGTCCTCCTCGGGGTCTGCGGCTGCCGGTCCGGTGGTCCAGGCCACGACGTAGTCGCGGTCCGGCAGTGCGGGGGGATTGCGGACCGGCGCGCAGCGCACCGGGTAGGCGCGTTCCAGCCGGCCCGAGACCAGCAGCCGGCTGCCGTCGGGGGCCGCTTCCAGGACGGTGAAGTCCCGTGGCCGGCCGTCGAATCCGGTGCCCTCCGCCTTGGCGACGGCTTCCTTGGCGGCCCAGAACCGGGTGAACCACAGGGACCGGGAGCTGGCTGCTCGGCCTGCGCCGTCCGCTCCGTCCGCGCCGTCGGCGGAAAGGTCGTGCAGCAGCCGGAGTTCGTCCGCGCCGAGCGCGGCCTGCAGGGCGGCCGGGTCGCGTTCGGTGACCTCTTCGAGGTCGATGCCCGGACCGGGTCCGGGGGTGTGCGGCCGTACGATCGCCACCGCCGCCTCGGCCCGGTGGGCGAGGGAGACGTCCAGCGCGGGCAGCGTGCGGCCGTGCACGCCGACCACGTACGGGCGGCCCAACTCGTCGTTCTGGAACCGGAGTTCGGCCGGGAAGACCGGGCCCTCGCCGTGCTGCCAGAGCCACTGCCGTACCGCGTCCTTGGCGGCGATCCGGCCCAGCAGCCACTGCCGGCGGCCGCGCGGCGGGCGCGCTGCGTACTCCGAACGTTCCGCTCCGCCGAGGGAGTTGCGCATGATCAGTTCGCGGGAGGCCAGGTCCGGCCAGCGTTCGTGGAGCAGGGTCCAGCCGCCGGGCCGGGCTTCGGAGAGGGTGTTGCGTTCCGGGAAGCGCTCGACGGGGCGGGTGTGCGGGTCGTTGTCGAAGCGGCGGTCCTGCCAGCCGTCGATCCGGGCCCAGACCCGGTCGCCGACGGTCAGCTCCACGTCCGCCTCCAGGACGGTGTCGGTGAGCGAGGTGATCCGCACCAGGCAGCCGACCTCGGTGCCGGGGGCGGGGTGCGGGCCGTAAAAGCGCATCTCCCGCATCTGCACCGGGAAGACGACGGTCCGCTCGGTGCGGGTGGCCATGATCCAGTAGCCGAGGATCTGACCGACGTTGTCGAGCAGCGCGCCCGGGGCGGTGGGCGTGGTGATCGTGCCGCGGACGTGCCGGTCGCCGATCGCGGTGAGCTCGGTGACGCCCTGGAACGCCGGGCCGTGGAACATCCAGCGCTCGGAGTAGAGCTGGGCGGCGGTGTGGTCGGGGCCGCGTTCGGGGGTCGGGGGGTGTGCGGGGGCGGCGGGGGGTGCGGAGTGGTGGGGGGCGAGTTCGATCACCGCGCGGGCGGTGGGGCCGAAGGTGACCGAGACGCGGCCGGGCTCCCCGGGGGTGACGGTGACCGGGACCTCGACGGGGGGTGTGGCGGTGAGCCAGCGGTCGAAGCGGGCTCCGTGCACGGCGACCGCACGCAGTCCGGTGGTGTCCTCGGCGGCGTCCATCATGTGCTGGACGATCGTGGTGGCGGGGACCACCGGCCAGCGGTCCTCGGTGTCGGGCCAGCCGGGGCGCTGTGGGAAGAAGCAGTGGTCGAGGAGGTGGGGCATCGCCTCGGGGGACACCTGGAGGATGGTGGTGCGGGAGGTGGGGGGCGGCGGCTCGGGTGTTGCGGGCCGGGGTGCGGTGGGCTGGGGTGCACTGGGGGCCGGGATGCGGGGCAGGGCCCGGGCGGTGACGGGGGTCGTGGTGCCGGACGGGGTGCGGATCGCGGTGAGGACGGCCGCTGCCGTGTCGGCCGTCTCCCGCAGCAGCGCGTCGAGTTCGGCGGCGGCCGGGATGCGGGCGGCCAGGTCGTCCAGCGGGGACGGCCCGATGGGCGTCCGCCTGCCACTGCCCAACGCCGTGCGGAGTTCGGGCAGTTCCGGGCCGTCCAGCGACACCAGGGCGCCGCCCAGATCGAGCCGGACGGGCGGCAGCTGCCGTGCGGGCGTGGCCGCACCGCCCGTCCTCGGCACCGCCGGGGCGACGGAGGCGCCGGCCGTCCACAACGCCGTTGCCACGCGCCGGAGTTGGGCCAGTCCTGAGTGGTGCGGGGAGTTGGCGGCGACGGCGAGGTGGTCGCGGTCGGCGAGGGTGTCGGCGATCAGGGAGGCCAGCCGGCCGGGGCCGGTCTGGACGAAGACCCGGTGCCCGGCGGCGTACATGGCCTCGACCAGCTGCCGGAACCGGACCGGCTCCAGCAGGTGCCGGACGAACAGCTCGCGTACCTCCGCCTCGGCCGCCGGGAAGGGGGCCGCGGTGGTGCCGGACCAGACCGGGACCGTCGGCCGGTGCAGCCGGAAGCGTTCGGCGGCCTCCTTGATGGGGGCCAGGTACGGCTCCAGCATCGGGGTGTGGAACCCGGACCGGAACGGCAGCACCTGGCACAGCACGCCGTCGGCACGGAAGGCACGGACGAAGTCCGCCACGGCCCGGTCCGGGCCGCAGACCATCGACTGGTTCGGCGCGTTGTCGTGCGAGAGCACGATCCCGGCGTCCGCCCAGTCCTCGTGGAGTGCGGCGCGGACCCGGTCGGCGGAGGCGCCGACCGCGGCGAACGCGAGGCCCGGGACGGTGACCGCGTCCGGGTCGAACTCGGCCATGAACGCGTCCACTTGGTCACCCGAGTAGAGCCCGGCGGCCGCCATCGCCGTCCACTCGCCGACGCTGTGCCCGGCGACCGCGTCCGGCACCACGCCCATCCGGCGCAGCGCCGAGTCCAGCAGCCGCCCCACGCCGACGACACCGAACCCATGACGGCCCACGTCCCCCACCCGCACGGCGTCCGTGACCGGGCCGGGGACGGTGGGGAGGCCGAAATGCGCGGCGATGTCGTCGACGCGGGGAGTGAACTCGCCTTCCAGGCCGGGGAAGACGAAGGCCAGTCTGCCGGTCGGCAGCAGCGCGGCGGGCCGGAACCACACGTCGTTGCGGCCCGGCCAGGCGCGGCCCTTGCCGACCGCGCGCCGCGCGAGGGCGAGGCGTTTGGCGGTGGGGTCGACGATGCCGAGCCGGGCGGGGCCGGCCTGCGGGTGGGTCTCCTCGGGGGCGAGACCGGCGGCGAGGACGGCGGAGTCGTCGGCGGCCAGGACGGCGGCCAGCTGTTCGGGGGTGTCGGCGGCGAGCAGGAGGATGCGCTCGGGTTCGGTGACCTCGGTGACGTGGGGTGCGGTGACTGCTGCGCTTCGGCGGCCGACGGCGGCGGCGCGGTTGCCGGGGGCCTCCTCCAGCACCACGTGCGCGTTGATCCCGCCGAACCCGAAGGCGTTCACGCCGGCTCTGCGGACCGGCTGTCCGGGAGCGGTCTCCCAGGGCGCGGCCCGGTCCAGGGTGCGGAAGCGGGTGGCGGCGAGCGCCGGGTGCGGGTCGTCGCAGTGCAGTGTGGGCAGCAGGGTGGCGTGGTGCAGCGCGAGGGCGGCCTTGACCAGCCCGGCGACTCCGGCGGCCGGCATGGTGTGGCCGATCATCGACTTCACCGAGCCCAGCACGGCCCGTTCGCCGCTCCGGTCGTCGCTGCGCCCGCTGGGTCCGCCGGGTCCGCCGGGTCCGAAGACCTCGGCCAGCGTGGTCAGTTCGGCCGCGTCACCGGCCGGGGTGGCGGTGCCGTGCGCCTCCAGGAGGCCGACGGAGTGCGGTGCGGCGGGGTCGAGGCCGGCGGCCCGCCAGGCCTGGCGGACGGCGTGGGTCTGGCCGCCGGGGTCGGGGTTGACGAGTCCGGCGGTACGGCCGTCGCTGGCCACGCCGGTGCCGCGGATCACGGCGTAGACGCGGTCGCCGTCGCGTTCGGCGTCCGCGAGGCGCTTGAGGACGACGACTCCGGTGCCCTCGCCGATGAGGATGCCGTCGGCGTCGCGGTGGAAGGGGCGGATGCGCTCGCTCGGGGAGAGCGCGCGCAGCTGGGAGAAGACGCTCCACAGGGTGATGTCGTGGCAGTGGTGCACTCCCCCGGCGAGCATCAGGTCGCAGCGCCCGGCGGTGAGCTCGGTGACGGCCTGGTCGACGGCGACCAGGGAGGAGGCGCAGGCCGCGTCCACGGTGTAGGCGGGGCCGCGCAGGTCGAGGCGGTTGGCGATCCTGGAGGCGGCGAGGTTGGGCACCAGGCCGATCGCGGACTCGGGACTGGCGGGGCCGAGCCGGTCGGTGAACGCCTCGCGTACCCGGGCGAGTTGGCCGGGCGTGAGGTCGGGCACCAACTCGCCCAGGGTGCGCACGAGTTGCCCCGCCGTCCGGACCCGCTGGTCCAGCCGGACCAGGCCGGGGGTGAGGTAGCCGCCCCGGCCCAGGACCACGCCGATCCGGTGCCGGTCGGGCAGCCGGTCCTCGCCGCCCGCGTCGGCGATCGCGGCGGCGGCCACGTCGAGGGCGATCAGCTGGTCGGGTTCGGTGCCGGACACGGAGTTCGGCATGATCCCGTACCGGGTGACCTCCACCTCGGCCAGTCCGTCCACGAAGCCGCCGCGCCGGCAGTACACCTGGTCGGGGACGGCGGGCCCGGTGGCCGAGCCCGGCCGGTAGTAGTCCGCGTCCCAGCGTCCTTCGGGCACCTCGCCGATCGCGTCCACGCCGTCGCGCAGGTTTCTCCAGTAGGCGTCGAGGCCCGCGGCGCCGGGGAGCAGCACCGCCATGCCCACGATCGCGACCGGTGTCCGGCGGTCGTCGGTCATGTCACCAGCCCGAGGCGGTGTAGACGACGGCCCGCACGGACTCCTCGCCCCAGGCGAGCTCCCGCAGCAGGGCGGCGGTGCCTTCGTCGGGGTCGATCAGCTCGATGCCGCGCCGTGCGTACTCGCGCCCGAGTTCCGGGCTGACCATGCCGGTGTGGCCGCCGACGGGCGCCCACGGCCCCCAGTGCACGGTCAGCGCGCGGTTCCCGGTGCGCTCCGCCCAGCCGGCGCCGAGGCTCTCCAGGGCGTCGTTGGCGGCAGCGTAGTCGGCCTGGCCGCGGTTACCGAGGACGGCCGAGATGCTGCCGAACAGCACCGCGAAACCGGGCCCGTTGGGCAGTTCCTCAAGGGCGGCGAGCAGGGTGGCCGCGCCGGCCGTCTTCGTCCCGTACACCCGCTGGAAGGACTCCGGGGTCTTCTCGGCGATCAGCCGGTCCTCGATCACCCCGGCCGCGAACACGACCCCGTCCAGGCGGCCGTGGTCGGCGTGGATCTCCTTGACGGCCTGGAGTGCGGCGTCGCGGTCGCGGAAGTCGACGGCGCGGTAGCGCGCCTCGCTGCCGAGCGCACCGAGTTCGTCCAGGGTGGCGGTGATCTCCCGCTGGGCCAGGATCAGTTCGGCCTCGCGGTTGATCTCGGCGGGCTTCAGGCCGCCCCGGGCGGCGAGGGCGGTGCGGAGTCCGGCCGGGGTGCGGGCGGCGGCGGTGTCCGGACTCTCCGGGCCGGTGGGTGCGGGGGTGCGGCCGAGCAGTTCGATCCGGCAGCGGCAGGCGGCGGCGAGGCCGGCCGCGAACTTCGCGGTGATGCCCCGGGCCCCGCCGACCAGCAGCACCACCGAGTCCCGGTCGAGGCCGAGGGCGGCGGCCTCGGCGGCCCCCTCCCCGGCCGGTCCGGCCCCGGTGCCGGCGAGCGCGCCGGGCGGTACCTCGACCAGTTCGAGACCCTGGCGGCCGGCGGCCGTGCGGAGCACGACCGGAGCCGGTTCGGGCGCGAGCAGTTCGGCGAGCAGCGCGTCGGCGACCGCCTCCGGTGCGGTGTCCCCGAGGGTCACGACCCGGGCGACGGTGTCCGGGTACTCCCGGGCCACGGTACGGAACAGCCCGTGCAGCCCGGCCGAGCGGGCCGCGTCCGCGCCGTCGGCGGGGTGGACGGCCAGCAGCCAGCGCGGGCCGCGGGCGAGGGCCGCGCGCAGCACCGGGTAGGCGTCCGGCAGGACCGGGGCCTCGGCGGCCCCGGGCAGGCCGCCCAGATACAGCACCCCGTCCACGGTGCCGTCCGCCGCGCCGAGCAGCCGGTCGGCCGCCTCGGTCACGACCTCGGCCCCGTACCCGGCGAGCCGCGCCGCGACCCGGTCGGCGGCCGGGCCGGTCTCCGCCCCGAGCAGCATGAACCGTTTGCCGGTGAGCAGCGCCGCGGGATCGGCCTCCGGGTCCGGCTGGGCCAGGGCGACGGGCCGCAGGGCGAAGCGCTTGGGGGCCACCCCGGTGAGGGGCTCAGCACCGGCCCCGGGACCGGAAACCGGGTCGGTACCGGCCCCGTCGGCCGGTTCGGCGACCGTGGGACGCGAAGCCGCCCCGGAACCGCTCCCGCCCACGGGCTCCGCGACCGCCGGGACCGCGGCCTGCCCGGCGGAGCCGCCCTCGTCCACCCGCGCCTTCAGCCACCCCGTCACCGCGGCCGCCGTGCGGGCCTTCGCCAGCTCCTCCAGTTCGGCGTCGTCCAGGGTCTCCGCGCCGCCCGCGATGCCGAGCCGCTTGGCCAGCTCCCCCGCGATCTCGGCCCGCTTGATGGAGTCGATGCTCAGGTCCGCCTCCAGGTCGAGGTCGGGCTCGATCATGTCGACGGGGTAGCCGGTGCGCTCGCTGATGATCTCCAGGACGACCCGCTCGACGTCGGCCGCCGCAGCGGGCCCGGCCTCGGGCTCGACCGCGGGGGCGGGTGCGGGCTCCGCCGACTGCGGCTGCGCCACGACCACTTCGGCGGACGGCAGCTGCTGGAGCACCGGCGCGGCCGGTACCTGCACCTGGGTCGCCCCGAAATAGGTGAGCAGCACATCGCGCTGGGCGGCGACCATCTCCCTGCTGGTGCGCAGGAACTCGGAGATCAGCGCGTCCCGGTCGGCCGGGGCTCCGTGCGGCTGGTTCGTCGTCACAGTCGTCGTCTCCACGACTCGTCGGGCCGGTGCGAGGGCACCGGGCAGGAGGTCTCCGGCGGCGGTGCGCACAAGCTGTCCGTCGACCGTCCAGCCGGGCCGCTTGGGCGCCGGGGTCCGGATCGCGTCCACGGCGTCCCGGCCGCGCAGCAGCCAGGCGGTGCGTACCGGGGCACCGGCCACG
The DNA here is from genome assembly GCF_053611985.1 of Streptomyces sp. NPDC054770. NCBI lineage: Bacteria > Bacillati > Actinomycetota > Actinomycetes > Kitasatosporales > Streptomycetaceae > Streptomyces > Streptomyces sp. NPDC054770. The sequence goes on from NZ_JBSHBL010000014.1 coordinate 91,420, forward strand.
GCCAGGTGGGCGAGCGCGTCGAGCCAGCCGCGCAGTCCGCTGCCGGCCCGCGGCTCGCAGGCCACGGTGGTGTGCGGGCGGTCGCCGAGGATCTGCCCGACGAGCCGGGTGAGGACAGTTCCGGGCCCGGCCTCCACGAAGACGCGGGCCCCGGCCTCGTACATCGCCTCGATCTGGGCGGCGAAGGCGACGGGTGAGCCGATCTGGGCGGCGAGTTCGGCGCGTACGGCGTCGGCGTCGGGCCGGTAGGGGGCCGCCGTGCGGTTGGACCACACCGGGAACTCGGGTGCTCGTACGGCCGTGTCCGCGAGGACTTCCGCGAACCGGTCGCCCGCGCCGGCCACGACCGGGCTGTGGAAGGCGCAGGCCACCGGGATCCGTTTGGCGCCGAGGCCCGCCTCGCGCAACAGCTTTACGGTTTCGGTCACTTCGCCGGTCGGGCCGGAGATGACCGTCTGCCGGGGCGAGTTGTGGTTGGCCACGACCACGGAGTCCGGGGCTCCGGCCGTCCGCAGCGCGCGCTCGACGTCGTCCGCTCCGGCGGACACGGCGGCCATGGTGCCGGGTTCGTCGCCCGCGGCGGCCAGGATCGCGGCAGCGCGTGCGGCGCTCAGGTCCAGGAGGGTCTCGGGGGTGAGGGCGCCGGCCGCGCTGAGGGCGACGAGTTCGCCGTAGCTGTGTCCGGCGGCCATGTCGGGGCGGACCCCGGCCGCCGTCAGGAAGGCGTGCGCGGCGAGGCCGGTGATGCCGAGGGCGGGCTGGGCGGCCCGGGTGTCGGTGAGGGCGGCCCGGTGGCGCTCGCGGGTGTCGTCGTCGAACGCGGTGGGCGGGTAGAGGGCGTCGGCGTGGCCGCGGCCGAGCTGGAGGTAGTGCTGGAGCTCGGGGAAGGCGATGAGGACGTCGGCGAGCATGCCGGGGCGCTGGCTGCCCTGGCCGGGGAAGAGGAAGGCGACCTTGGCGTCGGTGTCCGGGGCGGCGTCGGCGCGGGCGTCGGCGTCGGCGCGGGTGCGGGCGTCGGTGTCGGCGTCCGGTAGCGGGTCGGCCAGGTGGATGCCGGCGGCCGGGTCGTGCTCCGCCGCGAGGACGCGGCGCAGTTGTCCGGTCAGCCCGGCCACGTCGGTCGCGACCACCGCGGCCCGTACCGGCTCGTGCGAGGCGTCCGCGCGGCGGGCGGCGGCGAGCGCCAGGTCGCGCAGCCGCCAGGAACCGGTCCCGGCGGCCCGCAGGATCTCCTCGACGCCGCGGTGGGCGGCCTGCTCGTCCCGCCCCCGGAACACGAACAGCTCGGCGGGCCAGGCGTCCAGGCCCTGTTCCGGCGGTACCGCGCTGTCGTACGCGGCCAGCACCACATGGAAGTTGGTGCCGCCGAACCCGAACGCGCTGACCCCGGCGACCCGTTCGGCGGGCGGGGTGGCCCAGGGCCGGGCCTCGGTGTGGAAGGCGAACGGGCTGCCGTCCTCCCGCCAGGCCGGGTTGGGGTGGTCTAGGTGCAGGGTGGGCGGCTTGACGCCGGTGTGCAGGGCGAGGGTGGTCTTGATCAGCCCGGCGAGCCCCGCGGCGCACTTGGTGTGCCCGATCTGGGACTTGACCGACCCGAGCGCGCAACCGCCGTTCTCCGCGCCCGCTTCCGCGAACACCTCGCTGAGGATGGTGAGTTCGGTGCGGTCGCCGACGACGGTCCCGGTGCCGTGCGCCTCGACCAGGCCGACCTGTGCCGGGGAGATCCCGGCGCTGCGGTACGCCCGCTGCAGGGCGGCCCGCTGGCCCTCGGGGCGCGGGGCGGTCAGGCCCAGGGAGCGGCCGTCGCTGGACGAGCCCAGGCCCTTGATCACGCCGTAGATCCGGTCGCCGTCGCGCTCGGCGTCGGCCAGCCGTTTGAGGACGACGCAGGCCACGCCCTCGCCGAGCGCGATGCCGTCGGCGGAGCCGTCGAAGGCGCGGGAGCGGCCGGTCGGGGAGAGGGCGTGCACCGAGGAGAACAGGACGTAGTCGTTGATGCCGTTGTGCAGGTCGGCGCCGCCGCACAGCACGACGTCGCTGGTGCCGGCGGTGAGTTCCTTGCAGGCGACGTCGACGGCGGCCAGCGAGGAGGCGCAGGCGGCGTCGACGGTGTAGTTGGCGCCGCCGAGGTCGAGCCGGTTGGCGATCCGGCCGGAGATGACGTTGGCGAGCATGCCCGGGAAGGAGTCCTCGGTGAGCTGCGGCAGCTGGTCCTCGAGACCGTCGGGCACCTTGCCGTAGTAGGAGGGCAGTACGGCGCGCAGGGTGGCCGCGTTGGAGAGGTCGCTGCCGGCCTCGGCGCCGAACACGACGGAGGTGCGCGACCGGTCGAACTCCCGCCCCCGCTCGCCGTATCCGGCGTTGTCCAGGGCGCGCCGGGCGGCCTCCAGGGCGAGCAGCTGGACGGGTTCGATGTGTCCGAGGGAGGCCGGCGGGATGCCGTAGCCCAGCGGGTCGAAGGGGATCGGCGGCAGGAAGCCGCCCCATTTGGACGTCGTGCTGCCGTCGGCGTGGTGCACGGCCGGATCCCAGCGCTCCACCGGCACCTCGGTGACCGCGTCGTGTCCGGCGACCACGTTGGCCCAGAACGCGGCGAGGTCGGGCGCCTGCGGGAACATGCAGGCCATGCCGACGATCGCGATGTCGAGCGGTGCGGGGGCGGCCGGTGCGGGCGGCTGTGGCACCGCCGTCCGCCGGGCCAGGAAGTCGGCGGCCCCGTCGGTCACGGCGTGGTGCAGGGCGGCCACGGTGGTGGTCGCCGAGCGCAGCACGGCGACCTCTCCGGCCATGAACATCCCGTCGGAGAACTGCCGTTGCTCGTTGACGGGCGTCAACTCGCCGTCGCCCACCCGGTCGACGCCCTTGCTGGCGATCCGCAGCCGTCCGACGTTGAGCCGTTCCAGCTCCTCCCACACCCGCCGGTCGGGTACCCCGCTCTCCCGCAACTCCGCTTCACGCTCGCGGTAGTTGTAGGTGAACGGGCTGGGGACGCAGCGGGTGGCGTGGCCGGGCGCGGTCTCCAGCAGGGCGGTCGAGGCGGCCGCCATGACCTGGCGCTGGAACAGGGGCTGGATCGCGCCGCGGTCCACTGCCTCCTCGGTGAAGAGGTAGGCGGTGCCCATGAGCAGGCCGACGGCCGCGCCCCGGGCGGTGAGCGGCGCGGCGAGCGCGGCGACCATGGCCGCCGAGCGTTCGTCGTGGATGCCGCCCGCGAAGAACACCTCCAGGTTCTCGGCGTCCGGGAAGTCCTCCAGTACGGCGAGCTGGGCCTCCCAGAGCGGGAAGCTCGCGCGCGGTCCGACATGGCCGCCGCACTCGGAGCCCTCGAACACGAACTTGCGGGCACCGGCCTCCAGGAACTGCCGCAGCAGCCCGGGCGAGGGCACGTGCAGGAAGGTGCTGATCCCGGCCCGCTCCAGTGCCTCCGCCTGGGCGGGCCGGCCGCCCGCGACGATGGCGTGGCTGGGCCGCAGCTCGCGTACCGCTTCGAGCTGGGCATTCCTGAGTTCCTCGGGCGCGAAGCCCAGCACGCCGACACCCCAGGGGCGTCCGTCGAGCGCGGCCTTGGCCTCGGTCAGCATCTGCCGGGTGCGGGCGCCGTCGGCGAGGGCCAGCGCCAGGAAGGGCAGCGCCCCGTCGTCGGCGACGGCCGCGGCGAAGGCGGCCCGGTCGCTCACCCGGGTCATCGGGCCCTGGGCGAGGGGCAGCCGGGTGCCGAGGGCCCGGCTCATGGCGGAGGTGGCGGGCCGCAGCGCGGCGCCTGCGGCAGTCCCGTTCCCGTGGATCGCGGCGGTCAACTCCCGTACGGTCCGCCGTACATCGCCCCACCGCTCGGCGAACCGGGCGGCGAGGAAGCCGTCCTGGCCGACCGGGAGCAGTTGGGTGCGCGGGTCCTCGGCGCCGAGGAGTGCGGCGACCGCGGCCGGGGTGTCGGCGGGCGGGCGCACGGCGTCCGGGCCGCGCCGGTGCAGGATCCGGTGACCGGCCACGACGACGGTCTCGGAGCCGTCCAGGGAGCGCAGTGCGGCGGCCGTCGCCTCGGGCAGCCGGGATTCGGCGAGCAGGGCCAGCTGGCTGTCGAGGACCACCCCGGCCGCGCCGCCGGCCACCGCGGCCGCCGCCGTGTGCGGTCCGATGCCGCCGGCGGCCCACACGGGGACCTCCAACTCGCTTGCTGCGAGCAGCTGTTGGAGGAGGACGAAGGTGCTGAGATCGCCGACCCGGCCGCCGCTCTCAGCCCCCCGGGCGATCAGCCCGTGCGCACCGGCCGCGACCGCCGCACGTGCCCCGGCCAGGTCGGTGACCTCGGCCAACACGCGGGTGTGCGCGGCGAGTTCGGAGACGGTCCAGGGTGCGTCGGCGGCCCTGACCACGATGTCGGGGGCCGGGCCGGGGTCGTCCCGGGTGAGCTCGTCCGGGGTGAGGGCGCAGCCGGCGGCGATCCGCACGCCGTACGGTCCCGGCGCCGCCCGTCTCAGCCGGGCCAGCGCCTCCCGGGCTCGTCGGTCGCCGCGGCCCAGGTCCAGGACGCCGAGTCCGCCGGCGGCACAGACCGCTGTGGCGAGCCTGGCATCGGGTTCTCCGAAAGGGGTGATGCAGATGATCAGGTCGACGGCACGCACAGGGGACGTCATGGCGCTCCGAATAATCGGGAGGACAGCACGGTGGGGGATGTGTGCGGCGGAAAGCTCGGGTGAGGCCACCGGAAACTAGCGAGTTCGTTACTCGCGGGTCAATAACGGAGCTGACCCATCACGACGGGTAGCATTGATTCGGCCATCGGGAGGAATTCACCGCAAGAGCCGAAAATCCGAGCAATTCACTTCGACGCGACCGCCGCTCGACGCCCGGATCACCGGCGGCACACCGCCACAAGCCCGTCAAAGCACCCCGGTCATTCACCCGGCACACATCGCCAGGCAACGCGGCGTGCGACCGCGCCGAGCTCTGTAAATTCGGGATGACTTCGGTCCGCTGGCTCGATCCTGGCACACCGGAAACCCGCGCCGAACGTATCCGCGCGAACCCTCACCCAATCCTGACAAAAACCTGTCGTCAACCGTATTGCTTCGAATGAAACGCACAGCGGGGAAAATTCTTGTAAACCCTTGAAGCAAAGGACCGGAGAGCCGTCGGTTCCGCGCGTTTGGCCTGTGCCCTGCGACCGGCACGACGCCCCCTTCGCGTGCCCGGACACACAGGGTTCTGCCCCTGGTGCGGGCGAAGGCTCCCCGAGTCGCAACGGGACAGGTGGTTCGACGAACTGGAACGCGTCGGCTTCTGCCGGTACTTGGCCTTGGTGTGCACCAGTAGCAGACCATCGGTCCAGCCGGGCCCGGAGGCGAGGCGGGGCCCGGTGCGGACGTCAGCCGAGCAGGCCGCCCACTCCGCTCACGACGTCCGGGACGGAACCCACGGCGTCCGTCACGGTGGCCGGTACCGAGTCCAGGACGTCGCCGACCGCTTCGGAGACCGGGTCCACGGGCTCGCGGGGTGCGGTCGGCGTGCCGGGCACGGGATCCCGAGGGGCTCCGACCTGCGCGGCCCGGGTGGCGTACGGCTGCTGCGGCTCGCCGGGATCGTTCTGCGGAACCACCGGTAGCGGCGGCGGCTCGGACGTCCCGGGCGACTCGCCCTTCTTCGGCGCGGGTGGCGCGGGTCGCGCGGGTCGCGGAGTCACCGCGACTCCGCCCTCCCCCGGCTCCAGCTCCCAGCGCTGCCCGGCCGCCCCGCTGCGCCGGGCCACCACCACCCGGGTCCCGTCCGCGGCCAGGGCGAGGTCCCTGTCCCAGCGCAGCACGAGTTCCCCGCGCACCGTCAGGTCGTACGACACCTCCCCCGCGTGCACCAGGCAGCCGGCGACCACGACACTGTGCCTGCCGGGGTCGGCGGCGAGGCAGAGGGTGGGGTCGAGCGCGCTGCGCAGCATGCCGTCGTCCTGGTACGACCACTGCTGGGACCCGGCGTCCGAGCACGTGCCGAGCCGCAGTTGCGCGCCCACCCGCGGCCGGCCCCCGAGCACGTCGACGCAGAGCCCGGCGTCGAGGCCGCGCAGCCTGCCGTGGGCGATCTCGACGGGCTCGCCCACGGAGGCCGGGGACGGAGAGCCCGAGGAGGGCGACTTCGCGGCGGGGCCGGGCCGGGTGGTGCCGCCGCTGGGGGCTCCCCAGGTGGTGGCGCCGGGGTGCGGGACACCGTTGTCGTCGGACCAGCTCTTGGCGACGAGCACGGTGGCGAGCAGGGCGAGCGAGACCAGCCCGGCCCCGGCCAGCACGGCCTTGCGCCGTCCGCCCGCGGACCCGATGCGGTGCCGTCCGGCGGGCACCGCCGCGGGTGCGGGTTCGCCGCCGGCCGGCCAGGCCTCGACGAGCGCGCCGCGGGCGGACCGCGCGTCGAGGTAGCGGCGGGCGCCCCAGCCGAGCACGGTCTCGGCCAGCAGCACCTCCAGGCCGCCGTCGAAATGGCTGAGCTGTTCGGCGGCGTGCCGGCAGTAGCGGCACTCGGTCAGATGCCGTTGCACATCGGGGAGCAGAGAGCCGCCCCGGCGAATGGGGACGTCGAGGAGCCGGTTGTAGAAGCGGCATTCCTTCGAAGGCGCGAGTTCCCGGTGGGCGCGTACCAATCCGATCCGGAATTGTTCGCGGGCCTGGTCGAGGGCGGCCGTCGCGGTTGCGGTGTCGACACCCAGCAGACCAGCGGGTATGTTTATGGGTTCGGCTTCGACCTCGGAGTGCCAGAGGAGGCATTGCGAGGCTCCCGGAAGGGCCTGGAAAGCGCGCTCCGCGAGTTGCCGTCTTTCCGGGGTGCCGGGTCTCGCGGCGCCCAGTCCGCGGCCGCCGGTGGTCTTGCGCAGTTCCGGTGCGACCACCGAAATGGCTTCGTCGGCGGCCCAGGCGCGGACCGTCTCCCGTACGGCCACGAGGAGCTGCGGACGCAGGGCGCCGCCCACCGCGCCGCCGGCGAGCCGGCCGAGGACCCGTTCGAAGGCGGCACTGGCGACGAGCTGGGCGGTGGGCGTGGCGGCGGCGAGGCAGACGACGGCGTAGTCGCAGGTGGCGCCCCAGTGCCGGGCGAGCAGCAGGGCGACGGCATGGTGCCGGGCCGCGGGGGTGCCGGTGAGCTGGGCGACCAGATTGCGGTCGGACTCCCCCGGGGTCGAACCGGGGCGAGGCGGGTAAGGCGGGCGTGGGGGGTAGGGGGATTGCACTGAACCATTTCCTTCCGGGCCGCAGGACGGCATGCGAAATGGCGCCCTGACGGAATGCAGTGCTGATTGGTGCGTACCTTTTCGGGTCCATAACGTCCGGCCTGTTGGCCGTACCGATCTCCGGACCCTCCCGCGGGGTGGCTCACCTTCGCACACACGCCTCACAGGAAACAAGAAGTTGGGGTGACCTAAGTTCAAAGACTCGGGAATTCAGATAAGTTACCGGCGGTATCCATGGCTGGCCGGGATTCAGCGGTCGCACAGGTTCAACTTGTGTGCGCCGGGGACCCGATGGCACACGAAATCTTCAACTCCCGGACGGTCTTGGTCACCTGCGGCGGAACGCGGAGTTCCACAGCCGCCTCCCACGTTTCTCCGGGGCCCCTCTCATCCCGGCGGGTCAGCATGGGCCGCATGATCGCCCCCCACTCCTCCCCCACCCCCACATCCTCCCGGCCGGTCCGCAAGGCCGTCGTCCCGGCCGCCGGGCTCGGCACCCGGTTCCTGCCCGCCACCAAGGCGACGCCGAAGGAGATGCTGCCGGTCGTCGACAAGCCGGCCATCCAGTACGTCGTCGAGGAGGCGGCCAATGCCGGGCTCGACGACATCCTCATGGTCACCGGCCGGCACAAGCGGGCCATCGAGGACCACTTCGACCACGCCTTCGAGCTGGAGCAGGCGCTGGCCGCCAAGGGCGACACCGTGCGCCTGGACGCCGTCCGCGATGCCGCGCGACTCGCCGACATCCACCACATCCGCCAGGGCGACCCGCTCGGCCTCGGCCACGCGGTGCTGTGCGCCAAGCACCACGTGGGCGACCAGCCCTTCGCGGTACTGCTCGGCGACGACCTGATCGACGCCCGCGAGACCCTGCTCAGCCAGATGCTCGACGTCCGCGACCGCTATCGGGGCAGTGTCGTCGCACTGATGGAGGTCGACCCGTCACAGGTCCACCTCTACGGCTGCGCCGCCGTCGAGCCGACCGGCGAGAGCGGTGTGGTCAGGGTGACCGGCCTGGTGGAGAAGCCGTCTCCGGAGAGGGCGCCCAGCAACTACGCGGTCATCGGCCGCTATGTACTCGACCCCGAGGTGTTCGGCGTCCTGGAGCGGACCGCGCCCGGCCGGGGCGGCGAGATCCAGCTGACGGACGCGTTGCAGGACCTGGCCGCGGCCGGCACGGTCCACGGCGTCGTCTTCGACGGACTGCGCTACGACACCGGCGACAAGGGCGACTACCTGCGCACGGTGGTCCGGCTCGCCTGCGAACGCCCGGACCTGGGGCCCGAGTTCACGGCATGGCTCAAGGAGTTCGTGGCGGGCCTGGCGGAGGACGGGGCCGGGCGCGAGGAGCGCCGCGCCGCCTGAGCGGCCCCGATGGAGGGGGGTGCGGGCCCGGCGGCCCGCGCCCCCTTTCGAAGTTCCGCACCGCCGACCGGCAGCGCCGGTCAGGCCGGTCAGCCGTTGGGACGCAGGGTCCACACGACGGTCATCTCGCCGGTGACCGCGCCGTCCTCGCGCGTGATGGCGACGGTGACCGGGAACTCGGGGCGCTTGCCCTCGTCGAGTTCGGCGACGACGTCGGCGATCGGACGGCCCAGGGTCGCGGTGGCCCTGACCGGGCCGAGGGCGACCTTCTTGTAGGCGATCTCGGCGCTGACGGCGAGCGGTACGGCCCGGGAGAGCTGGTCGCCGAAGGCGGCGAGCACGATCGCGCCGCTCGCGGACTCGGCGAGGGTGAACATCGCGCCCGCGTGCGGGCCGCCGATGTGGTTGTGGAAGTCGCCCTGGTCCGGCAGGGACAGCACGGCCCGCTCCGGAGTGGTCTCCAGGTACTCCAGGTTGAGGGTCCGCACCATCGGGACCGTGGCGGCGAGCATCTCGCCGATCGACATCTGGTCAGTGCTCATGACGGTCATGTTACTCACGAGTAGCCGAGACTGACCAGAGCCGCTGCGGTGATCGTTGTCAGGACGTCCCGGTCGGCCGAGGTGCCGGGACGTCCCGGCCGGCCGGTCTCTCGGTACGGTCCCGACGAGGACCGGTGACCGGATCGTGTCCCTGGCGGCACTAGGGTTGCGAGCCATGTGGCCAGAACAGCAGCCGCCAGGGGGCGAGCAGTACCCGCAGAACAACCCGTATCAGCAACCGGGTTACCAGCAGCCGAATCCGTACCAGCAGCCCGGCTACCAGCAGTACCCGCAGCAGGGCGGCGGGTACGGGCAGCAGCCGCAGTGGGGCCCGCCCGGGCCCGCCGGCACTCCGCAGGCACCGCAGGGCGGGGGCGGCGGGGGTCGCGACCGCACGAAGCTGGTCGCGATCGTCGCGGCGACGGCCGTCGTGGTGGCGGCCGGGGTGACCGGGTTCCTGGTCCTCGGCGGCAAGAAGGACGACAAGGCGGACACCGGCAAGAACCAGCAGGCGACCCACTCGCCGGCCGTGTCCGCCTCCGCCTCTGCCTCCGCGTCGACGGACGACAGTCCGCGCGGCGGCGACGCGACCGAGAAGCCGACGATCGCGGGCTGGAAGACCGTCGTGAACCCCAAGTGGGGCACGGCCTTCGACGTGCCGGCCGACTGGGAGGTCCTGACCTCGGGGACGTCCGTCGGCTTCGAGGACAAGGACGGCAAGCCGATCATCACGATGTCGGCGCCCGCCCAGTACAAGTCGAAGTGGTGCACGAGCGACGACGACAAGGACGGCAGGACCGAGGACACCGCCCTGGCGGCGACGGGCACCAAGGGCGAGAGCGGCGCGAAGACCGCGGGCGACGCGGCCGTCCGGGAGGTCCCCTGGTGGGTGTACGGCGGCTACACCTACCCGGACAAGAAGACCATCACCTACGACAAGAAGGCCACCGCCTACACCACCGCTTCGGGTCTCAAGGGCGCCTACGCCTGGGCGCGTTCGACGAACACCCCGCAGAAGGGCAAGTGCGCGAGCGACGGCAAGGCGATCACGTTCGGCTTCGAGAACTCGGCCGGCGACCTGGTGTCGTGGGACTTCTACGGTGCCAAGGGAGTCAACGGCGAGGTCCCGACCGCGACGATCATGAAGATCCTCAGCACGGTCCGGCTGCACGGCACCCCGACCGAGGGCTGACGGCGGCCGGGGCCCGGATGCCCGCACAGCAGATGCCCGGGAATCGGATTGGCAGGGCGGGCTCCCGGCGGGGATAGTCGGGCGGTGACCTCCGCCTCCGACTCCCCCGGTACTCCCGGCACCCCCGGCACCGCCGTCCGCCTGCGCAGACCCGCCTGGGCGGGCCGCAACTACAGCCTGCTGACCGCGGCGACGGTCGTGACGAGCCTGGGCGCCAACGGCTCCCTGATCGCCGCCGCGTTCGCGGTGCTGGACGCGGGCGGCGACGGCGGGGACGTCGGCCTGGTGGCCGCCGCCCGCACCTTCCCGCTGGTGCTGTTCCTGCTCGTCGGCGGCGCGATGGCGGACCGCTTCCCCCGCCACCGCGTGATGGTCGCGGCCAACGCCCTCAACTTCCTCTCCCACGGAGCCTTCGCCGTCCTCGTGCTCACCGGCGACCCCCGGCTCTGGCAGATGATGCTGCTCAGCGCGCTGGGCGGCACCGGCCAGGCGTTCTTCAGCCCGGCGGCGGAGGGCATGCTGCTGTCCTCGGTGAGCGGCGAACAGGCGGGCCGTGCGTTCGCCGTGTTCCGGATGGCGATGCAGAGCGCCGCCCTCGGGGGTGCGGCCCTGGGCGGCGCGATGGTGGCCGCGATCGGACCCGGCTGGGTGCTGGCGGTGGACGCGGCGGCGTTCGCGGTCGCCGGGACGCTCCGCTCGTTCCTCGACGTCAGCCACATTCCGCCGCGCACCCCGGGCCAGGGGATGCTGGCCGACCTCCGGGAGGGCTGGCGGGAGTTCGCGGGCCGCCCCTGGCTGTGGGGAATCGTCGTCCAGTTCTCGATCGCGAACGCGATGGTGGGCGCCGCCGACGCGGTCTACGGCCCGCTGGTCGCCCGCGACAGCCTGGGCGGACCCGGTCCGTGGGGCCTGGCGCTGGCCGCGTTCGGCGCGGGCACGGTGGCCGGGGCCCTCCTGATGACCCGCTGGAAACCCCGCCGCCTGCTGTTCACCGGCACCCTGTGCATCTTCCCGCTCGCCCTCCCCTCGGCGGCGCTGGCCGTACCCGTCCCCGTGGCGGTCCTCTGCGCGGTGATGTTCCTGGCCGGGACCACGGTCGAGGTGTTCGGCGTCTCCTGGATGACCGCGCTGCACCAGGAGATCCCCGAGGAGAAGCTCTCCCGGGTCTCGGCCTACGACTGGTTCGGCTCCGTCTCCCTGCTGCCCCTGGCGACGGCGCTGGCGGGCCCCGCGGAGGACGCCTTCGGCCGGGGCCCGGCCCTGTGGGGCTGCGCGGGCGTGGTCGTCGCCGTCACGGCCGCGGTGCTCCTCGTCCCGGACGTACGCAACCTCACCCGCCGCACGGTCCCGGTCACCTCGCAGCCGACGGCCGCCTCATCCGATCCCGAACGCTCCGCCGGGGGGCTCGGGTGACGGTACGGCGTCCGGGTCCCCGACCGGCCGGGCCGCGCCGACGAACTCCCGCAGCGCGAGCCCGTGTTCGACCCGCGCCGGGAAGGCGTCGGCGGCTGTACGACGGGCCAGCGCGCCGGCGTCGACCGGCCGGTGCGAGGCGATGAGCACCGCGTTCCCGAACCGCCGCCCGCGCAGCACGCCGGGCTCGGCGATGAGCGCAAGCTCCTCGAAGACGGCGGCGAACGTGGCGAGTTGGGAGCGCAGGAAGCCGAAGGGGGCGGAGTCCGCGAGGTTGGCCAGGTAGACCCCGTCGCCCCGCAGCACCCGCTCGGCCTCCCGTGCGTAGTCCAGCGAGGTCAGATGCGCGGGAATCCGGGACCCGCCGAAGACATCGGCGACGATCACGTCGGCCGAGTCCCCGGGCGCCGCCTCCAGCCAGCCCCGCGCGTCGGCGGCGTGCAGGGCGATCCCGGTGCCGTCCGCCAGCGGCAGGTGCTCGGTGACCAGCTCCAGCAGCTCCCGGTCGGCGTCCACGACGTCCTGCCGGGAACCGGGCCGGGTCGCCGCCACATACCGGGGCAGCGTGCAGGCGCCCCCGCCGAGATGCAGCACGTCCAGCGGCGCACCGGCCTCCGCCACGGCATCCAGCACATACCCCAGCCGCCGGGCGTACTCGAACTCGAGATGCGTCGGCTCGTCGAGATCCACATACGACTGCGGCGCCCCGTCGACGGTCAGCAACCAGGCCCGCTCCCGATCGACATCGGGCATCAGCTTGGCGGTCCCGTGCTCGGTGACCCGGACGACGGGTATGGCTTCGTTCACTTCTCCATTGTGCGGTGCCCGTACGGAATCAGGGAGCGCGGGGGCGCCCCGAAGGGGGCGCGGGGAACTGCGCGGCCGGCCCCCACCGGCCCGCAGCCCCCCACGCACCGCAACCTCACTCCACGGAGGTCACGGTCCCCGCCCCCACCGTGCGGCCGCCCTCACGGATGGCGAACCCCAGCCCCGCCTCCAGCGGAACCTCCCGCCCCAGCTCCACGGTCATCTCCACCGTGTCCCCGGGCCGGGCCACCGCCACCTCCCCGAGGTCGACGTCCCCGACCACATCCGCCGTACGGATGTAGAACTGCGGCCGGTACCCCGTCGCGACCGGAGTCGTACGACCCCCTTCGCGCCCCGACAGCACGTACACCCGCGCCGAGAACCGCCGCGCCGGCACCACACTCCCCGGCGCCGCCACCACATGCCCCCGCCGCACCGCGTCCCGGGGCACGCCCCGCAGCAGCAGTGCCACGTTGTCCCCGGCCTGCGCCTCGTCCATCGGCTTCCCGAAGGTCTCCAGGCCGGTGACGACGGTCTCGACGTCGGCGCCCAGCACCTCCACCCGGTCCCCGACCCGCACGGTCCCCCTTTCCACCGCACCGGTCACGACGGTCCCGCGCCCGGTGATGGTGAGCACGTTCTCCACCGGCAGCAGGAACGGCGCGTCCAGATACCGCTCCGGCATCGGCACGTACGTGTCCACCGCGTCGAGCAGCGCCTCGATCGACGCCGCCCACCGCGGGTCCCCCTCCAGCGCCCTGAGCCCGGAGACCCGTACGACGGGCACGGAGTCGCCCCCGTAGCCGTGCGCGCTGAGCAGCTCGCGGACCTCCAGCTCGACGAGCTCGACAAGCTCCTCGTCGGCGGAGTCCGCCTTGTTCAGCGCCACCACCACATGGTCGACGCCCACCTGCCGGGCGAGCAGCACGTGTTCGGCGGTCTGCGGCATGATCCCGTCGAGCGCGGAGACGACGAGGATCGCCCCGTCCAGCTGCGCGGCCCCGGTGACCATGTTCTTGACGTAGTCGGCATGGCCCGGCATGTCCACGTGGGCGTAGTGCCGGGTGTCGGTCTCGTACTCGACGTGCGCGATGTTGATGGTGATGCCGCGGGCGGCCTCCTCGGGGGCCCGGTCGATGCGGTCGAACGGCACGAACGTGCCGGTGCCGCGCTCGGCGAGGACCTTGGTGATGGCGGCGGTCAGGGTGGTCTTGCCGTGGTCGACGTGGCCCATCGTGCCGATGTTGAGATGCGGTTTGGTGCGGACGTATGCCGTCTTGGGCATGGCTGTACCTCGAAGCCTGGTCTGCGGTGATGCGTCTCGTCATCGCGAGACGCGGGGACCCCGGGGAACCGGCCGACCCTCCCCCTGCGGGGTCCGCCGGACTTTCCGGAGAGGGTCAGCGTCGGGCGCCGTCGACAGCGGCCGCGAGAACGGGAACGGCAGCCTTCGGAGCATCCGCGACTGCGGATGCTGTGACGAGGAAGGCGAACCGGAACATGACACAGATCATGTCCGACGCGTCGCCCCACGTCGAACGGTTTTCCGCGGCGCCGATTTCGCCCAATGGACCGCACCCGTACGGCGATCACACCTCCGCGTCGGTTAGTGTCGCCGAATGCTCGATGCCAACCGCTCTGGCACCGCCACGGCCCCTCCCCGGGCCGCCGCCAAGGAGCTGACCATCGCCGTGCCCGTTCCGGTGAGCTTCGGCACGCGCTGCACGCGCGTGCTGCTCTCGCCGTGGTCCCGGCTGTCCCTGCTCCTCGCCCTGCTGACGGCGGCCGGGGCGTCGGTGCTGCTCTTCGAGCCGCAGAAGCTGATGACCCAGGGCTGGCCGCCACAGGTGGCGGGCACCACCGCGGTGGTGATCTTCGCCGTGGCGTACGGCCTGATCACGGTGGCGTTCGTGCCCCGGCCGATCCTGAACCTGGCGGCCGGCGCGCTGTTCGGCTCGGCGCTGGGCATGGGCGCGGCCATGGTCGGCACCGTGCTCGGGGCGTGGCTCTCCTTCGTGCTCGGCCGGATGCTCGGCCAGGAGGCGCTGCGCCCGCTGCTCCGCGGCCGGCTGCTGAAGGCCGCGGACAACCAGTTCAGCAGACACGGTTTCCGCTCGATGCTGGCGGTACGCCTGTTCCCCGGCGTCCCCTTCTGGGCCGCCAACTACGCGGCCGCCGTATCCCGCATGCGCTGCACCCCGTTCCTGGTGGCAACCGCCCTCGGCTCCATCCCGAACGTGGCCGCCTACGTCGTCGCAGGCGCCCGAGCCTCGACACCGACGTCCCCGGTGTTCCTGATCTCGGTGGCGGCCATCGTCGTACCGGCGGTGGCAGGAGCAGTGGTGGCCTGGAGAAAGCGCCACCACCTACGCCCCAAGCCGTAGCGCCCCGTCACCAAAGCGCCCCGTCATTACAGCGCTCCGTCACTACAGCGCCCCGTCAGGGGCGCGGGGAACTGCGCGACCAGCCCCCACCGGCGCCGCAGCCGCCCAACAACCCCACGCGGCGCCCCACTAGGCACCCATCCCCTACCGCACCGCCTCCAGAATCATCGCGTTCGCCAACCCACCCGCCTCACACATGGTCTGGAGGCCGAAGCGAGCGCCGCGCTCCCGCATCGCATGCACCAACGTCGTGGTCAGCCGAGTCCCGCTCGCCCCCAGCGGATGCCCTAGGGCGATCGCCCCGCCGTTCACGTTCACCTTGGCGAGATCCGCCCCCGTCTCCTGCCGCCAGGCCAGCACCACGCTGGAGAACGCCTCGTTCACCTCGAACAGGTCGATGTCCCCGATGCCGAGCCCGGCCCGTCGCAGCACCTTCTCCGTCGCCGGGATCACGCCGGTCAGCATGAGCAACGGGTCGGAGCCGGTCACGGCCGCCGAATGCAGCCGGGCCAGCGGCCGCAGGCCGAGCCTCGCCGCGGTCTCACCGGAGGTGATGAGCACCGCGGACGCGCCGTCGTTGACCGGGCTCGCGTTGCCCGCCGTGACGTTCCACTCGATCTGCGGGAACCGCTCGGCGAACCCGGTGTCGTAGTAGGCGGGCTTGAGCCCGGCGAGGATCTCGGCGGTGGTGCCGGGCCGTACCGACTCGTCACGGCCGACGCCCTCCAGCGGAGCGACCTGCGCGTCGAACAGCCCCGCCGCCCACGCTGCCGCCGCCTTCCGGTGCGAGGAGACGGCGAAGTCGTCCATCTCCGCGCGGCTGATCGACCACTTCGCGGCGATGAGCTCGGCGCTGATGCCCTGCGGGACCAGGCCCTCCGGGTAGCGCGCGGCGACCCCCGGACCGAAGGGGTCCTTGCCGGCCGGCACGTTGGACCACATCGGCACCCGGCTCATCGACTCGACGCCACAGGCGACGACGATGTCGTAGGCGCCGGACATGACCCCCTGCGCGGCGAAGTGCACGGCCTGCTGGGAGGAGCCGCACTGGCGGTCCACCGTGGTCGCCGGGACCGTCTCGGGGAAGCCGGCGGACAGGACGGCGTACCGGGTGGTGTTCATGGCCTGCTCGCCGACCTGGTCGACGGTGCCGCCGATCACGTCGTCGATGAGCGCGGGGTCGACGCCGGAGCGCTCGACCAGGGTGCGCAGGGTGTGGGCGAGGAGTTCGACGGGGTGGACGTGCGCCAGGGACCCGTTCGGCCTGCCCTTCCCGACGGGAGTGCGTACGGCTTCGACGATGACTGCGTCACGCATCACGGGGACCTCGATTGCCAGTCTCGACTACCGGTGAGTAGGAAATTCGAACTCACCATAACTCCGAGAGTTGGAAAATCCAACCCTCCACTAGACTGACCCCATGGCCGCCCCCAAGGACCCCCGCCCGTGTTCGGTCGCCGACGCCCTCGCGCTCGTCGGCGAGAAGTACTCCCTGCTGGTCCTGCGGGAGGTGTGCCTGGGCAACGGCCGCTTCGACCAGCTGGTGCGCAACATCGGCGCCCCGCGCGACATCCTGGCCACCCGGCTGCGCCGGCTCGTGGACGCCGGGATCCTCACCAAGCGCGTCTACAGCGAGCGGCCGCAGCGCTTCGAGTACCGGGCCACCCAGGCGGGCCTCGAACTGGAGCCGGTCCTGATGACCCTGATGGCCTGGGGCGACCGCCACCTCCGCCCGGACGGCGACCGCCCCATGGTGATCGAGCACAGCTGCGGCAAGGACCTCGCCGCGGTGGTCGTCTGCGCGGCCTGCGGCAGCCCGGTGCGGCACGAGGACCTGACGGCCCACCCGCAGGCACCGGGCTGGTCCGTCACCGGCCCGGAAGCCGCCTGAGCGGCCCGCTCTCCCCGTCGCTCACGTCGCTCACGCCGCTCACCAGGGATGCGTGTCCAGGTACTTGGTGATGTCCGCGCGCTCCCAGGCCCCGTCGGCGACGACGACCCGGTAGCGGCGCCGGAGGGTGTCGCCGGGGGCCAGTTCCAGCTCGTCGTGGAAGGCCCAGGAGGGGGCGATGCCGGCGAACGGGTCGTTGCGTACGAACCAGTGGGCGGGGTGGTTGCCGTGGGCGCCCGACTGGTCGTTCTCCGGGGCGTGTTCGAAGACGACGGTGGCATGGCCGTCGGCGCCGTCGTGCTCGCCGGACAGGGCAAGCCAGGACGACCCGGAGCCCATGAGCTCCGGGCCCTCCCCCTCGGGGCCGATGATCCGGCCGTCCCGGAAGGCGCGCGGGCCGCGCCAGAACAGGCCGGTGTAGCCCGCCTGTTCACGCCCGGCCGTGGTCGGGCTGCCGAACAGCAGCGGTTCGGCACGGCGGTTGGTGATCGCACTGGTCCAGGTGAGCGCCCAGGAACCGGCCCCGGGATCCACGTCATGGACCTCGACGCGGCGCCGCTCCTCCGCCCACAGCGTCCCGTCGTACGGGTGCCAGGTCAGCCGTTCCGCGACCACCAGGCGGCCGTCGGCCGACGACAGCTCGTCGAAGCCGGCGTGCCGCATCGAGCCGACGCGCTCCGGGATAGCGAGGTAACCCCGGCCGTGGACATAGGAGTTGCCGCCCCACAGGTTCGCGCCCGACAGGTGCGAGGCGGTCAGGGAGAGGCCCTTGTGCCAGCGGTGGTCGTTGGGCCGGTAGTCGGTGACGACGTCCCCGGCGAGGGTGCGGATCGGGTGCAGGTAGGGCCTCGGTGCCTCCCAGGCCGCCTCGGGCCGGTAGACGTACGAGAAGAGCTGAACCCCGGTGACCGGCTCGGTCACGGTGATCCGGTCGCCGTGGGTGTGCGTGATCCGCAGCTCGCCGCTCACGCGGACACCTCCTCGCGCTCGACCGGCGCCCAGCCCGGGGCTCCGCCGTGCAGGGCCGTGTAGTAGGGATCACCCGGACCGATGTCGCCCGCGCGGACGGTCGTGCCGGTGAACGCCGCCTTGTACAGCGCGGTGATCAGCTCCAGGCTGGTGCGCCCGTCCGCGCCGCTGCTGCGCGGCCGCTCCCCGGCGCGCATGGCGGCGACCAGTTCACGCAGCTGGGCCAGGTGCGAGCTGGGTACGTCCGGGCCGAAGTCCTGCCAGGCCGCCGCCTCGTCGGCGGGGACGCCGGGGGCCGGGGTGATGCGCCAGTTCGCGTTGCCGTGACCGTACAGATGGGTCAGTTCGACCGTCGCGCGCTCGCAGTCGATGCGGATGCGGCTGACCTCGTCGGGGCTGAGCACGCTGTTCACCACGGTGGCCAGGGCGCCATCGGCGAACCGGACCAGGGCGGTGGAGACGTCCTCGGTCTCCACGTCGTGCACCAGCCGCCCGGCCATCGCCCGCACCTCGCTCCAGGGCCCCAGCAGGTCCAGAAGCAGATCCATCTGGTGGATGCCGTGGCCCATCGCCGGGCCGCCGCCCTCGGTCGCCCAGCGGCCCCGCCAGGGCACCGCGTAGTAAGCGGTGTCCCGGTACCAGGTGGTCTGGCAGTGCGCGACCAGCGGGCGCCCCAGCGCCCCCTCGGCGAGCAGCCGCCGTACATGGGTGGACGCGGAGCCGAACCGGTGCTGGAAGACGATGGCGGCGTACGGCCCGCCGTCCGTGCCCTCCGCCGCCTCGACCGCGTCGAAGTCGGCGAGGCTCGGCACCGGCGGCTTCTCGCACCACACCCAGGCGCCGGCCCGCAGCGCGGCCACCGTCTGGTCCCGGTGCAGGGTCGGCGGGGTGCCGATGGTCACCAGGTCGGGCCGCTGTTCGGCGAGCATCCGGCCCAGGTCGGTGTAGGCGTGCGGGATGCGGGCCTCGGTGCACATCGCCTCGACGGCGGTGGCATCGATGTCGACGGCGGCGACGACCTCGGTCTCGCCCTCCGCGGCCAGCTGCGCGAGGGCGGGCAGATGCGAGCCGCGCCCGATGGCGCCGGCGCCGACGACGGCGGCTCGGATGGGCCGCCCGGTGAAGGGGGCTGTCGAGCGGGGGGAGCGGGGCATGGACGTGATCAGCACTCCTCGGGCGTGTACCGACGGTGGGCGAACTCCCGCCCGAGTTGCGCCGCACCCGCACCCCGACGTGCTGGAGCAAGCGCTTTCTCCTGCAGAAACGTAAGCGGCGGCACCTTGACCGGTCAACACCCCGTGGCCGTCCGTCCACCTGCCGAACCCCTGTGTCCCGGCTGTCACCCCGGCCCGCTACGCTGCCGTTGCACGCGCATGATCACCTGCACCCCTCTGAACACGTGCACTCGCGCGACCGCCCGCCCCTTTCTCACCCCTGGGACGCCGTACCTTCATGTCTTGGTTTGAATCGCTGGTCCTCGGCCTCGTCCAGGGGCTGACCGAGTTCCTGCCCGTCTCCTCCAGCGCGCACCTGCGGCTGACCGCGGCCTTCTCCGGCTGGAAGGACCCGGGCGCCGCCTTCACGGCGATCACCCAGATCGGCACGGAGACCGCGGTGCTGATCTACTTCCGCAAGGACATCGGGCGGATCGTCTCGGCCTGGTTCCGGTCGCTGTCCGACAAGGCGATGCGGCGGGACCACGACGCCCAGACGGGCTGGCTGGTGATCGTCGGCTCGATCCCCATTGGGGTGCTGGGCGTGACGCTCAAGGACCAGATCGAGGGACCGTTCCGCGACCTGCGCATCACGGCGACCATGCTGATCGTCGTCGGCATCGTCATCGGCATCGCCGACCGGCTCGCCGCCCGCGACGAGACCGGCGGCAGGCACCGCGCCCCCAAGCAGCGCAAGACGCTGGAGAACCTCGGTGTCAGGGACGGCCTGGTCTACGGCCTCTGCCAGGCCTGCGCCCTGATCCCCGGTGTCTCCCGCTCCGGGGCCACCATCAGCGGCGGCCTGTTCATGGGCTACAAGCGCGAGGCGGCGGCCCGCTACTCCTTCCTGCTCGCCATCCCGGCCGTGCTGGCCTCCGGCGCCTTCGAGGTCAAGGACTCGGTGAGCGAGGGCCAGGTGGCCTGGGGCCCGACCCTGTTCGCGACGGTGATCGCGTTCGCGTCCGGCTACGCGGTGATCTCGTGGTTCATGAAGTGGATCTCCAACAAGAGCTTCATGCCGTTCGTCTGGTACCGCATCGCCCTCGGCATCGTCATCATCGCCCTGGTCTCGGCGGACGTCCTCAGCCCGCACGCGGCGGAGTCGGCGAGCTGACGGGAGCGCCCCGAAGGGGCGCGGGGCTGTATTGCATGTGCGGCTCCGCCGCGTGGGCGCGACCAGCCACGACGGCGCCGCGGACGGACGACGGCGCGCATCGCGGCACTTCCGGCTGAGCGCTCAGCCACGTCCGGCGGCCGGCGTCCCCTGGTGGTAGTACACCCGCCAGCCCGTCTCCGTGAGCCGCCACAGGGAGCTGCGCCAGGCCCGGCGGCCCTGGTTGTCCGCGAAGTACGTCAGGTGCACGATGCCCGGGGCCAGTACGGTCCCGGACATCCCGCTCACCTCGACCGGTGACTCCGGGGACACCGACCCGCCGCTGGTGACCGTCAGGATCGACGTGGCGTCCCAGCGGCGGCCGGAGACCCCGACCTCGGTGAACTCCGGGTCGAGCAGTTCCAGGACGAGGTCCGGGCGGGCACGCACCTCGGGATCGAGAAGCCGCAACTCCGCGTCGACGGCCGCCTGCACCGCGCGCTGGTTCTCGTCCTCCGTCGCCGCCCGCCGGCTCTCGTCGTCCGTCATACGGTGACCCTACGGACGCTTCGTCGCCGAAGACAGCGGATATCCGCTCGGGATCAGCCCAGTTTGCCCAGGAGTTCCGCGAGTTCGGCCGGCATGGTGATCATGCAGTCGTGGCCGGTGGGCAGTTCCCACACCTGCTGGGCCGCGGGGACCGGACGGCGGACGACGCCCTCCGGGACGTTCGCCACGCAGTGGATGTGGGTCCGGGGGATCGTGCGTACGGCCGGGTCGTCCAGGCGCACCGGCTGCTGGAGGGTGCGCACCGACTGGTCGGACAGCATGCCGCGCAGCCACGCCAGGTCGGCCGCCTCGGTCACGCCGAACAGCCCGTAGGGCGGCGGCAGTTCGGGCAGCGGCGGCACCCGCCAGCCGCTGTCGGACGCGAGCGCCCGGTCGATCAGGGCCCGGGTCACGGGCTGGACGTCGGCCGCGGACTCGCCGTGCTCCGGGACCATCGCGTCGAGGTAGACCAAGTGCCCGACACGGTCCGGGACTTCGTTGGCCGCGGACGAGACGACCAGCCCCGCATAGCTGTGTCCGACGAGGACGACGTCGGTGAGGTCCTCGTCCCTGATCAGATCGACGACGTCGGCCACGTGGGTGTCGAGGCCGACGTCCGGGCCGAGCAGACCGGCTTTCTCGCCGTGCCCGGTCAGGGAGGGTGCGTACACCCGGTGCCCGGCCGCCGCCAGCAGGGGGACCACCCGCTCCCAGCACTCCCCGCTGTGCCAGGCACCGTGTACCAGCAGATACGTCGACATGCTCGTGCTCCTCGGTTGCTCGTCGCTGTCGTCGGCCACGCTTCCGGCCCGCCGCGGTCCGGGGCAGAGCCCCGGTGTTCCTGGGGGTGACAGGACCAGGCACGGGCCCGGGAGCCGCATTACGGTGGCGGGATGACCGACGAACCGAACCTGCTGGGCGCCTATGTGCGCGCCCGCCGCGAGCTGGTCACGCCGGAGCAGGTCGGCATTCCCGTGCTGGGGGTACGGCGGGTGGCGGGCCTGCGCCGGGAGGAGGTCGCGATGCTGGCCGGCATCAGCGCCGACTACTACCTGCGCCTGGAGCAGGGCCGCGACCGCAACCCCTCCGTACAGGTCCTGGAGTCCCTCGCCCGCGTCCTGCGGCTCGACGAGGACGGCACGGCGTATCTGCTCCGTCTCGGCGCCGACCGGCCCCGCCGGCGCCGGCGCCGGGCCCGCCAGGAGACCGTGCCGCCGGGCGTCGCCCAGCTCGTCGCCACCCTCCCGCTCCCCGCGCTCGTCGAGGGCCGCTACTTCGACATCCTCGCCGTCAACGCCCTGGCGACCGCGCTGTCACCGCGTTTCTCGGTCGGCGCCAACCGGCTGCGGGACACCTTCCTCGACCCCGCCGAGCAGGCCCTCCACCCCGGCTGGGAGGAGGCCGGTGCCGGCATGGTGGCCGGCTTCCGCAGCTCCGTCGGGACCGACACGGACGACCCCCGGGTCATCGACCTCGTCGGCGAACTCTCCCTCGCCAGCCCGCACTTCAGCCGGCTCTGGGCCCGCCACGACGTGGCGTCCTGCGACGGTGCGGCCAAGGTCGTCGACCACCCTCTGGTCGGCCGTCTGCGGCTGAACCGGGAGCGGCTGAAGGTCAGCGGCACGGCGGGGCAGACACTCGTCGTCTTCCATCCGGACCCGGGCAGCGACAGCGCCGAGAAGCTGGCGGTGCTCGCGTCGGCCGCGACCATGGCGTGAGCAGCGGTCCAGGGGCGCGGAAGCGGCACCCACGGCGTGAGCGCGGGCGGTCGTTCGCGGTGTGGGCGCGGCCGGGCGGCTCATCTCGGCCAACCCCCGACGCCCCCCACTTTGGCTGGAGTTGGGGCTGCCGTACCGGCCTCGGCGAGGGGAAGGCCAGGGCAGGGGCACTCGGCCTGCTCCGGGCCGCGACCATCCGCCGGGCAAATGCCAAGGGTCGGCACCCTGCCCGCCGTCCCGCCCGTGACCAACCCCATACGGTCTGCGTAGTGGCCTGGTGGCGCAGGGTCAGTTCTTGCCCCTACGCTGTTCGGTATGTCCCCCGATTCCCGAACCCCTGGTTCCGTGCGGTCTGCTGCCGAGGTCAACGAGCACATCCGTGCGCTGTGGCTGCGTGCGGGCGGAACACTGTCGGCTCAGGAGCGGACGGAGTACGAACTGCTGGTGGTCGAGTGGGCCGCGGCGGTCCGCGAGCAGATCATCGAGGCGGCCTGAGCGGCCGGGGCTCAGCGGCTGGGGCTCAGCGGCCGCCGGCGACCCGCAGCACCGTGCCCGTCGTGTAGGAGGCCTCGGGCGACAGCAGCCAGGCGATCGCGGCGGCGATCTCCCCGGGCCGGCCGGCCCGGCCCAACGGCGTGGTGGCACCGACCCGTTCGGCCCGGCCGGGATCGCCCATCGCCGCGTGGATCTCCGTGTCGATCACACCGGGCGCCACCGCGTTGACCCGTACGCCGTCCGGGCCGAGCTCCTTGGCGAGGCCCACGGTGAGGGTGTCGACGGCCGCCTTCGTCGCCGCGTAGTGGACGTACTCGCCGGGGCTGCCGAGGGTGGCCGCGGCCGATGACACGTTCACGATCGCGCCGCTGCCGCGCTCTCCCATCAGCCGGGCCGCCCGGCGTGCACACAGCAGCGCGCCCAGCAGGTTGACCTCCACGACCCGGCGCAGGTCCGCGGTCTCCGCGTCGGCCAGCCGCCCGAACGGCGCGGTCACGGCGGCGTTGTTCACCAGCCCGGTGACGGCCCCCAGTTCCCGCTCCGCCGTGTCGAACAGCCGCTCCACATCGGCCTCCACGGATGTGTCCACCTGAACGACGACACACCGCGCCCCGGCCTTGCGCACCCCCTCCGCGACCGCCTCGGCGGCAGCCGCGTCCCGGACGTAACCGATCACGACGTCGTGCCCGTCGGCCGCGAGCCGCAGACAGGTCTCGGCGCCGATACCCCGGCTGCCGCCGGTGACCACCGTGACGGGACGTGCCATTGCGAACCTCCTGGGACCGGTCGGGCAACGATCTTACGACCGCGGTTGCGCGAGCATCCCGTCGGCCGCCGGGCAGGGCGGCTCCTCGGGCAACAGCCCGGCCGCCTCACTCGAAAGGCCCAACCGCAGGGGCCGGTACGGCAGCGCCTGGCCGCGTCGGCGGCGGCGCGGGGGTGGGCAGGTTCGCGCCCCTGCCCCTTGCCGTGCGGTTCGCCGAGGTCAGGGGCGGGTGCGGGGTCCGTCCGGCGGTGATCTCCGCGCAGCGGCTGGTGAGGCGTGCGAGGGTGCCTCGAACCTGCCCGATTCGCGGCGAGTTGTCTTGATCGCCAAGTGGGCCGTTGCTAAGCCTTTGACACTCAACTCCAGTGAGGACGACGTGTATCAAGAGCCCCCTCCTCCCGTTCCCCGGCGTTCACGTGCCCGGGGATTCATCTGCGCCGTCGCGGCCCTCGCCCTCGTGACGCTCACCGCCGCGACCAGTCCCTCCACCGCGGGCACCCGGACCGCGGCGGACCCGGCAGCCGTGGTCCGCGAGTGGAACGCCATCGCCACCGACACGATCAAGACCAGTCTCGGCCCACGCCCCTCCGGGCAGGCAGCGATCTGGGAGGGGTTCGTCTCCGTCGCCGTGTACAACGCCGTGGTGGGGATCGAAGGCGGCTACACCCTGTACAAATGGCGCGAGCGCGGTCCGGCCAGGGCATCCTCCGCGGCGGCCGCCGCCACTGCGGCCCACAACGTGCTGCTCACCTACTTCCCTGCCTTCAGGGAGCGGCTCGACACCGCCTACGCTGACTCGCTCGCCGCTCTTCCGGCCGGTCAGGCCAGAGACCGGGGCGTCGACTACGGAAAGCGCGCCGCCGCCCGCATCGTCGAACTCCGGGAAGGGGACGGACGGTTCGCGGACGTTCCTTTCACCGCCGCCCCGGCACCGGGGGTCTGGCGGCCCACCCCGCCCGCGTTCCAGCCCTTCATCGACACCTGGCTCGCGAGGCTCCGCCCTCTCCTGCTCGCCTCCCCGCGGCAGTTTCGCCCCGGCGGGCCACCCGCCATCTCCTCGGCCGCTTACGCCGAGGATTTCCAGGAGCTGAAGGCCATGGGCGGGAAGACCGGCTCGGGCAGGAGCGCGCAGCAGACCGAGACCGCCCTCTTCTTCAGCGGCAACCTGGTCGAACAGGTTCAGGCAGCCGTACGCGACCACGCCGCCCGGCACCGGCTCGGCATCGCCGAGACGGCCCGGCTGTTCGCCGCGGTCAACGCGTCGGCGACCGACGCCGCCATCACGGCATGGGACGCCAAGCTCCACTACGGCTCCTGGCGGCCGATCACCGCCATCCGCCTCGCCGACACCGACGGCAACCCCGCGACGACGGCGGACCCGGCCTGGGAGCCGCTGCTCCTCACCCCACCGCACCCGGACTACGTCGCCGGCCACACGACCGTCGCCGCTGCCGTGGCACGCGCCCTGACCGGCGTCCTCGGCACCTCGCGCATCGACCTCCGCCTCCCCTCCGAGGTCACCGGCACCACGCGGTACTACGGGTCCGCCGACGACCTCGACCAGGACGTCGTCGACGCCCGCGTGTGGGGCGGCGTCCACTCCCGTACGGCGGACGTAGCCGGCCGCCGGGTCGGCACCCACGTGGCCGCCTGGGCGCTGGACCACTACTTCCAGCCGGTCGGCAAGCACGGCACCGACTGAACCAGGAGCCGAAGAGGACCCCGCGTCGGCCGCTTTGACTGATCCCGAGCGGGGTCCCCCACGTCGAACCTTGCTCACAGACCTCTGGCGGCACTGCTCTCCTGTGCTTCGAGAAGTTCGTCGCCGTGCTCGATCGCCCAGCGCCCGAGTGCCTTCATCGGGCCCTCGACCAGGCTCTGTCCCAGCTCGGTCAGGGCGTAGTCGACGCGCGGCGGCGCCTCGGCATGTGCGTGGCGCTCCACCAGTCCGCCCGCGAGCAGACGGTGCAGGGAGTCGGTCAGCACCTTGTCGCTGATGCCGCCGATGACAGCGCGCAGCTCGCGGCGTCGGCACGGTCCGGGGCGAAGCGCCGCCAGCACAACGGGATCCCAGGTATGGGCGAAGAGATCGGTGGCCGCACGCAGGCGGCAGTCGGCGACCAACTCATGGCCGTGGGCGTCGCGATCAGTCATCTCGCCGCCCATCATCGCCCATCGGTCACGCACTGATCGGTGCGTGACGCCTCGCCTACCGTGACCATCCGACCGACCGCTGCGGGAAAGGCACGGACAGATGCGTATCGGGATCCTGGGAACAGGGACACTGGCCGCGGCCCTGGGCGAGGGCTGGGCACGTGCGGGACACGAGGTGGTGATCGGCGGACGATCGCAGGTCAAGGCGGAGAGGCTCGCCGACCGACTGCGCCACGACGTGCTCGCCGTCACGCCACGCGAAGCGGTCACCGGGTGCGACGCGGTGCTCCTCGCCGTGTCCTGGGACGGCGTCGGGGACATGCTGGGATCGGTGGGAGCGTCCGACGGGGTACTCGAAGGGATGCCGCTGATCGATCCCACGAACGCCGTCACGCACGGTGTCGGCACTCTGCTGGTCGAACACGGTGAGTCGATGGCGCAGCGGGTCGCCCGCCTTGCCCCGGGAGCTGGGGTGGTGAAGGCATTCCATCTCTTTCCCTCCGGCCAGTGGACGAGTCCGCCCGGTGACGGCAAGTCCCGTGTGACGGTGGCGATGTGCGGTGACGATGCGACGGCACTGCACGTCGTCGGCGAACTGGTCCGTGACGTCGGAGGAGTCCCGGCCACCGTGGGTACGTTGGATCGCGCCCGCCAGTTGGAGGAGGTGGCGGGTTTCGTCATCGGCCTGGCCTTCGCAGGCTTCGAGCCAGGCTCCGCCGTCCCTCGCGTCCCCTCGAACGACAGGCACGTCGACTCACAGAGGTAGGCGTGTGCCGGGGAGAGCGGTGCCGCTGTCACCCCGGCTGCCGACAGGCGTGGGCCGCTGCGCAGAGCCTGCGCTGGTGTCACAGTCCTGCCAGGGCGAGGATCCGGTGCATGTGCCGGGGCGGCAGTCCGGGATGGCCGGCTGCCGCGGCGGCGACCGATTCCGACGAGTCGGCCAGCAGCTGCGTCAGGTCACCGGTCGGAAGCCGGGGATGGGTCGCGATCGCGCGGCGCACCCGCTGATCGGGATCGCCGGCCAGCCGACGTACGAGTTCCACCGGAAGGTCGGGGTCGCGTGGGGCCAACTGCCGCATTCTCGGATCGTCGTCGGTGGCCAGACGCCGAAGGACGTCCGCCGGGAGAGGGAACTCATCGGCCGGACGCCACCGGGTCTTCTTCCCCGGGCGGTAGCTGCGATCGATGCGTTCGGCGGTGGCGGGGTCGATCCGGTCACGGGCGTGCAGTGCCATCGTCGTACGAACACCGCTCTCCTCGTCGTTCAGGAGCCGCGTCACGACCGGCGCGGGCAGGCGGCCGGACTGCGCGGCGGAGGCCCGGAAGCAGGCGTAGGGCGAGGCCACGTACGGCAAGGGGTCGGCGGTCACCCAGGGCAGCCGCAGTGCCGAAAGCTCCAGACGCGCCAGCTTGTTCATGAACTGCCGTTCAAGCGCGTCGTCGTCCAGGGTCCGGGGATCGGTGAGCCAGTCCGCCAGAGGCGCGTCGGACAGGACCTGTGCGTGGATCGCGGCGCGCATCGACTCGGGGGTGTCCTGACGGGCGAAGATCCGGAGCCTGACCCGCAGGCTGGGATCCTCGGCAAGCACGTCGCGCAGCGGCGGTGGCAGGTCGGGGTGCTCGGCGAGTTCCTGGCGCACCCCCTCGTCCGGATCATCGGCCAGCCGGCGGGCGGTGTCGGCATCCGGCGTGCAGTGGCGCACCGCGCCGGCGCGCGTGATCGGATCGGCCAGCAGCGCCGGAAGCAGGTCGGCGGGCGGTACGGGATGGGGAAGCCGTCGGTAGTAGGTCGCGCAGGCTCCCGCGCGTACGGCGTCCTCGGGATCCGTCAGCAGGAGCCGGCGCACCGGTTCCGGGGCCCGCGTCCACCACTGGGCAAGCGTCGCCCGGATTTCCGGCTCCGGGTCGGCCGCCAGCCGTGCGCGCAGATCCGCCGGCACGTGATCGCTCTTCGCCAGGTGTTCACGCCCCCGCAGGTCGGGGTCGCGGAGCAGCCGCTCGAAGAGTTCTCGCGGTGCGTCCTCCGCGGCGACCACCAGGGCGGCGCGCACCGCAGGATCGGGGTGCTCGGCAAGTCGCATCCGGAAGGCATGCGGGAGGCCGGGGTTGAGCGCGAGTGAATGCATGAGCCGGTCATCGTCGGCGGCGATGATCTCGGCGATCATTTCCTCGGTCAGGTCCGGCCGCTTGGCCACGCTGCCGAAACCCCCGCGGCAGGCGAGGAGGCGGCGCACGAGCTCGGGCGGCAACGCGGGGTTCCCCGCGAGCCCCTCCACCACCTTGTCGAGGTGAACCGGCACCGGCATGACGTCCGACAAGACGGGCGACCCTCCTGCCTCGGCGAGCTGATCGCCGAGTCTCGCACACGCGGTCGTCCTACCGCGCTCCGCAGCAGCACGGGACGAGCGGGCGGCCGTCCGCAGTCGTGACGGTCCGCCGGAGGCCAGGCCTGCCCCGGGTCCGCCGGGCCCGGGCTGCATCTCATGCCGCGCGCACGCCGCGCGCGGACCGGGGCCCGGGCCGGTCGTCAGGTGCTCAGCCGCTGCCGGTCGCCCATCACCACCACCGGGTGAAGGCGGGGGTCGAGAGTGTGCAGCAGGGTCTTCATGCCGGACTCGGGAACGGTGACACAGGCGGACGTGCCGTCGCCGTGGTCCAGGTGCAGCCATATGCCGCCGCCCTTCTCCACTCCGTCGGGACGGCTCCAGTCGAACGGCGGGACACCCGTGAGCCGGTTGTAGTCGATGGCGATGACGTAGTCGAAGTCGTGGACGTGGTCGTCGCCGTCCTCGATCATGGAGGCGAAGGCGTTGTCGTCGTACCAGTAGCGCAGGCGGCTGCCCGGATCCTCGAGCGACCCTCCCGCATCCGTCAGCGAGAACACGCCGACGGGACTGCGCTCGTCGTCCATGCGATGGTCGGTCGTCCAGCCCAGCCTGCCGTTGTGCGCGGGCCAGCTGCCCTTGCTCTTCCAGGCGGTGCCCTGTTTCTGGTAGAGCACGACGGTGCTCTCGGCGGAGTCCGTGTCGTCGCCGTAGACGACCACGGCCTGCTGGGCGCCGGCCGGTACGCGCTTGCCCATGCGGCTTCCGACGCCGGGTAGGCGCGGGCCCGATTCCGGGCCGGGCGACCCGGGCGCGGCAGGGTTGTTGACGCCCGGGGCGCCGACGTGACTCATGTGCCCGTCGGCTCCGGCGCACGCCGCGGTGCCGGCCAGCAGCACACCGCAGGCAAGAACCGCGGATATGGCATGACGCGCACCGCCGCGCCGCGCCGGAAGAGACCAGGGCCGTATCTCAGTAGATGTCCGCATGATCAGGATCCTGCGGCGGACCGCCTGGGCACGCATCCAGAAGACGGCATCCGGCCTAGCGCCCGGGCTGACCCCGGCGCCTTCGCCGGGGGGGGGCGACACGGCGACCACCCCTCAACAGTCCCGATACCACCTCAGAGGCCGGCCGGGTTGCGTGGCAGCCAGTCGCGGTGGCTGTCGCGTAGGCGGTCCCGTTCCTCGGGGCTCGTCGCGATGACGTCGGCGCCGCCGTCGTAGGGGTGGTGGAGACGTGCGAGTCCGACGTCGGTGATGATCACTCCGCTGAGCACGTCGTCCGCGACCTCGCGGAGGATGCCGTCGGCGGTGCCCGGTCGCCAGGGGCGGCGGTCGGCGTAGAGGTGCGTGTAACTGTGGAGTTCGGGGTCGGGATCGTCGTCGTACGCCAATGTCGTCCAGCGGGTGCCTTCGGGGTGTACCTCGTGCCGCCGTGGCGGGAGTTCCGGTCCGTTCGGTTCCCAGGACCAGGCCACGGTGATGACGTGGACCTCGCTGCCTTCGAACAGTTCGTCCAGGACCGTGTTGTAGCGGTGGAGGACGACGGCGTACTCGTCCTCGGTCTCCGGATAGCGTTTCGAGCCCGGCAGGCTGTGGAAGCGCACCCAGCGGTCGCTGTAGGCGGTGCGCAGTTCATGGGCGATGGGAGGCCCCTTCGGAAACCGGTGCTGCCACAGCGCGGACAGACGGTGTGCTGCCATGTCAACCGTCGGCTGCGGTTGACTCGACGGCCGGGCCGGCCCGTCACCCCAGGAGGCGGGCAAGAGATTCGCCTCCAGCGGGACAAGGGCGTTCCGGTGGCAGCGGCCGGGTCGCGGAGGTCAAGTCACCACCGCTGACGAGGGCGTGGACCTCGCGGGCGAGCGGGGTCACGTCGCGGACGGCGACGGTCCACTCGTCCGCGCAGCGCCGTAGGGCCTCACCGGAGAGACCCAGTTGCAAGGACCGGTACGGCAGGGGCCGGAGGCGCAGGTCCCGCTCGGGGTCCCACTGCACGCGAGCACGCGAACGCCGCAGCTGACGCTGCCAGGTGGCTCGGTCGGGGTGCACCCCGCCAACGTAACTCGACAGACAAGCATGGCGCAGCGCCCACGCGAAGCCGTCACGGCTCATCTCCACAGCGAGGACGGCCTTTTGCCCCGCTTTCGCACCCTGGCCGCACCCCGGCTACGCGGGCACGCGGTCGGGGCCGGTGAGCAGGGCGCGCAGCGGGGCGGTGTCGGGTGTGTCGGCGACGGCCGCGTCGATGGCGTCGTCCATGCCCTTCTCCCACCGCTCGGGCAGAAAGAGTCCAGGCTGTCCCGACCAGGCGATGTCCGGTCTGGCGTGTCCCGACTCGACGAGTCGCAGGTGGACCAGGCCCGCGAGCCCGTCGAAGATCTTGGGCCGGATGAAGTTGCGGGCGGACGGCCCTGTCAGTCGTGACGCCTGGTACGGCTTGGGCATGCGGTCGGCGACAGCCATCCACAGCAGGCCGCGGTCGATCACGTCGAGTATCTCCTCCAAGCCGGGCAGGAGGTCGTTCGCCGCCTCCTCGGCCGTGGCATCTCGGCGTACAGGCACCGTTCCCCCAGCACCTTGCGCCGATGAGCGAAGCGCCCTGGCCACGGCGACCCGCAGCGGCCGGGACCAACCGTCGGCGTCCTCGACCGCGCGGGCCATGACGAGGTCGTCCCAACTCCTCCGCCGCAGGAGCGCCGCCTCCTGCGACAGCGTGCGTTCCTCCAGTGCGGCGAACACCCGGTCCGTGTCCCGCAGCAGGGTCAGCGCGGCCGACTCATCGGCCGGCTCGGAGGGCCGGTCGCCGGTGGGCAGCTTCTCGATCAGGGCGATCCGTTCGGCTGTCGGCGGGTGCGAATCGTACGGGTGCGGCCGCGGTGGACGCTGCCCGGCGGAGAGCTCAGCGAGCCGCTCCCCGGTACGGGCGGCGAGCAACCGGCGGAAACCGCCGTGCACCTCGCCCACAGGCGGAAGCGCTCCCTGCGACCTGCCCATCCCGGCGTACGTCTCCAGGTAGTGGGCGTACGCACCATTGAGCACCGGAAGGGTGCGCAGGGCGGCGGCCGTCGTGTCACGCCCCGCGTACCGGGCGGCCATCCGGTCGGCGGCGAACTCCTGGTGGCGGGCGACGGACTGCGAGGTACGCAGGAACATCCGGGCGTAACCGACGTACAGGGTGCCGATCACGAAGTGCAGCCTGGTTCCGCCCTGCTGGAAGGCCTCCACCGTGTGCACCACTGCTTTCCGGCCGCGCATCGTGACACCGCCGAGCCGGGTGTCGAGGTTTGCGTAGTGGCCGAACTCGTGGGCGAGGACGGCGCGCAACTGCGGGACGGTCAGCCCGGCGAGCAGCGGCAGACCGAGGAGCATGCGGCGGCGTCCGGGCAGCAGTCCCAGCAGGCGACTGTGTTCGGCAACTCCCGCGTTGACCTCGGCGTCCAGGTAGAGCTCGTCCGGAGGCCGCTGCCCCGCCGCTTCGGCTGCGATCCGTATCTGTTCCCACAGCTCGGGCTGGTCCTCAGGAGTGACCGGAACCGCGTCTGGCACCGGGCCGAGGCGCCCGGCCCGCAAAAAGGCGAACATGCCCCGCACAATCGCCGCCGCCAGCAGAACGGTGACGGTCACAACCGTGCCTTCCAACCAGGCCGCCCGCGCGGTGAACAGGCGTGTCATCAGCAGCCAGTCGAGCACCGCCATGGCCGACAGCAGAACCGCGCCCATCAGAAAGAAGCCGACCAGCAGAGCGAAAGCGCGGACAGCGCGCAGTCCAAACGTCATCGAGGAATCTCCCACCCACCTGGTTCAGCAGCCTGAGGAGGCCAAAGCGCTCGCGGATACTACCTGCAGCTTTCCGAACGGAGCCGCCGCTCCCCGGGGCGTCGAGTCGGCCGTGGAGCGGTTACGTCAACCCTGGGCCTCAGGCCCAGTCGGGCACGAGACACCAGTCCCGCCGAGCCGGGGCTGTCGTATGACCCATGGGCCAAAGACGGCTGTCGGGCGGATCGCCCCTTCATCCGTGGAGGTGGGCAAGTCCCGCGTCTCCGAAGGGACAGGGGCGTTCCTGGGGCAGCAGGCGGGCGGCGGAGTCCAGGTCACCACTGCGGACAACGGCGTGGATCTCGTGAGCGAGCGGGGTCACGTCGCGGATGGTGACCGTCCACTCGTCCGCGTAGCGTCGCGCGGCCTCACCGCTGAGGCCGAGTTGCAGAGACCGGTAGGGCAGGGGCTGGAGGCGCAGGTTCCGCTCGGGGTCCCACTGCACGCGAGCGGGTGCGCGCTTCAACTGACGCTGCCAGGCGGCCCGATCGGAGTGCACCTCGCGGGCGTAGCTCGACAGACATGCGTTGCGCAGCGCCCAGTCGAAGCCGTCACGGCTGATCTCCACAGCCAGGACGGTCTCCTGCCCCTCCTTGGTGCCCCAGCCGCAGCGGTACATCATCCACAGGAACGACGGCTTGATCCAGGTCATCCGGTCCCGCTTCCACGCGTCGGGGAAACGGCCGTCGCGGACGGCGGGCAGGCCGATCTCCGGAGAGTACGCCTGGTAGACGGTGATCGTGGATTCCGAGTGGGCCGCACGGATCCTGCGTTGCGGTTCTTCCATGGCGTACAGCCTGAGGTCGCCCCGGCCGGGCGGCTACTTGTTTTCGGTCGACCGCCGGAGTGGGAAACGGGGATCTCGGTGCCCTGCGACCCGCTGTGTCAGACGCCGACGCCAGGTATGAGTGCCACCAGAACTCGCGTACTCGCCGTCGGAGGATCGGCATCTTGAGCTTCTGCCAGCGGTGTTGACGGATGTGGCAGCCCATGACTCGGGCGCGCGAAGGGGAGACGTGCTGACCGAGATCGTGGTGGCAGCGATCGGCGCCGCGGGCACACTCGCAGTCGCCTACCGCTGGTGACCCTCAGCAAGCATCGTGGCTACGTCAAGGGACTTGCCGGACTGCAAGCGAACGATCAACATGCTGTCGGGGCGACGTCGAAGCCAGGTCACCTGGTCGGCTCGCGAGACGTATGACGCATCCGCAGGGAAGACCTCCGGAGACATGGACAGCCCTCAGCACTTCGCCGGCCAGTACCACCCCGAGCACTCCAACGAATCCTGTGAACCCGATACTCCCATTACTCTTCCCAGGATCCTTCGACCCGGTCACTCAAGGGCACCAGGACGTACACCGGCGCGCAGCCCTCCTGTTCGACGAAGTCGTCGTGTGCGTGATGTCCAATGCGAACAAGACCGGCCGCTTTCCCGTCACGGAACGGCTGGACCGGCTCCGCGCGGCAACAACCGACTTGAGCAACGTCACGGTCGACTCCCACACCGGCGGCCTGCGGAATCGACGTCGTCATCCGCGGAGTCCGCGGCGTCGCCGACCTGGACCACGAAATGCCGATGGCCCGCATGAAACACGAACTGGCCGGAGTCGAAACCTTCTTCATCGCTGCAGACCCCGCCCTGACCCACAGCTCCTCCACCCTCGTGAGCGGGCTTCTTCTGTCTGGGCCGATGCGGAAGTCGTAGCGGGTGTCGCAGTCACCGTGGTGGGCCGCGTTGCTCGCCGTGTGTCCCAGGTACCGGGGTGGCAGGGCCTGGCGGTGATCGTGGAGGCTGTGGGGCGGGCAGGGGTACGGAACCTGGGTTCTTGTTCGACCGGGTGGCCGTTCGTATGCCCGGGGTCGGGGGTGCTTTGGTTCGAACATCACCGAATATCGCCCGGGCCCCTTGGCTCCGCCCGCCCCGTGCCCAACACTGAGCCGATGACGCAGCGCGTGGAGCTCGCGACCGTGATGGACCGGCTGGCCGTGGACGAGATGGTCACCGAGTACGCGGCGGCCGTCGACGACGGTGACTGGACGGCGTACCGGAGGCTGTTCGCGGCGGACGGGCGGGCCGACTACCGCTCCGCCGGCGGGATCGAGGGCGATGCCGGGCAGGTCGCCGGGTGGCTCGCGGAGAACCTGACCCTCTTCTCGATGCGGCAGCATCTGATCGTCAACCGCCTGGTGCGGTTCGGGATCCTGGACCACGACACCGGCGACACCGCCCACCTCCGGGCCGACTACGTCAACCCCATGCGGTTCGCCGGCGGCGACGCCGCCTCCACCGCGCCGGACTTCGTGTGCGGCGGCCGCTACTCCTTCGCTTTCGTGCGCACCGGGGACGGCTGGCGGCTGCGCCAGGTGGTCGTCGAGGAGAGGTGGCGCCGGCTGCCCGAGCCGCGCGTGCTCGCCGTTCCCGACTGAGCCCGCTCCCATGCCCCCTGTCGGAGATCCCGTCCGGTCCCGCACACTGGAAGGACCCGCAGGCAGGAGGCGATGGATGAGGACCGTCGAGCGCTGGCTCACCTCCCCGTGGCGGCGTTCCTGCGTCGGGGCGCTGGCCGGCGCCCTGCCGGTGCTGGCCTTCCCGGCGCCGTCGCTGTGGTGGTTCGCCTATGTCGCGCTGGTCCCCTGGCTGCTGCTGGCCCGGTCGGCGCCGACCGGGCGGCGGGCGGCGTACGACGGCTGGTGCGGCGGGTTCGGGTTCATGGTCGCCGTGCACCACTGGCTGCTGCCGAGCCTGAGCGTCTTCATCTTCCTGATCGCCGGGCTGCTGAGCGTGCTCTGGGCGCCCTGGGGCTGGGTGACGCGCCGGCTGCTGGGCGGGGTGCCGTCGCCGGGGCGGGCCGCGGTCGCGGTGCTGGTGCTGCCGTCGGGCTGGCTGATGGTGGAGCTGGCGCGGTCCTGGCAGGGGCTCGGCGGGCCGTGGGGCATGCTGGGCGCGACCCAGTGGCAGGTGACACCGGCGCTGCGGCTGGCCTCGGTCGGCGGGGTGTGGCTGCTGAGCTTCCTGGTGGTGGCCGTCAATGTCGCGGTCACCGTGCTCATATCCGTGCGGGAGGCACGCGTGCCCGCGGTGGCCTCGCTGGTGGCGACGGCCGCCGCGACCTCCGCGGCCTGGGTGTGGGCACCGCACCCGGACGTCGACGGGCATGTCCGCATCGCCGTCGTCCAGCCGGGCATCGTCGACGGCACCGACAGCGGCGACCGGCGGTTCGACAGGGAGGAGCAGCTGACCCGGCAACTGGCCGGACAGCATCCGGACCTGATCGTCTGGGGCGAGAGCAGTGTCGGGTACGACCTCGGTGACCGGCCCGATCTCGCGCGCCGGATCGCCGCCCTCTCCCGGGCGACCGGCGCGGACATCCTGGTCAACGTCGACGCCCGGCGCTCCGACCGGCCCGGCATCTACAAGAGCTCCATCCTGGTGGGCGCCGACGGCCCGACCGACGAGCGGTACGACAAGATGCGCCTGGTGCCGTTCGGCGAGTACATACCGGCCCGCTCGCTGCTCGGCTGGGCCACCTCGGTCGGCAAGGCGGCCGGCGAGGACCGGCGGCGCGGCACCGAGCAGGTGGTGATGAACGTCGGCCACGGGCTGCGGATCGGCCCGATGATCTGTTTCGAGACGGCCTTCCCCGACATGAGCCGGCATCTGGCCCAGGACGGCGCGCAGGTGCTGATCGGCCAGTCGTCGACGTCCACCTTCCAGGACAGCTGGGCCCCCGAGCAGCACGCCTCGCTGGCCGCGCTCCGGGCCGCCGAGACCGGCCGCACGATGGTGCACGCCACGCTGACCGGGGTCTCCGCCGTCTACAGCCCGGGCGGCGAGCGCATCGGCCCGTGGCTGGGCACCGACGCGAGCACCGCCCGGGTCTACGAGGTGCCGATCGCCCGCGGCGTCACCCCGTTCGTGCGGTACGGCGACTGGCCGGTGGGCGGCGCGCTGCTGGTGCTGTCCGCCTACTTCCTGGCCGAGGGGCTGCGGACGGTCAGGCTGCGCCGGGGTGCCGCCGAACCTCTCGTACCACCTGCTCGCACAGTTCGTGAGTCGCCAGTGCGTCCCGGGCGCTGAGCACCTTCCCGGCGCGGACCGCGTCCAGGAAGGCGAGGACGGCCTGTTCGATGCCGCGCTGCCGGGCGACCGGCACCCAGTCGCCGCGCCGCCGGACCGTCGGCTGCCCCTTGTGGTCGATCACCTCGGCGAGGTTGAGGACCTGGCGCTTGGTGTCCTGCCCGGAGACCTCCAGGATCTCCTCCGCCGAGCCGCTGAGCCTGTTCATCACACCGAGCGCGGTGAAGCCCTCCCCGGCGAGCTGGAGCACCACGTGGTGCAGCAGGCCGTCGGCGACCCGGGCGCGGACGGTCACGTCCTCGACCGGGCCGGGGGCGAGGAAGCGCAGGGTGTCGACGACGTGGATGAAGTCGTCGAGGATCATCGTGCGGGGCTCCTCGGGCAGCCCGATGCGGTTCTTCTGCATCAGGATCAGCTCGCGCGGGTGGTCGGCGCACTGCACGTAGCCGGGGGCGTGGCGCCGGTTGAAGCCGACGAACAGCGACACGTCCCGCGCCTCGGCGAGCGCGACGAGCCGCTCGGAGTCGGCGAGCCGGTAGGCCAGGGGCTTGTCGACGTACGTGGGTACGCCCGCCTCCAGCAGCCGGGTGACGATCTCGGGGTGGGCGACGGTGGCCGCGTGCACGAAGGCTGCGTCGAGGTCCTGGGCGAGGAGGTCGTCGAGGGTCGTGTGCCGGCGGCCGGCGGGCAGGCGGAGGCTGTCGGCGACCCTGGCGAGGGTGGCGGGGGTGCGGGTCTGGAGGTGGAGTTCGAGCCCCGGCTGCGTGGCCAGCACCGGCAGGTACGCCTTCTGCGCGATGTCGCCGAGTCCGATGCAGCCGACCTTCACTGGCGTTCTCCTCGCGGTGGTCCACGTGTCCTGTGCGGCAGCATACGGCCCGATAATCCGTGGTGGGATCGGCCGGGGTGGGCCAGGATGCCGGGCATGACGACCGAACGCCGTATGCCCGCCGTCGACGCCGGCGAACGCACCATGCTGGAGGGCTGGTTGGAGTTCCACCGGCAGACCCTCGCCGTGAAGTGCGAGGGCCTGACCGACGCCCAGCTGCGGACCGCCTCCGTGGAGCCCTCCCCGCTGTCCCTGATGGGGCTGGTGCGGCACATGGCGGACGTGGAGCGGTCCTGGTACCGCAGGGTCCTGGGCGACGAGGCGGCGCCGCCGCTGTACTGGAGCGAGGAGGACGTGGACGGCGAGTTCCGGCTCACCGAGGCGGACACCTGGCAGGAGGCGTACACGGCCTGGCAGGCCGAGATCGGGGCCGCCCGGCAGGCCGCGGCCGGCTTCGGTCTTGACGACCTCTCCAAGGGCCGCCACCGCCGCACCGGCAAGCAGATCAGCCTGCGCTGGATCCACACCCACATGATCGAGGAGTACGCCCGGCACAACGGCCACGCCGATCTGATCCGGGAGCGGATCGACGGCGCGACCGGCGACTGACGTCAGCCTCGCACCCGCCCGTCCCTCGTACGGGGCACGAGATCACCCGTGCGGGGCACCAAAGTCCTGTCGACGGTGTCAACACCCGTGCCGACCCAGCAGAGTTGCCCGGGTGCATCGAACGACGACCACCGCAGCGCTCCTGGTCACCGTGGCCGTCTCGGCCCTCTCCGGCTGTGTGACGGTCCAGCGCCCCGTGGCGCCCGGTCCGCCTCCGGGTACGGCGCCCTCGCTGCCGTCGGTGCCCCGCCCGGACGGCAGTGCCGAGCCGAGGGTGGTACAGGCGCCGGTCAAGGAGGCCCTGGAGATGGTCGGCCCGTCCCGTCCGGCCCACCGGTCCGCACCGGCCGTCCCCCGCGCCCCCGCGCCCCTTCCGCCGGCCCACCACCACCGCCCGCCGGCGGCCCCGCGCGCCGCCACTGCCCACCCTCACGCCCACCCGCACACCGCCCACCGGTCGCACAGCCCGCAGGCCGAGCACCCGGACTTCTCCCGTTCCGCCCCGAAGCCCCCGGACGTGTGCGCCCTCGGCGAGCAGTACGGCGGCTGGGCCGCGGACAGCACACAGGCACGCGTCTGCAAACAGACGTACGGGCACTGAGCCGGCAGACGGCAGGACGGGCGCTTGGACAGCAGACGGCACGGCACAGCACAGCACAGCGCGGCGCTTCCGGCGGAGCGCTCAGCTCGGCCGCTGCCGCGGTGGGCCCCAGGACTCGCCGCCCGGGCCGCCGTCGTC
This sequence comes from Streptomyces sp. NPDC054770, assembly GCF_053611985.1. Classification (NCBI taxonomy): domain Bacteria; kingdom Bacillati; phylum Actinomycetota; class Actinomycetes; order Kitasatosporales; family Streptomycetaceae; genus Streptomyces; species Streptomyces sp. NPDC054770. The sequence continues at coordinate 129,579 of NZ_JBSHBL010000014.1, forward strand.
GTCGCCGAGTCGCAGTTCCAGGCGGGTGATCGCGGCCCGGACGCCGTCGCCGTACCCGTCGTCGCCGAGCACGGCGGCCGCGCCGCGGGCCCGGTGCAGGTGGCTGCGGGCGGCCTCGGTGCGGCCGAGCTTCACGTAGTCGGCGGCGAGGTTCAGGTGCAGGGAGGGGTAGAAGCCGCGCAGCCCCACGGCTCCCTCCGCCTCGTCCGCCGCCGACAACGCCCGCAGGTCCCAGGCGAGTTCGTCGGACGGGTCGTCCTGGGTGTCGGCCAGGTAGTGGGCCAGGGTGCAGCGGTGCAGCGGCTGGCCGTGCGCGCCGATCTCCGTCCACAGGTCGAGCAGGCGCCGGCGGGCCTCCTCCCGGTCCCCGGCGTGGTGCAGCATCACGACCTGCCCGATCCGCGTGAGCACGGCATCGGGTGCCGTACGCTCCTGTCGCTCCGCCACGGGGCCCTCCGGGCTGTAAGCCGTTGTGTGCTGCCGACGCTAGACGGCGCCGCCTGTTTTCATCGTCAGGCGGCGCCGTGGGACCGCGGGCCGGCGGTGGCTGGTCGCGCCCACGCGGCGGAGCCGCACATCGGCACAGCCCCGCGCCCCCAAGGGGTTGTCCCCCGGTCGGCTTCGAGGCGCCCTCTGTACTTGCTCAGCCCAGGTCGGGAATCCGCCAGTCGATCGCCTCATGGCCCTGGGCCGCGACCGCCTCGTTGATCTTGGTGAACGGGCGGGTGCCGAAGAACTTCGCGGCGGAGAGCGGGGACGGGTGCGCGCTCTGGATCACCACGTGCCGGGTCTCGTCGATCAGCCGGGCCTTCTTCTGCGCGTAGCCGCCCCAGAGGACGAAGACCGCCGGGTCGGACCGCTCGGCGACGGCCCGGATCACCGCGTCCGTGAACTTCTCCCAGCCCTTGTTCTTGTGCGAGTTGGCCTCACCGGCGCGGACCGTCAGGACCGCGTTGAGCAGCAGCACGCCCTGCCGGGCCCACGGCATCAGGTAGCCGTTGTCCGGCGCCTTCTCCCAGCCCAGTTCCTCGCGCATCTCCTTGTAGATGTTCCGCAGGGACGGCGGGATCCGCACCCCGGGACGCACGGAGAAGCACAGGCCGTGGCCCTGGCCCTCGCCGTGGTACGGGTCCTGACCGAGGATGAACACCTTGACCTGGTCGTACGGCGTCGCCTCCAGCGCGGCGAAGACCTCCTCGCGCGGCGGATAGACGGGGCCCTTCGCCCGCTCCTCCTCGACGAACTCGGTCAGCTCCTTGAAGTAGGGCTGCTGAAGCTCGTCACCCAGAACCCCGCGCCAGGACTCGGGCAGCATGGCGATGTCGGTCACGTCAACGTCCTCACGAATTGCGGTCACTTGCAGATCCTGCTGATACCGAAAAACCTACAGGCGACCACTGACAACCGGTGCCGGACGGCGGTTTCACCAGCTGGTCTTGCGGTGCAGCTCCCACATCATCATGATCGTCGACGGGTCGAGAGCCTGTTCGCCGCCGGAGATGTCGTCGCTGGCCGCGATGTACTGCCGCCCCTGCCACAGCGGGATCAGCCGGGCGTCGTTGACGAGGATCTGCTGGGCCTCCTCGAAGTCCTTGACGGCCTCGCTGCGGTCGCTCTCGCTGCGCGTCTCGGGCAGCAGCTTGCCGGTGATCACGGGTGACGGGTAGGGCGTGCCGAGGGCGTTCTGCTCACCGACGAAGGGGGCGATGAAGTTGTCGGCGTCGGGGAAGTCCGGGAACCAGCCGCGGCCGAACACCGGGTACTCGCCCTTCTGGTAGCCGACGACGTACGTCTTCCAGGGCCGGCTCCTGAGGGTGATGGAGAACAGCCCCGAGTCGTCGAGTTGTTGCTTGAGCTCCTTGAACATCTGAGCGGTCTCGGAGCCGTAGCGGTCGGTGGTGTACCAGAAGGTGAGCGGGACGCGCTGGGTGATGCCGGCGTCGGCGAGGATCTGGTGGGCCCTGGAGGTGCTGGGGTCGCCGTAGTCGTCGAAGAAGCCGGTGGTGTGGCCGGTCAGGCCCGCCGGGACCATGGAGTACAGCGGGTCGACGGTGTCCTTGTAGACCGTGTGGGCGATCGCGGCACGGTCGACGAGCTGGGCGACGGCCTTGCGCACGGCGGGCAGCTTGGCCCACGGGTCCTTGGGGTTGAACACCAGGTAACTGATGTCGGTGCCGGTGCCGTCGATCAGCTGCAGGTCCGTGCTGGAGTGCGCCTGCAGGGCGACGATGTCGGAGGCGGCGAGGCCGCGGTAGGTGACGTCGATGTCCCCGGACCGCAGGGCCTTGACCATGGTGGCCGAGTCCTGGAAGTAGCGGATGGTCACCGCGTCGTTCTGCCGTTTGGCGAAGCCCAGGTAGTTGTCGTTGCGGACCAGCTCGGCCCGCTTGCCCTCGTCGTAGGACTTGAGGGTGTACGGCCCCGAGCCCTGCACGGAGTCGTCCTTGCGCAGCGCGTGGGCGGGGTAGTCGTCGGGGTCGACGATCGACATGGCCGGGGTGGCGAGCACGAACGGGAAGGTGGTGTCGGCCTTGTTGAGGTGGAAGACCACCTCGCGGTCGCCGATGGCCTGCACCCGGTCGAGGCTGCCGAGCAGTCCGGCGGGGCCGCTGGGCGCGTTGATGGTCCGGATCCGGTCGATGGAGTACTTGACTGCCTGGGCGTCGAGCTTGTCGCCGTCGGCGAACTTCAGTCCTGAGCGCAGTACGCAGCGGTAGGTGCGGTCGCCGGAGCCCGTGAAGGCGCAGTTCTGCGCGGCGTCGGGCTGCGGGGTGGTGGCGCCGTCGGGGTAGGCGAGCAGCGTCTGGTAGATGTTCCGGAACAGCTCCCAGGAGCCGTCCCACGAGCCCGCCGGGTCAAGGGTGCTGGGGGCGCTGGTCGTCCCGACGACGATCGGCCCGCTGTTGGCCTCGCTGCTGCTGGAGAACACACCGCACCCGGCCACCAGGGATATGGACGCGACCGCGGCGACTCTTCGCAGGCCTCGGTTCCGGTTGAACACGCGCGCACTCCTCGATCCGCCATACCAGGGGTCGGCGGCAGACCTTACCGCAGCGTTGCGCGCCTTGAAGCACCCCGGAAACACGGGCGTTGATCGAATGTGCTATGACGACGTTGTCATGTGGCTGTGCAGATCCTGTACGACCGTCCGGGCGCCGATTTCCTCACACTTGCGGCAAATATCTGTGACGAAAACGACGCCCGACGGTCCGTCAGGCCATCCCGGCGTTCAGGAAGACGCCGCCGTCGACGACGAGCGTCTGGCCGGTGATCCAGTCGGACTGCTCCGAGGTGAGGAACGCGGCGGCGCCGCCGATGTCGGAGGGCACGCCGAGCCGCTTGAGCGGGTAGCCCGCGGCGGCCTCGGCCTCCCGGCCCTCGTACAGGGCCTCGGCGAACTTGGTCTTGACGACCGCGGGGGCGATCGCGTTGACCCGGACGCCGGGGGCGAACTCGTGCGCCAGCTGCTGGGTCAGGTTGATCATCGCGGCCTTGCTGATGCCGTACGCGCCGATGAACGGCGAGGCCGACAGGCCGGCGACGGAGGCGATGTTGACGATGGCGCCGCCGTTGTCCTTCTGCCAGGCGTGCCAGGTCTTCTGGGCGAAGCCGAGGGCCGAGACCACGTTGGTCTCGAACACCTTGCGGGCCACGTCCAGGTCGACGTCGGCGATCGGGCCGAACACCGGGTTGGTGCCGGCGTTGTTGACCAGGTAGTCGACGCGGCCGAAGGCCGCCATGGTGCGCTCGACGACCTCGCTCTGGTGGGCCAGGTCGTGCGCCTTGCCGGCGATGCCGATGACGCGCTCGGCGCCGAGGCTCTCGACGGCCGCCTTGAGGGCGTCCTCGTTGCGGCCGGTGATGGCGACGCGGTCACCGCGGGCGACCAGCGCCTCGGCGACGCCGTAGCCGATGCCGCGGCTCGCGCCGGTGATGACGGCGACCTTGCCGGACAGCTCGGGCAGTTCAGTCATGTCAGTGTTCCCCAGGTTCCCCGGTGGTCATCTAGTCGAGCGGTCCGCCGGCCACGTACAGCACCTGGCCGGAGACGAAGCCCGCGGCCTCGTCGGTGAAGAAGGCGATGGCGTTGGCGATGTCCTCGGGCTCGCCGACGCGCTGCACGGGGATCTGGGTGGCCGCGGCGGCCTTGAACTCCTCGAAGCCCATCTTGACCCGCTCGGCGGTGGCCTTGGTCATCTCGGTGGCGATGAAGCCGGGGGCGACGGCGTTGGCGGTGATGCCGAACTTGCCGAGCTCGATGGCGAGGGTCTTGGTGAAGCCCTGGAGACCGGCCTTGGCGGCGGAGTAGTTGGCCTGGCCGCGGTTGCCGAGCGCCGAGGAGGAGGACAGGTTGACCACGCGTCCCCAGCCGGCCTCGACCATGTGCTGCTGGACGGCCTTGGTCATCAGGAAGGAGCCGCGCAGGTGCACGTTGAGGACCGTGTCCCAGTCGGACGCGGACATCTTGAACAGCAGGTTGTCGCGGAGCACGCCGGCGTTGTTGACCAGGATGGTCGGGGCACCCAGCTCCTCGACGACCCGCGCGATCGCGGCGGCGACCTGGGCCTCGTCGGAGACGTCGGCGCCGACCGCGATCGCCTTGCCGCCGGCCGCGGTGATCTTCTCGACGGTGTCCTTGCAGGCGGCCTCGTCGAGGTCGATCACGGCGACCGCACGGCCCTCGGCGGCCAGTCGTACGGCGGTGGCGGCGCCGATACCGCGCGCGGCACCGGTGACGACGGCTACCCGCTGCTCAGTGCTGGACATTGCTGTTTCTCCTCGCCCTTGAGAACACCTGATCGAGAACCCGGCCGGACAGTGAGCGACCGCTTAGTACCTTCGACAGACGTGACGCTAGAAGCCCTGGCACGCGGTGTCAACGTCACACAGCGCGGTGTGATCCATTACCTCACCAGGAGGTCCAGCAACCGCTCCGTCTCGGCGGCCGGGTCGAGGGTGAGCCCGGTGTGCACGGGGCCCGGCTGCACGACGGCGGAGCGGGGCGCGACCAGCCAGCGGAAGCGCCGCCCCGGATCGTCGCCGGCCGCGCGCCCCGCCGCCGCCCCGCCCGCGCAGACGCCCTCCACCGCCGCGAGCGCGGCCCGCACCCCGGCCGGGTCGGCGTCCGGGTCCAGGGCCAGCAGCCGGGCCTCGTCCAGGTGGGTACGGGCGCCGACGTAGGCCTTGGCCCGGCAGTACACGAGCACGCCGGCGTTGATGCACTCGCCGCGCTCCACCCGGGGTACGACGCGCAGCAGGGCGTATTCGAAGACGTCCCGGTCGCCGCCCTGACCGGCCCGGGTGATGTGGCGCTCGGTCATCTGTCCGGCCACGTTGATGTGGGTCTCGCTCACTTGGCCCCCTCGATGCCGGTGATGCGCTCGTGGATGACGGCGGCCCGGGCGAGCAGCGGCCGTGCGTAGGTGCGCCGCAGGTCGTCGGGGGTGTCGAAGCCGGGCTCGTCCGCGAGCCAGACGTCCGGGATCCCGGCGGTGACCTCGGCGAGCAGGTCCTCGGTGACCCGGGGCGCCAACTCGGCTGCGGCCGCCCGGACATCGGGGCGGAACCCGCTCAGCGCGTGGTCGGCGGCGTCGTACGGGCGGGCGGCGGACGTTTCTGCCGACGGCCAGTTGTGCTGCCAGATCATCGTGGCGCCGTGGTCGATGAGCCACAGGTCGCCGTGGTGGACCAGCAGGTTGGGGTTGCGCCAGGAGCGGTCGACGTTGTTGACCAGCGCGTCGAACCAGACGATCCGCCCGGCCTCCTCGGGGCTCACCGGGAAGGCCAGCGGGTCGAAGCCGAGGGCACCGGACAGGAAGTCCATGCCGAGGTTGGTGCCGCCGCTGCCCCGCAGCAGGTCCTGCACCTGCTGCTCGGGTTCGCCGAGCCCCAGCACCGGGTCCAGTTCGACGGTGACCAGCCCGGGCATCCGGAACCCGAGCCGGCGCGCGAGTTCCCCGCAGACGACCTCGGCGACCAGTGTCTTGCGGCCCTGCCCCGCGCCCGTGAACTTCATGACGTACATCCCGAAGTCGTCGGCCTCGACGAGCCCCGGCAGCGAGCCCCCCTCACGCAGGGGCGTGATGTAGCGGGTCGCGGTGACTTCCTTGAGCATCGCCCCAGGTTACTGGGGATCCCGCGGCGCCCACGCACCCGTCCTGACCAGGCACGTCCAAGCCGACAGCGAACCGACAGCGCTGTTTTACCGAAGCCTCATGTTTAGGGGGCCACTATCTGGATGCCGTCTGAACAGGTGGTGCCCGAAGACCGTACCCCTGGACGGATCAACGAGAAGCTCCGCGGAAGGGAACCCCTCACATGACCAGCGCACCGCTCAACCCCTCGGCCAACCCGGCTCGCCGCACCGTGATGGCGGCGGCCGGAGCGGCGGGGCTCGCCGCCGCGCTGACCGCCTGCGGGTCGTCCGACGACTCGTCGAGCACCACCACCACGAACAGCAACGCGGCGGGTGGCTCCACCACCCAGGACAGCAACGGCTCGGCCGGCGGCTCCACCGCAGCGGCCGGTGGCACCGCGCTCGCCAAGACCACGGACATCCCCGAGGGCGGTGGCACGATCTACAAGGACCAGTCCGTGGTCGTCACCCAGCCGACGTCGGGCACGTACAAGGCGTTCTCGACGAAGTGCCCGCACGCCGGCTGCGCGGTGACGAGCATCGCCAACGGCGAGATCGTCTGCCCCTGTCACGGCAGCAAGTTCGCCATCGCGGACGGCAGCGTGAAGCAGGGTCCGGCGACCACCGGTCTGACGGCCGCGAACATCACGGTCGCCGGCGACCAGATATCGCTGGCCTGATCCTCAGGACCGCCGGCGCGGTCGTTTGAGGCAGCCGAGCACCTCGTCCGTGGTCGCGACCGTGGCGACCAAGGCGAGGGTGTTGCGGACCATCGCGGGGGTGTATTCGGAGGGCACTCCCGCGACGGCGTCGGCCGGGACGACGACCGTGTAGCCCCGGTTGACCGCGTCGAACACCGTGTTCGGAATGGCCACGTTGGCCGAGACACCGGTGACGACCAGGGTGCGGCAGCCGAGATTGCGCAGCAGTGCGTCGACGTCGGTGCCCTGGATCGGCGACAGGCCGTGCAGCCGTCGTACGACGAGGTCCTCCTCCGAGACCTCGACGGGGGGCGCGACGCGGACCGCCGCCGTGCCGGAGAGCTGCTGGACGGGGAGCCGTTCGGCGGCGCGGAACAGGCGGGCGTTGCGGTTCGCGCCGCGGCCGTCCGGGCGGCGTTCGGCGATCGCGTGGATCACCTGGACACCGGTGTCGTGCGCGGCGGCGACCAGGCGGGCGATGTTGTCGAGAGCCCCGGACGCCCGTGCCTCATGGGCGAGTTCGGGCAGCGCGCTCTCCGGGCCCACCACGCCCTGCTGGCACTCGACGGTGAGCAGCACGGTGCTCACCGGGTCGATGAGTTCCATGAGCCGTTCGTACGACGACGGCATGACGCCCCCTTCCGCCTTGGTGCGGGGCGGGTGACACTAACCGCCATCGCGCGGGAACGGAAGAAGACAAGAGGGGGGCCGCATGACCGTCACTCAGCGCCGGGGCCGGAAGATCATGATGACGCCCGGTGAGCTGGACGAGTTCCTCACCACACAGCGCACCTGCCGGGTCGCGACCGTCTCGGCGTCCGGCGCTCCACACGTCAGCGCCCTGTGGTTCGCCTGGGACGGCACGTCGCTGTGGCTCTACTCGGTGGTGCGCAGCCAGCGCTGGAAGGACCTCACCCGCGACCCGCGCGTGGCGGTCGTCGTCGACTCCGGTGAGGAGTACGACCAGTTGCGCGGCGTCGAGCTGAGAGGGACCGTCGAGTTCGTGGGCGAGGTCCCGCGCACCGGCGAACTGGTCGCCGAACTCGACTACATCGAGACGGTGTTCGCCCGCAAGAACTTCGGCCTGGACGAGATGCCGCACGACGGCCGGCACGCCTGGGCGCGGCTGACCCCGGCGAAGACCGCCTCCTGGGACTTCCGCAAGCTGGGTTCGGCGTAAGGCAGTTCGGGGCGGCCGGCTCAGGCGATCGCCTCGGCCGCGCCGCGCAGGGCCTGCACCGCCGCCCTGATCGAGGGGCGGCGGTCGGCGTCGGCCCGCCAGACCACGTACACATGGCGGCGCACCCGCTGTTTCAGCGGCACCATGAGAACGCCCTCCGGTACCGGGTGCCGCCCCAGCAGCGGGGCGATGCAGACTCCCAACCCGGCCGCGACCAGGTTGAGTTGCGTGTGCGTCTCGGCCGCGCGGTGCCCGACGATGGGCTCGATGCCGCGCGAGCGCAGCGTGAACATCAGCCATTCGTGGCAGAACTCGCCCTCGCCCCAGGTGATCCACTCGTCCTCGGCGAACTCCCCCAGGTCGACCTCCTCGCGGTCGGCGAGCCGGTGCCCGACCGGCAGGGCCACCTCGGCGGGGTCGTCCAGCAGGGGTGCCTTGACCAGCCCGTCGGGCAGTGGCATCGGCTTGTTGTACCAGTCCAGGACGACGGCGAGATCGAGGTCGCCGCGGACGACCCCGGCGATGCCGTTCTCCGGTTCCAGTTCGCTGGAGCGGACGCGCAGTGCCGGGTGCCGGGTGCGCAGGGCGGACAGTGCGGCCGGGAACAGGCCGCGGGCGGCCGTCGGGAAGGCGGACAGCCGGAGTTCGCCGACGACCTGGCCCCGGTGTGCCTCCAGGTCGGACTGGGCCAGCTCGACCTGGGAGAGGATCCGGGCCGCGTGCTCGGCGAGCAGCCGTCCGGCGTCGGTGAGCCGGATGCCCCGGCCGTTCTTCGCGAGGAGCTGCTGGTCCACCTCGCGCTCCAGTTTGCCCATCTGCTGCGAGACCGCGGACGTCGTGACGTGCAGGGCCTCGGCGGCCCCGCTGACCGAGCCGTGCCGGGCGAGGGCGTCCAGGGTGCGCAGGCGCTCCAGATTCAACATGTAAGCGATTCTAAGAGGTGCCAGGTGACAAATCTCGATTGTGCTACGAAGTGGGCTCCCTCATGGTGGAGGCCATGAGCACCGTGACCACTGCTGCGACCGGCGAGCCGACGCTTGCCGCCGCCCCCTCCCGCCCCCGCCTCGACTGGCGCCTGCGCTTCGGCGCCCTGTCGCTGATCTGGGGGTTCAGCTTCCTTTTCATCAAGGTGGGGACGGAGGGCTACGCCCCGTTCCAGATCACCCTGGGCAGGCTGGCGTTCGGTACGGCGGTCCTGGCGGCGGCGATGGCCGTGAAGCGGCAGCGGCTGCCGCGCGGGGCCCGCACCTGGGGGCATCTGACGGTCGCCGCGTTCCTGCTCAACGCGCTGCCGTTCTCCCTCTTCGCCTACTCGGAGCTGACGATTCCGTCCACGCTGGCCGGGATCTGCAACGCGACCTCACCGCTGTGGGGGATGGTGCTGTCGCTGGTGGCGCTGTCGGAGGACCGGCCGACGCGGGTGCGGTTCGCCGGGCTCGGCCTGGGGTTCATCGGGGTGCTGACGGTGCTGGGGGCCTGGCAGGGGTTCCACGGCCTGGACGTCACGGGGACCGCGATGGCGCTGCTGGCTTCGCTGAGCTATCCGATCGGGTGGATCTACGTCCGGCGGACGCTGGCCGGGACGGGTGACCCGCACCTGGCGATGACCGGGGCGCAGTTGCTGCTGGCGACGGTGCAACTGGCCGTGGTGACACCGTTGTTCACGTCCTTCCCGGCGCACTTCGCACTGGTCCCGCTGCTGGCGGTCGCCGCGCTGGGCACCCTGGGGACGGGACTGGCGGTACTCATCCAGTACGGGCTGGTGGCGGAGGTCGGGCCGACCACCGCCCAGATGGTCACGTACTTCATCCCGGTCATCGCCGCCGCGGCCGGGGTCGCGGTACTGGGCGAGTCGCTGCGCTGGAGCACGCCGGTGGGAGCGGTGATCGTCCTCGCGGGAGCAGCGCTCACCCAGGCGAAGCCTCGCCCCCGGGAGGGCGCGGCCCGGGGACAGTCAAGCGCCCCCGAAGGGGCGCGGGGAACTGCGCGACCAGCCCCCACCGGCCCGCGGTGAAGGAACGGCATGACCGGCGGAGCGCTCAGGCCTGGATCCGGCCCTTCGCCGGTGTCACCGCCGTCGCCACCGCCTCCGCCAACGGACCGGCCTCCTGTGGCGTGAGCGTCGAGACGGTGATGCGGATGCCCGGTGGGGTCGCCAGGCGGTAGCGGGCGCCCGGGGCCACCGCCCACCCCGCGTGCAGCAGCCGGGAGACCGCACCCGTCTCGTCCGGGACCGGGACCCAGATGTTCATGCCGCTGCGGCCGTGGGCCTCGATGCCGTGGTCCGCCAGCGCGTCGGCGAGGAGGTCACGGCGGGCCCGGTAGGCCGCCGCCACCTCCGGGCCGTTCACCGTGCCGTCGGCCCACATCCGGACCACCGTGCGCTGGAGCAGGCGGCTCACCCAGCCCGGGCCCAGGCGCTGGCGCCCCCGCACCCGGTCGACCGTGACCTCGTCGCCGGTCAGGGTGGCCAGGCGCAGGTCGGGGCCGTAGGCCTTGGCGACCGAGCGGACGAAGGCCCACTGGCGGGTGACGCCCGCCAAGGAGTGCAGGGGGAGGTCGACGATGCCGTGGCCGTGGTCGTCCTCGATCAGCAGGGTGTGCGGGTGGGCGCGCAGGACGGCCCGCAGGGCACGCGCGCGTGCGGCGCTCACCGCGGCGCCGGTGGGGTTGTGCGCCCGGGCCGTGACGATCACGGCGCGCGCCCCCGACTCCAGCGCCCGGCGCAGGGCGTCGGCACGCGGCCCCTCGTCGTCGACGGCCACCGGAACCGTGCGCAGCCCCAGCGCGGGGATCAGGTCGAGGGTGCGGCTCCAGCCGGGGTCCTCGACGGCGACCGCGTCGCCGGGCTTGAGGTGCGCCAGCAGGACGCGTTCGGCGGCGTCCAGGGAGCCCGAGGTGACGGTGAGCGGCCCGTCGGGAACGCCGTCGGCGGCCAGCTCGGTGCGCGCAATCCGCTCCAGGTCCGGCTCGACGGGGTCCACGCCGTAGAGGACCGGATCCCGGTCGCACTCGGCGGCCACCGCCGCCAGGGCCGGCGCGAGGGCGGGGAGCAGTGCGGGATCGGGGTTGCCGGAGGACAGGTCACGCACCCCGGCCGGGACGTCGACGCAGATGCTCTCCCGCCCGGTGGTGGCCGGCTTCGGCCGGACCCGGCTGCCCCGCCGGCCGGCGGTCTCGATGACCCCGCGCTCGCGCAGGGTGCGGTACGCGGCCGCGACGGTATTGGGATTCACCCCGAGCCGGCTCGCCAACTCCCGCATCGGGGGAAGCAGTTGCCCCGGCTCCAGCTCCCCGGAACCCACCGCGCGCTCGACGCTGGCCGCAATCTCTGCTGCGCCGCGACCTTCGATCGGATATTCTCCTAGCACAAACAGCATTATGCACTAGTGCAATGGAGGAATGCAATGGAGACAGCCGTACAGGGAACCGTGCCGGCCCAGCCCGCCGCGTACGAAAAGACCGGACGCACGGTCCCCACCCGCTCCGCCGAGCGGGCGTCGTACGACAAGGAACTGGTGCACGCCATCCTCGACGAGGGCTACCTCTGCCACCTCGGCTTCGTGCGCGACGGCGCGCCCGTGGTGCTGCCGACGCTGTACGGCCGGGTCGGCGAGGTCCTGTACCTGCACGGCTCGACGGGCTCGCGGCCGCTGCGGATGACCGGTCAGGCCGATCCCGGGCTCGCGGTGTGCGTGACGGTCACCCATGTCGACGGCCTCGTGCTGGCCCGCTCGGCGTTCCACCACTCGGTCAACTACCGCTCCGTGGTGGTGCACGGCATCGCCCACCAGGTCACCGACCCCGAGGAGAAGTGCCGCGCGCTGGACGCCCTGGTCGACCACGTGGTACCGGGCCGGGCCGCCGACTCCCGCCCCGCCAGCAAGAAGGAACTGGCCGCGACCGCGGTGATCCGCCTCGACCTCACCGAGGTCTCCGCCAAGACCCGCACGGGCGACGCGAACGACGAACCCGAGGACATGGACCTCCCGTACTGGGCGGGCGTGCTGCCGCTGCGGAAGGGGTACGACACTCCGATCGCCAACGGTGACCTGGCGGCGGACGTCGCGGTGCCGCAGTACATGAAGACCCGCTGATGTGCAGCGCCCCCTCGGGGGGCGGGGCCGTATCCGATGTGCGGCTCCGCCACGCGGGCGCGGCCGGCCACCCCTGGCCGACGGCCGACGACGCTCAGACTGCCGGTTCCCGCACGACACCCTCACCACGCGCCAAGGGCTCGGCGGAGCCCTTGGCAGGCGCAGATGACTGCGCGATGAACGCCCCGGCCAGTACGACGACCCCACCGACCACCTGCGGCACCCCCAGCCGCTCCCCCAGCAGCACCCACGCCAGCACGGTCGCCACCACCGCCTCCAGGCAGGCCACCACGCCCGCCACCTGCGGAGACAGCCGCCGTACCGACACCACACCGGTGACGTACGCGACGACCGTCGCGACCAGCACGATCCACCCCAGCAGGACCAGCGCCGGCACGGCCACCCCGTTCATCCGCGCGGAGCCGGCCAGCACCGACCAGTCCATCTCCCACGGCCGGGCCACCACGGTGAGCAGGCCCGCCCCGACCAGCAGCCCGTAGGCGATCACGCCCAGCGGATCCGCCCCCTCGCCCCCGCCGTGGTCGGCGAGCACGAAGTACCCCACCTGGCAGCAGGCCGCGGCGAGCGCCAGCAGCAGCCCGAGCGCGTCGAACCGCAGCCCCGACCACACCTCCACCACACACGCGAGGCCGCCCGCCGCGAGGACCACACCGAGCGCGGCGGCGCGGGTGACCGGCCGTCGCTGCACGAACCGGACCCAGCCGAGCACCAGTGCGGGAGCGAGGTACTCCACGAGCAGCGCCACCCCCACCGGTATCCGGGAGATGGCGGCGAAGTAGCAGGCCTGGACGCCGGCCACGGCGAGCAGCCCGAACCCGGCGAGCAGCGCCGGACGGCGGCGCGGCAGGTCGCGATGGCGGACGGCGAGCGGAAGCATCACCAGGGCGGCGCCCGCCACCCTCAGCCACACCACGTGCAGCGGCTCGAGCCCGGCCTCGATCAGGGGTTTGGCCGCGACGCCGGAGCCGCCGAAGGCGAGCGCCGACCCTATGGCGAGGGAGAGCCCGAGGCCCTTTCCATGGCTGCTGTCAGTGGTGTGCACCGGGACATGATGCCAGGAGGTGACATGAGCTTCACCCCCTATGGCACCTGTCTCAGCGGCCGGACGTGCGGCGCTCCTCCTCGGCCTCCCGAACCGCGCCGACCGCCCCGTCCCCGTCTATCCGCACGGCCAGCTCACGGGCGGCCACCCCGGCCCGCTCCAGCACCTCCACGGCCCGCGACTGAGGGTCGAGGACCAGGCCGGCGAGCAGGTCGATGCCGTCGGCGTGCGGCCGGCCGCGGCGCCGGGCGCGGCTGCGGGCGTACTCCAGGGCGGCCGCGGCCACCGGCGACCAGGCGCCGTCACCCCTGCCCTCGGCTCTTCCCGCCGCCTGCGGAAGCGCGGGCAGCGCGCCGGAGTCCTCGACCCCGCCCTGCCAGCGCAGGCCGTAACCGATGCTGCGCTGCACGAGGTAGCCGAGCAGGCGGGCGAGTTGGGGGGCGTCACCGAGGGCGGCGCGCACCTCGGGGTCGTACTCGATCAGCGAGTGCAGCAGATGGGCGGTGTCGACCTGGCGGTCCCCGTCCCGTACGGCCCGGCGGCGGGCACCGGCGACCACCGCTGCCGACTCGGCGCCGAGCCCGGCATCGTCGTCCGCGTGGATACTGCCCTGGTCCTGGGCCGGCTGGCGGGGAATACGGGGTTGCACACCCTCTACCTCATCAACCCCAGGGCCCCGAGTCATCGGCGAGGGGGAGCATTTTCGCGTCCCACGCAGAGTGGACGCGGATGGCCGGAATCTCCTCCTTACGGATGAGATCAGACCGATTCCGGCCACCGCGGCGCGCGCCGACTTGCCGCGCGCCCCACGCGCAACCGTCGCGCACCCGTCGTACGTCCCTCAGTGACGTGGAGAGCGCGTCCTGTTGCTGGCTGGTCGCCCTGCCGGCGGTGGACGGCAGGCAGTACGTGTACCGGGTGTACGCCCCGGCGGACGCGCTGCTCGCGGACCTGTTCTGGGACGCCTGGCACTGCCACGACGAGAGCGCGTTCCCGCGCGCGTGGGACCTGTTCGACGCGGCACTGATACGGCGGGTCGGCTGAGCGGCCGGGACGGCCGTCGCGGCTCCGGATCCGCACATTTCCTGACGGTTCATCAGTATTGAATGTTCGAGGCCCTGCGGCTACGTTCCGCGACACCGTAGCCCGACACGAAGGGGTGGCCCGATGGCCGAAGTCAGCGCGGAGGCACGCATCCAGGCACCGGCCGAGAAGGTGTGGGCACAGCTCACCGACTGGTCGGCGTACGGCGAGTGGAACGCGACCCACACCAACTTTCCCAAGGGCGGCCCCGAGAACCTGGCGGTGGGCGGCACCTTCCAGGAGAACATGAAGCTGATGGGCTTCCCGGCGGAGGTCGAGTGGACCATCGAGGAACTGGAGCCGGCCCGGGTGCTGGCGATCCGCGGCAAGGGCCCGATGGCGGTGACCGTCGCCACGCGCTACACGCTCACCCCGGCCCCGGACGGGGAGGCGACGGAGGTGCGGATCGACGGCGAGTTCACGGGCGCGGCCGTGTCGCTGATGGCGGGCAAGCTCAAGGACTCGGCGACGGCGGCCCTGAACGAGTCGCTGCGCAAGCTGGGCGGGCTGGTGGCCTGAACCGCGCGGGCCGCGACACCGTCCGGCTCCCCGGCGGGGTGGACGCGGAAGGGCGCCCCGCGGAGTGTTCCGCGGGGCGCCCGGTCTCATCTCGTGTCCGAGGATCAGTCCTCGTCGGCGAGGATGAGGTACAGCTTCTTACGGGTCTCGTTGATGACGGCCAGCGCCTTCGCGCGCTGCTCCTTGCTGCCGGTCTTCCAGACCTGCCCGAAGGCCTCCATCAGGCCGAAGCCCGCCTGACGGATCTCGCTCAGGGCCTCGAAGTCGACCCCGCGGGAAGCCTCTTCCCAGGGGGCGTCCGGTCCCTCGTCGGCGGCGGTGCGGCCGCTGTCGGTGAGGGAGAACAGCTTCTTGCCGCCCTCGGTCTCGCTGGCGATCAGGCCCTCGTCCTCCAGCAGCTGGAGGGTGGGGTAGACCGAGCCGGGGCTGGGCTTCCACGCACCGCCGCTGCGCTCGGCGATCTCCTGGATCATCTCGTAACCGTGCATCGGACGGTCCTTCAGCAGGGCCAGGATCGAGGCCCGTACGTCACCGCGCCGCGCCCTCCCCCTGGGACCACCGCGCCCTCGCGGCCCCCAGTGCCCCGGTCCGAAACCGGGCCCACCGGGACCGAAGCCGGGGCCACCAGGACCGAAGGGCCCGAACGCCGCACGCCGACCTTCACGTCCACCGAAGCCGCCCCGCCCGTGCGGGTGAGGGCCGCCCTGACCATGTCCACGCTCGAATCCGTGGGAACGCATCACAATCACTCCACTCCATCGTTGATCTGTCGCGTATCTTTCGCGATGCCTCAACGATATATCGGAAGCGTTCGCATGACAAGCCCCTCGACGGACGAGGGCGCGATCGCCGGCTGACGGGCTCCTCGCTCGGCGCCGGGGAGACTGCTGCCCTCAGCCTGTCCGCCGTCAGCTCTTTCAGATGCCGGAGTGACCGCTCAAGGCCGGATCAGGAAGTCGTCGGCGGCGAGTCGGGGGTCTTCGGTGACCGGCGTGCCCAGCACAAGGAGCGGGATGCCGTCGGTCAGTTCGCGGTGACGCAGCTGTACGAAGCTGCGGTAGACGGGGCTGCTGACGCGGAGTTCAGCGGGGTGGCAACCGTCGTTCTCGAGGGCGAGCAGTCGGGCGCTGGCGTGGTCGAGTACCGAGCAGATCCATCCGTCGGTGTTCATCTGCTCCCCTTGTCTCGCGGTGGCTGTCTGGAGTGGTGGTGAGTCAGAGGTCGAGGACGAGGTGAGTGCCTCTGGTGCCGGAGCAGCAGATCATCATGGTGTCGGCGGCCGCGCGTTCTTGTGGTGTCAGGACCGCGTCGTGGTGCTCGGGTTCGCCGGAGAGCACGGCGGTGCGGCACGAGCCGCAGATGCCCTCCATGCAGGAGAAGTCGGTGTCGACACCCGCGTCGAGCACGGCGTCGAGGATGGTCTCTTCCGGGGCCACGTGGAGGGTCCTGCCGGAGCGCGCCAGCTCGACGGTGAAGCCCTGGCCCCCGAGGGCGGCCGGTGGATCTCCACGGAACCGTTCCAGGTGCACGTGTTCCGGGTCGAGTCCCCGGGTCGCCTCCTCGAAGTCGGCCAGCATCGATGCCGGTCCGCAGCAGTAGAAGTGGGCTGTGCCGGGGGCGTCGGCCAGCATCGAGGCGATCTTGAGCGAGCGTGGGCCGTCCTCGTCGGCGAGGTAGGTGTGCAGGAGGCCGGTGCCGGCGTCGGCGAGGGCTGACAACTCGGTGAGGAAGGCGGCGGCGTGGTGCGAGCCGGCCGCGTAGTGCACCTCCCAGGACGCCCCGAGCTGCGTCAGGCGGCGGGCCATGCTCAGGATGGGGGTGATGCCGATACCGCCGGCGATCAGGACGGTGTGCGGGGCGGTTTCGGTGAGGGGGAAGTCGCTGACCGGTTCGCTGATCACCAGGTGGGAGCCGGGGTGGACGGATTCGTGGACGGTGCGTGAGCCTCCCCTGCTCGCCGCGTCGAGTGCCACCGCGATCTGATAGGACGACGGTTCGGGTTCGGGGGCACCGACCAGGGAGTAGCTGCGGGTCAGCCCAGGGGCGAGCGTGAGGTCGATGTGGTCGCCGGCGGCGAACCGGGGAAGCGGGCCGCCGTCGACGGCTGCCAGTTCGAGGAGCCGCACGGATGCGGCCACCGGGCGTGCGGCCCTTACGACGGTCTCGATCACGGGCGCGCCTCCTCCACCACGGCGGTCGTGCCAGGCCGGGTGTTGCCCGGCACCAGGTCCTGCCAGCGCTGTTCGTGGGCGATCAGGGTGTCCGGCAGGGATTGGACGTCGGTGAGATCCATGCCGTGGGCGACCGGGTCCTGGCCTTCTTCGTGGCGGCGGACGGACTCGAGGAGGCGGGCGCGGAGGTGGATGACGGCGCGGTCGGCGGCGACCATGTGTTCCTTGCTGCGGTCGAGGATCGGGCCCATGCTGATCGCGAGGACGGCGTCCTCCTGCTCGATGCCGTCGAAGCCGGTCCAGCTGGTGGTCATCCGGGAGCGGTCCTGGCCGAGTCCGTTCGCCCAACTGGCACGGAAGTCGCAGTCCTTGTCGTTCCAGAACGGCTCCTTCAGGCCCATGATGCGGATGATCTCGTCGCGGTCGATGGGTTTGGCACCGTGCGCGATGATGTAGGTGCTGGTGACCGTGTCGCTCTGCGGGACCTCGAAGACGAAGAACTGGAAGGCGGGGGCGGGGATGACGCGGGTGACGGGCAGGATCGCCGGGGTGACGCGGATGCTGTGGGTGGGGCTGCCGTCAGCGGCGGGGGGACCTTGCCGCTTGGCCGCGTAGTGGAAGCCGAACTCGGTGTCCTCGACGTCCAGGGTGGGCGCGTTGTCGCCGCTGGCAAGGGCGCCGGGGTTGAAATCCTCGTCGTCGCGGGCGGTGAACTGGTCGTCCATCCAGGTCGGATTGGCCTGGTTGCTGTGCAGGATGCCGACGTGTGAGCTGTCGACGCCGCCTTCGAACAGCTGGAGGTAGTTGGCGGGGGTGTTGAGGCGGATCACGGCGCGGTGCTCGGCGGCGCCGTCCATGAACGCGTAGCGGGGGAAGGGCGGTTGCCGGTCCTTGGGGCCGATGTAGGTCCACACCAGTCCGCCGGCCTCGCGCACGGGATGGGCGGGGGCCTTCATGCGCTGGCGGAAGCGGGCGTTGCAATGGTTGGGGGTGTCGAGGATGGTGCCGTCGGCGGCGAATTTCCAGCCGTGGTAGAGGCAGCGGATGCCGCCCTTCTCGACCCTGCCGAGCGCCAGTGAGACGCCCCGGTGCATGCACAGCTCCTCGAGTACACCCACCTGGCCGTCGGTGTCGCGGAAGACGACGAGCGCCTCGCCGAGCAGGCTGGTACGCAGGGGATCGCTGTCGGGTGCGGGGAGCTGGGCAGAGGTGCAGATCGGGAACCAGAACCGGCGCATCATGCGGCCCATGGGGGTGTCGGGTCCGACACGGGTGAGGATCTCGTTCTCCTCTTTGGTGAGCATGCGGGGATCCTTTCGTCATGAACATCTAGTTCTGACGGCCATTACGAGGACTTCCACGGAAGTCGACTTCCTTGGAAGTTAGAATTGGAAGCGGCTGATGTCAACGGGTGCAAGAAATTCCAGCTCCTTTCCGTGAGGCGGAAAACATTGCTTGCCAAGCCCGAAGGGCGAGGCGTTGGCTGGCTGCCGGAACACCGGACGGTCTGTTCGAGGAGGAGTGGTGGCCGGTCGTGCCGCTCGGCGTCGGTCGAGGGTCGAGACATGAAAGTTGCGCCCGGGGATTCGATCGAGGTCGCAGTGCGGGCCGGTCGTCTGCGAGGCCGTCGTACGAAAGCCGGCGCCGAGTTCCTCGGTGTCCCCTATGCGGCGGCGCCCGTCGGACAGCGCAGGTTTCGGCCGCCGGAGCCCGCCCCCGCCTGGGACGGCGTGCGTGATGCCACCCGATTCGGCGCGGCGTCCCTCCAGCCCGGGAGCGCCCGAGCTCGCCTGCTCCAAGGCGACCCCGGAGCCACCGGTGAGGACTGCCTGAGCCTCAACGTGTGGACACCTGCGGACGCTCCGTCCGGCCTTCCGGTACTGGTCTGGGTGCACGGCGGCGCGTTCACGAACGGAGCGGGTTCCGTACCCGCGCTGCGCGGCGGACTGCTCGCGGAAGCGGCGTCGGCCGTGGTGGTGACCGTCAACTACCGGTTGGGAGCGCTGGGCTTCGCCTGCCACGACGGGCTGGGCCGCCACGCGGCCAACCTCGGCCTGCACGATCTCGTGGCCGCGCTCGAATGGGTGCACGAGAACGTCGCGGCGTTCGGCGGCGATCCCGGGCGGGTCACGCTGGCCGGTGAATCCGCGGGAGCGATGTGCGTCGCCCTGCTGTCCCTGCCGTCCGCCCACCGGCACCTTTTTGCCCAGGTGGCGCTGCACAGCGGGGTGCCGTCCCTGCAGTCACCGGAGGCTTCGGGGCAGGCGGTCGAGGCGCTGGCGGCCCGTCTCGGCGTCCGGGTACCCGAGCTGCAATCCGTGCCGGGCGCGCTCATCGTCTCCGCGACCCGGGACATCGCCCCACACCACCGCTTCTGGCCGACCGCCACCGGACGGCTGGCGAGCCCGCTCGCCAGCCTGCAGTCGGTCGCACCCGTACGGCCGACTCTGATCTCGGCCACGGCCGACGAGGGAACCTTCTTCTTCGTGGATGACGCTTGGCCCCAGGACGTCAGCCGCGACAAGGCGGTCTCCGTGCTCACCGCGATGCTGGGACCGGGTGCCGCAAAGCGGCATGCGGAGGCGGTCCTGCCCGCGGACGCACCGACTGCCGCGGCGGCGGCGATCACCGAGCAGCTGTACACCCGCCCGGCCGACCAGTGGGCCGGGCGGGCAGCAGCGGCTGGTTCGGCGGTGTTCCGCGCCCAGTACGCACATCCCAGCCCTGCCTGGGAAGGCCGGCTCGGCGCGACGCACACCATCGACATCCCCCTGCTCTTCGGAACCTTCGCCGCTTCCGAATTCGCTGCGCTCTACGGACTCGACGCCCGGGCGCCGGACTTGTCGTCCGCGTTGCAGCAGGCATGGTCCCGTTTCCTCCACACCGGCTCCCCGGCGACTGCCGGGAACCCGTGGCGCCCCTGGCTTCCCAGCGACCCCTGCCAACGGCGGTTCCAGTAGGGCGGTGCCGCAGATCCACTACGGGGGTGCGGCCCGCACGGCGCTCAGAGCGGCCGTCCGTGTCATGCCTGGGGACGCAGAGCCGCCACGGCAGTCGAGATGGCGGTGGCGGCCGAGCGAAGGGCGGGCAGCATCCGCGTGAGGTCGCGGTGAGGCACGGGCGACAACGCGGTCAGCGCCATGGGCGTGCGCCCCGGTTCGGTACCCACCGCGACCGAGATGGAGGCCTGGCCGACAGCTGCTTCGTCGTACGCCGTCGCGTAGCCGTGCTGACGGGTGCGTTCGACCTGTGCCGCAAGCAGGTGCGGCGCCACGAGGGTGAAAGGAGTGAGGCGCGGCAGTGGTCTGCTCAGTACGGTCGTCAGCCGGTCCCGTGCCGTGGTCGCCAGGAGCATTTTCCCGGCGCTCGTGGCCGTCAGGGGGAGTTCGTCTCCGGAAACGGCGAGCTTCAGGTCGGCCCCGGGCGCGGCAATGGTGTCCAGGCACACCAGGCGGTCGCCGCTGAGGGCGGCCAGGGCCACCCCGGCGCCGGCGTTCCGTGCCAAGGCGTGCAGGTGCACCGCCGCGGCCCGGCGCAGCTCCCGCTCCCAGGGCGCAGCGGCACCGAGGCGCCAGATGTGCTCGCCGAGCTGGTACCGGCCGGACGCGGTGCGAACCAGCGCGTCACACCGAAGCAGTTCGCTCAGCAGGCGGTGCGCCGTGGAGACCGGGAGACCGGCGCTGCGCGCGATCTCGCTCAGCGTCAGAGGCCGCGAAGCCGTACCGACGATGTCGAGCAGACCGAAGATACGGCGTGGCAGCGACCGTGCGGGACCGTCCTCCGTCATGCCCATCGTGCTCACCGTGCTGCTCGGGTCGCCACGATGTCGAGCGCCGCGGCGTGGGCCAGGTCGAAGGCTTCTCGCGCCCTCCGCAGAAACCGGTCCGGCGGCATGGCCCAGTACGAGTCCGGGAGTGCCGTGCCGTAGGTTCCGTCGTCCGAGAAGATCTCCAGCTCCCACCATCCGCGATACCCGGCCTCGATGAGAGTGGCCATGATCTCCGGCGCG
This sequence comes from Streptomyces sp. NPDC054770, assembly GCF_053611985.1. NCBI lineage: Bacteria > Bacillati > Actinomycetota > Actinomycetes > Kitasatosporales > Streptomycetaceae > Streptomyces > Streptomyces sp. NPDC054770. The sequence continues at coordinate 150,538 of NZ_JBSHBL010000014.1, forward strand.
ACTCCTCGCCCCCGTCCCGGAAGCTCACGATCGAATGCGCAGCGCTCCGGATCGCGGATGTCGCACACCTGGACGCTGTTGATCCGCGAGGCGTACTTGCGCAGGTCCTCGTGCAGCCCGGCATCGGACCAGCTGTGGAAGACGCTGAACATGATCCCCACGTTGTCCCGGCCCACGGCGTCGAGGACGTCGATCAACTGGCGCATCGACGGCACCGCCGAGCCTCGGCGCCGCGCCAGCAACTCCAGCCCGATACGGACGCCGCAGGCGGCCGCGGTGTCCGCGATGTCGGGCAGGACATCGAGAACGGCGTCCAGCGGGCCCGCCGGCATATCGGGGTCTCCGGACGCGCCAGGAGCGATGGTGACCACCTCCGGCGCGAATGCGGCGAGCCGCTCGATACTCGCGCAGATGAGGTCACGTCTGTCCCGGATGTCCTGGGGCGCGCCGGGAGGGTCGATCTGGGAGGGAAGGATGCAGTTCACGGTCGGTACGCAGAAGGTTGCGGTCAGCCCTGCCGCACGCATCTCCCGCGCGACCTCTTCGTCCGGGACGCCGGCCAGCTTGCGCTCCCAGAGCCCCAGGCCCCGGGTGCCGGTCGCGGCCACGTTCGCGATGTCCTCCCAGACGCTCGAGTGCGGCATCGAGGTCGCGTTGACGGCATAGGGAACGGCGAGTGACATCATGACCTCCGCCTCTCGCCCGTCATCTCTGCTTCGCGGCTTCGGCCGCATCCATCGTCCGCTGCAATCTGCGGAGCAGGTCGAGTGCCTGGTCCGCGTCGGCGGCGCTCAGGCTCTCCAGGCCGCAGAAGGACGTCGCAATCTGATGCATCGCGCCCTCCGCGATCGCGCGCCCGCTCGGCCGCAGGGCGATGAGCACCCCGCGAAGAACCTGGGGATCCGCCACACGTTCGACCAGCCCCAGCTCGGCGAGGCGGTCGACCTGCTTGCTGACCGCTCCCGAGGTGATCATCAGCCGCTTGAACAGTGCCGTCGGACTCATCGCACAGCCCGGCCCCGACCTGCGGAGCGCCAGGAGTACGCGTAGATCACCGGGTCCGATGCCGCTGTCTCGCGCAATATCCGTGAAGGCTCGCTCGACATGCTGTGCGAGGCGCAGGATTCCGGCGGAAACCAGAAAAGACGTGAGATCGAGACCGGGCAGTTCGCGTGTCCAGGTGTAAGCGATCTCGCCCAGCTCCGACGTCTCGGCCGGGGAATGCTTGTCCGATCGCAGCACCACGAGAACCACTCTCCTTGACCAGACTCCGGCACGGACTTCCATAGAAGTTAGCTTCCATGGAAGTCTATTTGTGACACCTCGGCCCGTCAATCGCGAGGGTGTGTTCAGGGCTGCCGGAGCGGGGGGATGACGGGAAGCTCGACCGCGTTGCGGATGTCGTCGATGGTCATCTTGAAGCTGTCCGGGTAGGCGTCGCGCCGGGTGCGGCGGTCCGGTTCGGAGGTGCGCCAGCTGTACATGCACTGCCGGCAGTGGTAGATCTCCCAGACCCCTGCCACGGGGGAGGCGTGGATCTGGTCCAGCTTGTCGTGGCCGCAGCGCGGGCACTCGGCGGGTGTTGCGTTCTGCGGGGTCTCGGTGGCCATGGCGATGGGGTCTCCTTTCAGAGGGGTCGGCGGGTGGTCACTGCTTGGCGAGCTGCTGCAGCTTGGTGAGCCACTCGCCCGTCTCGGGCAGGTCGTGTACCTGGTTGCCGTAGTTGCCGCGGTTGTCCGGCCTGGCCGGGGTGGTGGCGTCGATGATGAGCTTGGCGCCGGTGCCGGGGTTGTCCGACTGGGGAGCGAGCTCCATCAGCGACAGGTGCGGCACGACGATGAGGTCGTCGCTGGGGTTCATCTTGGTGGACAGCGCCCACATCACCTGGGGGAGGTTGAACGGGTCGACGTCCTCGTCCACCACGATCACCGTCGCCGCGTAGCCGAGGCCGTGCGGGGTGGTCAGCACCCGCATGCCGACCGCCTTCGCGAAACCGCCGTAGCGCTTCTCGGTGGAGACGATGATGACCAGCCCGTGGGTGTACATCGCGTTGACGGCCTGGACCTCGGGGAAGTCCTTCTTCAGCTGCTCGTACAGCGGGACGCAGGTGTTGGGGGCCATCAGGTAGTCGATCTCGGTCCACGGCATCCCGAGGTAGAGGTGCTCGAAGATCGGGTCGGTGCGGTAGGAGATCCTGTCGATCCGGATCACCGGCATGTTGCGGCCGCCGGAGTAGTGCCCGGTGAACTCGCCGAACGGGCCCTCGATCTCGCGCTTGCGGCCCTCGATCACACCCTCGATGACGATTTCGGAGCCCCACGGCACCGGCAGGCCGGTCAGTGGCGCCTCGGCGATCGGGGCCGGGGCGCCGCGCAGGGCGCCTGCCATCTCGTACTCGTTCTGGTCGTACTCCATCGGCGTGGAGGCCACGATCGAGATCACCGGATCGTTGCCCAGCGTGATGGCGATCGGCAGGTCCTCGCCGCGCTCCTCGGCCTTGCGCAGGTGCAGGCCGATGTCGTGCACCGGGCCGGGCTGGATGGCGAGCTTGCGCGGGCCCTTGACCTCGATGCGGTAGATGCCGACGTTCTGCTTGCCGGAGTTCTCCGGGTCGTCGGGGTCCTTGGAGACGATGCCGGCCTTGTCGATGTAGAAGCCGCCGTCGCCGTCGTTGAGCCGGACCAGGGGGAGGATGTCGAAGATGTTGACGTCGTCGCCCTCGACGGAGTTCTGCGCCCACAGCGGGTTGTCCCTCCACTCCGGCCTGACCGGGAACTTCGCCCACCGGTTGATGAACTCGTCCACCTGCTCCCTGGTGCCGGTGGTCTTGGGCAGCTCCAGGGCCAGGGCGTGGTTGGCCCAGGAGCCGTGGACGTTCATGGCGATCCGGGCGTTGGTGAAGCCGGCGACGTTGTCGAAGTACAGTGCCGGGGCCGCCTCACCCATGCGGCCGGCGGCGTTCGCGGCGGCGGCGACGTCCGGCTCCGGCATCACCTCCTCGGTGATGCGCAGCAGTTGGCCCTCCTTGTCCAGGGCGTCAAGGAAGCTGCGAAGGTCGTCGTAGGCCATGTCTGTTCTCCTCCAGGATGGTGACGGGTATGTCAGGAAGCTTCGACGCCGTCGGGAACGGAAGCCGCATCGGACGCGAGTGCATGTGCGGAGCGCATCCCCTCCCAGCGCCTGGCGGCCGGAAAGGGCAGTCCGAACTGGTCGAGGACGCGCGCGGTGACGTGGTCGACGATGTCGTCGACCGATTGCGGGTGGTTGTAGAAAGCGGGCATCGGAGGCACCATCTGCACCCCGAGGCGGGCCAGGGCGAGCATGTTGTCCAGGTGGATCTCGCTCAGCGGGGTCTCCCGGGGCACCAGCACCAGCTTGCGGCGCTCCTTGAGGACCACGTCCGCGGCGCGCCCCACCAGCCCGTCGGCGTAGCCCGCCCGGATGCCGGCCAGCGTCTTCATCGAGCAGGGCACGATCACCATGCCGTCGGTGCGGAACGAGCCCGAGGAGATCGTCGCGGCCTGGTCCTCCGGGCCGTGCACCACATCGGCGAGCGCGCCCACCTGACGGGCCGAGAAGCCGGTCTCCAACTCGATGGTGGTACGCGCCCAACGCGACAGCACCAGGTGCGTCTCCACCTCCGGCAGCTGCTTCAGTGCTTGCAGCAGCCGCACTCCGAACGGCGCCCCGGTCGCCCCGGTCATCCCCACGATGAGCCGCATGGCTGCCCTCCTTCATACGTCAGGCGGATTTCGTCCCGCTCTTCACGCTAGGGCGCGTTCGCAGGTCAACAGCGGTAGCATCTGGACAGGAGGTGTGCAAAATCGGTCAGCTGGGGATTGCCGAGGTTCCGTTCCGTCCGGCGGCCGGGGCGCTGCCCGGCCTGGAGGTACTGCCGCTGTCCCGGCTCGCACGACGGGCCGCCGGGCACGGGTTGGATCCGCGTAAGCCTGCGCGGGCCGACTTCCACCACCTGCTGACGGCCAAGGAAGGGATCGTCCGGCTCACCGTGGACGGGGAATCGCTGCCGGTGCCGCCCAGTGCCTGGTTGTGGATCCGGCCCGAACAGGTGTACCGCTTCGACGAGGGGCTGGAGCATGCGCAGGGCACGCTGATCCTCTTCCAGTCCGGCCTGCTCGACCCGGCCACCGTCGCCGCGGCGAGCGTCGATCCCCCCTTTCCGTGGGGCGCGCTGCTGCCCTCCCGGGAGGAGGCCGAGCCGATCGAGCGGACGCTCGAACTCCTCATGGAGGCGTACAAGGAGACGGGCGCACTGCGGCTGGACGCGCAGATCGAACTCATCCGGCATCTGCTGTCGGCCCTGGTGCTGCGGCTCTCACACCTGTACGTACGCGGGCGGGGCGAGGGCGAGGCCAGGGAGGCGTTCCGCGCGTTCCACGCAGCGATCGAGCGCGACTACGCCGAGAGTCACACGGTCGCCGACTACGCCCGGGCGCTCGGGTACAGCCCGCGGACGCTCACCCGCGCCTGCATCGCGGCGACGGGGGCCACCGCGAAGCAGTATCTGGATGAACGGATAGTCCTGGAAGCCAGGCGCTTCCTCTTCCACACCGAACTGCCGATCTCGGCGGTCGGCGAGCGCCTCGGCTTTCCCACCCCGACCACGTTCTCGAAGTTCTTCAAGCACCACACCGGCGAAACCCCTGGCGACTACCGCTTGCGGGCCTCGGGGCGAGGCCGGAGTCGGGCATTCGCCGTCGAATCGCAATGACCTGTCGAGCTCCTGGTGACAGGCCGCGCCGCGCCGCGTCATCGGCGGACCGGATCACCCGCGATGGAACGGTTGAGGTTGAGACACCTGGGTGGCCGAAAAATCTCAGTTGATCTCGACTCTGGCGCATGAATACTGGCTGTCGTCTCAGTTGATCTGGTCTGCCTCCGGCGTTTCGAATGCGACTAGTGGAAGAGCCTGCGAGAGATGACCATGCACGATGACCAAGTGGACGTGACCACCGAGATCGTTGCGGCCTTGATCCAGGAGCAGTTCCCTCAGTGGAGCGGCAAGGCGATCCGGCTCCTGTCGTCGACCGGGACGGTCAACGCCGTCTTCCGCATCGGGAACGACCTCTCCGCGCGTTTCCCACTGCGTCTGGCCGATGCCGCCGAGGCGCTGGCGGTTCTGGAACAGGAAGCCCAGGCGAGCGCGGAGCTGGCACAGGTGTCTCGGTTCCCCGCCCCGGAACCCGTCGCGTTGGGAAAGCCCGGAGCGGGTTACCCCATGCCGTGGTCGGTCCAGACATGGCTGCCGGGAACGGTCGCCTCTGATGCCGACCCGAGTGGATCGGACGCTTTCGCCGAGGACCTCGCGGCCTTCATCGCAGCCCTGCGGGACGCCGAAACGCGGGGGCGGCTCTTCAGCGGCGAAAATCGCGGCGGCGATCTCGCTGACCACGACGATTGGATGGCGAAGTGCTTCGAGGAGAGCAAGGGACTGCTCGACGTGCCCCGGCTGCGCCAGGCGTGGAGCCATTTCCGCGAGTTGCCACGCACGGGTGCCGACGTGATGAGCCATGGTGACCTGATTCCCGGCAATGTACTGGTCGCGGGAGACCGGCTCAGCGGCGTACTCGACACCGGAGGCTTCGGCCCGGCCGACCCCGCGCTGGATCTGGTCAGCGCCTGGCACCTGTTGCAGCCGGGCCCGCGGGAAGTGCTCCGGCGGACACTGGTCAGTGACGATCTGGAGTGGGAGCGCGGCAAGGCATGGGCGTTCGAACAGGCGCTGGGTCTTGTCTGGTACTACGTCGAGACCAATCCGGCGATGAGCGGAATGGGGCGCCGGACACTCGACCGCATTCTGGAGTCGATGGAGTGATGTCGCCCCGATCGCAGGCCGTGGCAGAGGCGATCGCGAGACAGGACAGCGGCGCGGGTCTTGCGTGACGACAAGGGCGATTGATAAGCACCTGTTGGCACTCTCGCATGGAGAGTGCCAACAGGTGCGCCGCTGAGCTGCTCTTTCACCGCAGAGTCCAGGGCGCCAGGGGGCGGGAGGGACTGCCGTGTTCGACGTCCTGCGCGTGCGCGACTTCCGTCTGGTGACGGCCGCGGATCTGCTGTCCAGCCTGGGAGACTGGCTGCTGCTGGTCGCCGCGCCCTACTTCGTGCTCCGTCTGACGGGATCCACGCTGGCCACCGGTCTGACGTTGGCGGCCGAGACGGTTCCCGCGCTCCTCCTCGGCCCGGTGGCCGGGGTGTTCGCCGACCGCTGGGACCGTCGCCGCACGATGCTCGCCATCGACGTCCTACGGGCCGCGACCGTCGCGCTCATGCTCCTCGTCCACCATCAGGGCCAGGTCTGGCTGATCTACGCCGCGTTGATCGGCGAGTCCGGCCTCGGCCAGTTCTTCGGTCCCGCGCGGCGAGCCCTCGTCCCGGCGCTGGTCGGGCGCGGTCCGCGCCTGGCCGCGGCGAACTCCGTGGCGGCCCTGGTCTCCGGTACCGTCCGGCTGGTCGGCGGTCCCGCCGGAGGCGCCCTCTATGCGCTGGCCGGCTTCGGCCCGGTCGTGGCTCTCGACGTCGCCAGCTACCTCGTCTCGGCCATCCTGATCACCGCGGTCCGGCACCGCCCCGAGCCTGCGCCTGCGCCTGCGCAACGCGACGGAAGCACGGTGGTGAGCCGGTTCACGGGCGATCTGCGAGCCGGCGCCGCGCATCTCCGGGCGACCCCGGGCCTGCCCGCCGTGTTCGCCACGGCCTCGGTGTTCCTCTTCGGCAACGCGGCCCTGACCGCGCTGCTCGTGCCCTACACCGGCACGGTCCTGCATGCCGGATCCGGCACGCTGGGCCTGCTGTTCGCCGCACTGGGCGCCGGCTACCTGGCCGGAGCCCCGCTGAGCCGGGCCGCCGCCGCACACCTGTCCGACCGGACTGTCATGATCAGCAGCCTGGCCGGGCTGAGCGCGGTCTTCGCCGTCACCTTCAACACCCACGACATGGCCTGGGCCGTCGTCCTCTTCGTTCTCATCGGGCCGCCGGGCGTGTGCTTCCTGGTCACCGTCGACACCTGCCTGGCCCGCCGCACCCCGGACGCCCTGCTCGGCCGCGTCAGCTCCGCCTACGGCATGCTCCAGGCGGCAGCCACGCTGGCGGGGATGCTCGGTGGCGCGGCCCTGGGCCAGCGGGCGGGCATCGGCATCACCGCGGACCTCGCCGCCCTCTGCGTCGCCGTCTCGGCGGCCACCGCACTGCTGACCCCACGCCGCACCACGGCGGAACGGCCCGCATGACCCTGTCGGCCCGGGTTCAACGGGCTCGACGCCGGAGCCCGCGCTGGGGATATCCCCCTTCCCGATCCTGGGGTACGTCGGATCGCGCCCGGTCGAGGGCGAAAACTAGCGTTCGGCCATGCCTTCGACACTGCCGACACTGCGCAAGCATCTCGCCATGGCACTCGCGGTCACCACGCTGCTCGCCGCCGAGACGGCCACCGCCGTAGCCCAGCCCGCCCACCTCTCCCCCGCGGAGCAGTTGCGCCGGGACACCGCGGCGATCCAGGCCCTCGGCATCAGCGGTGTGCAGGCCCGCGTGATCGGGCCCGACGGCCGGCAGTCGGTCGCCACCAGCGGTACCGCCGACCTGGACACCGGCCGCCCGGTCCCTCCCGACGGCTACTTCCGCATGGCCAGCACCTCCAAGACGCTGGTCGCCACCGTGGTCCTCCAACTGGAGGCCGAGGGCAGGCTGTCCCTGGACGACACGGTCGACCACTGGCTGCCCGGAGTGGTGCGGGGCAACGGCAACGACGGGAGCCGGATCACCCTCCGCCAGCTCCTCCGGCACACCAGCGGCATCCACGACGACCTGCCCGGATACACCACGCCGGAGGAGTACTACCAGCAGCGCCACGACGTCCACGGTTCCGAGGAACTGGTGGCCCGGGCCATGGCCCACGCGCCGGACTTCCCGCCCGGCGAGGGCTGGCAGTACTCCAACACCGGCTACGTCCTGCTCGACATGATCATCCAGAAGGCCACCGGCCAACCCGCCCACCGGGCGATCGAGGACCGCGTGCTGCGTCCGCTCGGCCTCGACCGGACCCGGTGGATCGGCACCTCGCCCGCCCTGCCCCGACCGCACGCCGAGGCCTACCAGCTCTTCGGCCCCGGTTCCGTGGTGGACGTCACCGACCAGATACCGGTCGACCACGAGAACCTCTCGTGGGTCACGACCACCCGGGACGAGAACGGCTTCCTGCGCGCGCTGCTCGCGGGCCGCCTGCTGCCGGCCCGGCAGCTGGCCGAGATGAAGCAGACCGTCCCGGTGAGCGCGGAGGTGCAGCAGCTGTGGCCCGGCGGCCGGTACGGGCTCGGTCTCGCCGAACGCCCGCTGAGCTGCGGCGGCACCTACTGGAGCCACGAGGGCGGGGACGGCGGCTACATCACGCTCAACGGCGTCACCGACGACGGCGAACGCAGCGCCGTGGTCTCCATGTCCGAGGCACGCGGCGACACCCTGGAGCACATCCTGGGCCAGGAGAACGCGGCCAGCGCCCTGATCGACCACGCCCTGTGCGCCGCACCGGATCGGGGTGGGTCCAACAGGGGCGTTGCATGACCATGCGTTCTCATGCATAATCTTCCTATGTCCAAGGTCCTCACCTCCCTTCCCGCCGGCGAGCGCGTCGGCATCGCCTTCTCCGGCGGCCTCGACACCTCGGTCGCGGTCGCGTGGATGCGCGACAAGGGCGCCGTCCCGTGCACCTACACCGCCGACATCGGCCAGTACGACGAGCCCGACATCGCCTCGGTGCCGGGCCGTGCGCACACCTACGGTGCCGAGATCGCGCGCCTGGTCGACTGCCGGGCCGCGCTGGTCGAGGAGGGCCTGGCCGCGCTCACCTGCGGTGCGTTCCACATCCGCTCGGGCGGGCGGGCGTACTTCAACACCACCCCGCTCGGCCGTGCCGTCACCGGCACGCTGCTGGTGCGGGCCATGCTGGAGGACGACGTCCAGATCTGGGGCGACGGCTCGACCTTCAAGGGCAACGACATCGAGCGGTTCTACCGCTACGGCCTGCTCGCCAACCCGCACCTGCGGATCTACAAGCCCTGGCTGGACGCGGACTTCGTGACCGAGCTCGGCGGCCGCAAGGAGATGTCCGAGTGGCTGGTGGCCCACGGGCTGCCGTACCGGGACAGCACCGAGAAGGCGTACTCGACCGACGCCAACATCTGGGGCGCGACGCACGAGGCGAAGACCCTGGAGCACCTGGACAACGGCATCGAGACCGTCGAGCCGATCATGGGCGTCCGGTTCTGGGACCCCGAGGTCGAGATCCTCCCCGAGGACGTGACGATCGGCTTCGACCAGGGCCGCCCTGTCACGATCAACGGCAAGACCTTCGAGACCGCCGTCGAGCTGGTCATGGAGGCCAACGCGATCGGCGGCCGGCACGGGCTCGGCATGTCCGACCAGATCGAGAACCGGATCATCGAGGCGAAGAGCCGGGGCATCTACGAGGCGCCGGGCATGGCGCTGCTGCACGCCGCGTACGAGCGGCTGGTCAACGCGATCCACAACGAGGACACGGTCGCGCAGTACCACAACGAGGGGCGGCGGCTCGGCCGGCTCATGTACGAGGGCCGGTGGCTGGACCCGCAGGCGCTGATGATCCGCGAGTCGCTCCAGCGGTGGGTCGGCGCGGCGGTCACCGGTGAGGTGACGCTGCGGCTGCGGCGCGGCGAGGACTACTCGATCCTCGACACGACCGGGCCGGCGTTCAGCTACCACCCCGACAAGCTGTCGATGGAGCGGACCGAGGACGCGGCGTTCGGTCCGGTGGACCGGATCGGCCAGCTCACGATGCGCAACCTCGACATCGCGGACTCGCGGGCCAAGCTGGAGCAGTACGCGGGGCTGGGGCTGATCGGTTCCACCAACCCGGCGATCGGTGCGGCGCAGGCGGCGGCGACCGGGCTGATCGGCAGCATGCCGGAGGGGGGCGCCGAGGCGATTGCCTCCCGGGGGGAGGCCGCACCGGACGCGGACGAGTTGCTGGACCGGGCGGCGATGGAACTCGGCACGGACTGAGCGTGCCGCTCAGGAGGGCCGACTCGGTGACGGGTCGGCCCTTCTCGCTGCCGGGGGGCGTCGAGCCCGGGCACGGTGGGGCTGACGGCCGTGGGCGAGCGCGGCACCGTCGTGGGCTTTCGCGCAGTTCCCCGCGCCCCTGAGGGGCGCGCCGCCGTCCATGACCCGCTGCGGCGCCGTCGTGGTTGCCCGCACAGCTCCCCGCGCCCCCGAGGGGCGCGCCACCGTCGTGAGCCAGTGCGGCGCCGTCGTGGTTGCTCGCGCAGTTCCCCGCGCCCCTGAAGGGCG
>NZ_JBSHBL010000015.1:0-158986 GCF_053611985.1 Streptomyces sp. NPDC054770
TGCCTGTGCTGTTCGGATGCCCATGCCCCCGCGGCACCCGGCCCCAGGGCGGTCCCGTCCACGGCGGACCCGTACGCTCGCCCCATGTCCCCGCACGTCCTGATCCTCGGCGGCACCGCCGAGGCCCGCCGTCTCGCCACCGAGTTGTCGGGGCGTCCCGGCGTCCGTGTCACGACCTCGCTCGCTGGCCGGGTCGCGCGGCCGGGCTCGTTGGCCGGCGAGGTGCGGATCGGGGGGTTCGGCGGGGTGGCCGGGCTCAGCGACTGGCTTCGCGAACAGGGCGTGGACGCGCTGGTGGACGCCACCCACCCCTTCGCCGAGACGATCACCGCGAACGCGGCCCGCGCCGCCCTGGCCACCGGTGTCCCCTCCGTCGTCCTGCGCCGTCCGGGCTGGCAGCCGGGCCCCGGCGACGACTGGCACCCGGTCCCGTCCCTGCCCGCGGCGGCCGCCGCCCTGCCCCGCTTCGGTCCCCGTGTCCTCCTCACCACCGGCCGGCTGGGCCTGGCCGCCTTCGCCCACCTGACGGACCGGCACTTCGTCGTACGGTCCGTGGAGCCCCCCGAGCCCCCCATGCCCCGGCACACCGAGGTTCTGCTGGCGCGCGGGCCGTTCACCGTCGCCGACGAGACCGCTCTGCTGCGCGGGAACCTGATCGACGTCCTGGTGACCAAGGACAGCGGGGGAGCGGCCACGGCCGCCAAACTCACGGCCGCGCGGGAGCTGGCGCTGCCCGTGGTCGTCGTACGGCGGCCGCCCCTGCCGGACGGCGTGACCGCGGTGCCGGATGTCGCCGGCGTACTGGAGCGGCTGGGGCTCGGGCCCGCGTGATCCGCCTGGGGCGTCAGCTCGTCCTGGCGGCCGGCGTCAGGTCCGCCGTGTGCTCGGACAGCCCGTCGGTGAGGTCCTCGACCAGCAGCCGCTTGCCGATGGTGTCGACGGCGGCGCGCAGGTCGGCACCCGAGGGACGGCCGAGGTCCTGCTGGACGCGGTCCCTCAGCCAGCTGCCCCAGGCCTCGCCGAGGACCTGGGCCTCGTGGTCGCCGGCCGCGGTGAGGGACAGGAAGGAGCCGGTGCGGGTGAGGCAGCCCTCGTCGACCATCCGGTCGAAGACGGGCAGCAGCACCTCCGGGGGCACCCGGCGGCGGGCGGCGATCAGGCCGAGGTTGCCGTGGCCGACCAGCCGGGTGTGCAGTTCGACCTGCATCACGGCCCAGGCACCGGCCACGTCCAGCCGGGTGCCGGACTCGCGGATGATGCGGCGCGCGGTCTCCAGGTCCGCCCGGCCGATGATCTTCGCCACGGCCGCCTCCAGCACCCGCTGCGAGTCCGGCCCGTGCGGCGAGGCGAACCCCTCGCCCATGTCGGTGGAGCCGAGCCGCGCGCTGTCCCGCAGCTGGACCTGCTTGAGGAACAGGGCCACCACGAACCCGACGGCCGCGACCGGCACGGTCCACAGGAACACGGTGTGGATGGTGTCGGCGTACGCCTGGATGATCGGCTCGGCGGCGGGTGCGGGCAGCCGATGGAGGCCTTCGGGGCTGGTGGACGCTTTGGCGATGACCGCCGGGCCCAGGTCGCTCGCCCTGGTGGCGGCTGCGACCCCGTCCGCCAGGTTCGGCTTCAGCGCGTTGGTGTAGATCGTCCCGAAGACGGCCGTACCGAACGAACTGCCCAGCGTACGGAAGAAGGTGACGCCGGAGGTCGCGGTGCCCAGGTCGGTGTACTCGACGGTGTTCTGCACGGCGATCGTCAGCACCTGCATGCACAGGCCGATGCCGGTGCCCAGCACGAACATGTACAGCGACTCCAGCCAGGCCCCGGTGCCCGGCCCCATCCGCGACATCAGATAGAGGCCGGCGCCCATGACCGCGGAGCCGATGATCGGGAAGAGCCGGTACTTGCCGGTCTTGCTCACCACGTTGCCGCTGAAGACCGACGCGATGAGCAGGCCGATCACCATCGGCAGGGTCCGTACCCCCGAGATCGTCGCCGAGTCGCCGTCGACGTACTGGAGGTAGCTCGGCAGATAGGTCATCGCGCCGAGCATCGCGAAGCCGACGATGAAGCTGAGGATCGAGCAGACCGTGAAGACCGGGTTGCCGAACAGCCGCATCGGCAGCATCGGTTGCTCTGCCCGGGTCTCCACCCAGCAGAACAGCGCGAGCGCCACCACGCCGCCCGCGAACAGGCCGACGATGGTGCCCGAACCCCACGCGTACTGGTTCCCGCCCCAGCTCGTCGCCAGGATCAGCGAGCTCGCGCCGACCGCGACCAGCGCGATGCCCAGGTAGTCGATGACCGGCTTCGCCGCCGACTTCACCACCGGGATGGTGCGGGCGGCGGCGGCCACCACGACGATCGCGATGGGCACGTTGACGTAGAACGCCCAGCGCCACGACAGGTGGTCGGTGAACAGCCCGCCGAGCAGCGGTCCGATGACGGTGGCCACGCCGAACACCGCGCCGATCGCACCCTGGTACTTGCCGCGCTCCCGCAGCGGGATCACGTCGGCGATCAGGGCCATCGCGGTCACCATCAGCCCGCCCGCGCCGATGCCCTGCATCGCCCGCCAGGAGATCAGCAGCGACATATTGGTGGCGAGGCCGCACAGGAACGAGCCGGTGATGAAGACGATCGCCGAGACCTGGAAGACCACCTTGCGGCCGAACAGGTCGCCGAACTTGCCGACCAGGACGGTCGCCACGGTCTCCGCGAGGAGGTACGAGGTGACCACCCACGACATGTGCGCGGCACCGCCCAGGTCCGACACGATCGTCGGCAGCGCGGTGCCCACGATCGTCTGGTCCAGAGCCGCGAGCAGCATCCCCAGCATGATCGTCACGAAGACGACATTGCGCCGGCGCGCGTCCAGCACGGGCGGCTGGGACGCGTCGGGCGGCGCTGATTCCTCGGTCACCGTCACGAGGTCACTGTCACACCGGTGGGCTACCCCTGCATACCCGGCGGCGCCGTCTGAGTGAGGGTCAGCTCTCCTTCGGGTCCCCGGGGTGGCGGCGCAGCAGATACGTGTCCATGATCCAGCCCTTGCGCTCCCGCGCCTCGGCTCGCAGCCGCTCGATGCGCGGACCGGCCTCGGCGATCGGACCGGAGACCAGGATCTCGTCCGGAGTGCCTATGTAGGCGCCCCAGTAGATGTCGATGTCCTGGTCCGCGTACCGCCGGAAGGCCTGGTGGGCGTCGAGCATCACCACCACGTCGTCCACACCTTCCGGCAGCCCCTCGGCGAGCCGCCGCCCGGTGGTGATCTGCACCGGGCGGGCCACCCGGTTCAGCCCCGTGCGGTGCCGGGCCACCAGCGCCGACACACTGCTGATCCCCGGCACCACGTCGTAGTCGAAGGCCACCGCACCCCGGGCCAGCACCTCCTCCAGGATCGCCAGCGTGCTGTCGTACAGCGCCGGATCGCCCCACACCAGGAAGGCGCCGGTCTGCTCCGCGCCCAGCTCCTCGCGGATCAGACGCTCGTAGATGTCCGCGCGGGCGCTGCGCCAGTCGCCGACGGCCGGCGAGTACGCACCGCCGCCCGCGGCCCGGTCCCGCTCCGGGTCCCGCGCCTCGACCAGCCGGTAACCGCCGTCCGGTATGTGTGTGTCGAGCATGTCCCGGCGCAGCTGGGTCAGGTCGCTCTTGACCTCGCCCTTGTCGAGGAGGAAGAACACGTCCGTACTCTTCAGCGCCCGGACCGCCTGAAGGGTGAGCTGGTCGGGGTCGCCCGCGCCGATACCGATGACATGAATCTTTCGCACGCCCCCGAGTCTGCCCCATGCCACTGACAGCGGGTCACCCACGGGTCACCCCGGTGCTACCGGGAGCCGCGCAGCCGAGGCGCCTCGCCCTTCGCCTCGACGCTCCCGGCACCGCCCTCCACCCGCCCGGCCAGCTCCCGCGCCCACCGCGCGAGCCCGTCGACATCGATCCCGTACGGCCGCGGCTCCCCGCCCCCGGCCGCCCACTCCTCGACCGCACCCGCGCCGCGCCGCAGCAGCCGCGCCCCGCCGGCCACGTTCCCGCGGGCCGCGTGCGTGAGCCCCACCGCCAGCTGGGCCAGCCCCCGCCACAGCGTCCGCTCCGCCGCGGGCCCCGACTTCCAGGCGTCCTCGAACACCTCGTGCGCGTGGAACGGCTTCCCGGCGTCCAGCAGCGCCTGGGCCTCGGCGACCGTCTCCTCCGGGGTCCGCACGACCCCCTCGGGCTGCCGCTCGACGCCCGGTGCGCCGTACGGCAGCGGCCGCCCCAGCCCGTCGCGCGGCCGCGCGTTGCGCGCCCGCCCCTCGGTGTCCCGGTCCCGTGCCCCTGTCCCCGCGTCTGTCCCGGCGTCTTCCATACGGCCGATTGTCCCCCTCCTCACCGCCCCGCCCGCTTTCCGGCCGCCCGTGCACGTGGGGTAAGGTGCTGTTCGCGCGATCACGCGGGCCACCGCGAGTGAGCGCACCGGGACGTGGCGCAGCTTGGTAGCGCACTTGACTGGGGGTCAAGGGGTCGCAGGTTCAAATCCTGTCGTCCCGACTGGAGACAGTCGCAGGTCAGGGCCGGTTTCGGAGGTATCCGAAACCGGCCCTTGATCATTCTTGGGGACCAGTTGGGGACCGGCGTCCTTGACCGGGGTCAGCGGGTCACAACGATCGGGCTCGGCAGCGAGCGCGGTGCGCGCAGCACGCTGAGGTGCGCGGAGAGCGCCGCTCCGGCGGCCGTGATCTTGTGTACGTCGGGGTGCAGGTAGCGCTGGGTGGTGGGCAGGGAGCCGTGGCCGGCGATCCGGCGGAGGACGTGTACCTGGACTCCGGCGTCGGCGAACCAGGTCAGTCCGGTGTGCCGGAGGTCGTGGCGGCGTAGGTGCTCGTAGCCGAGCTTGGTGACCACGTCGTCCCAGTGTGTGGCGTCGCGCAGGACGGCGGTGGAGATGCGTCCGCCGCGCGGGCCGGTGAACAGGCGGGCATCCGGATTCGGGCCGGCGGACAGGACGCGCTGGGCGACGAGGGGACGGATCTCCTTCGACGATGGGGACTTTGCGGGCCCGCTTGCCCTTGGTGCCCTTGTCGGTCAGCCTGCCGGGCGCGGGTGTGGTCTGGCGCCGCACGGTCCAGGTCCACTGGTTGGTGTCGATGTCCCCGACGCGGCAGCCTGAGACCTCGCCGATCCGTGCGGCAGTGCACGCGGCGAAGACGACCACGTCTCCCCAGCCGTGGTACTGGTCGTGGGAGGCGGCAACGAGCGCGTCGGCCAGTGCGAGGAGGGTCTCCCAGTCGGGCAGGGCCAGCGCGCGTGGGTCGTGGAGTTCGTCCTCGGCCTGCTTGTAGAGCTTCTGCCAGCCGGTCACCCGGGCGGGGTTGACCTTGATGATGCCGTCGCGGACTGCCTGCTCCATGACGCGGACCAGGACGGCGATGGTGTTCTTCACCGTGGAGCGGCTGTGCTCGTCGGCGATCCAGTTCTGCACGGTGCGGTCGATGACACCGTTGGTGATCATCCGCACCGCGAGGTGGCCCAGGGCGGGGACCACGAGCATCCGCCACCCCGCCAGGTAGGGGTCCAGTGTTTTCAACTCCAGGCCGCGCAGGGCGAGTGCCATGTTCGCTTCGCCGTATTCGGCGAGCTTCATGGTGGCCAGCGACGGGCTCAGGCCGGCCTCTGCGGCCTCGATGATGGCCTGGAGCCATTCCTGGGCCTCTTCTTCGCTGTCCTTTCCCTCGGACAGTGACTGGCGGCGCTTACTGGTCGGATCGGTCCACCGGACACGCGCCCGATACGGAGTGGGGCGGTCAGGACGGTATTCGATATCGGTCGAGAGCCGGACACCGACAGGAATGTTGGTCTTATCGGCCATTGAGTCCCTTGGTCGGGACGGTACGTCGGTGGCGCAGCCATTCCTCGACGTCAAGGGCGCTGTACATGACGACGCGTTCCGAGACCGTGACGAATGGCGGCCCCTGGGGTGGCTGGGCAGTGCGCCAGCGGCGCAGGGTTGAGGCGTCGACTCTCAGGCAGGCAGCGAGGTCACTGGTTGAATACCAGGCGCTGGTGAGGAGAGGCACTCGGCCATCAGGTGATACGGCATGATGGTGAGCAACTGCAGGGTCCGCTGTGGACTCCTTCTCGCGATGCGGTTCGGCGTTGGCAATGGTTGCTATCGGTTCATTGAGCAATCGCGGCTATTCTCCGGGGAGTACGGAACACTAGACGGATCTGCGGAAGAGTCCAGAGACGGACAGCACAGTTCGCGAACGGAGAACACGCGGCGGATTTCCAGCAGGCAGCGGCGACGTGCCTTCGCCATCGCTTCGATCTGTGGTTGTGCTCGGGTGCGGATGTTGGTGCATTAATCGTCTCCGGAAACGCCGGTTTGGCTAACCGGCGTTTCCGGGCTATGTTGCCGCCGAGTCGGACGGCGGTAGGCGGTCATTCGGATGTTTCACTGCCATGTCCATTGACGCAGCCGGAAGTCCCAGGAGGGTCCCGCAGGACTCCTGCCGTCGACGGCCGGTCTTTCGCTGCTACGCAGGGTGAGTGGGGGCTGGGAAGCGACAGGACCGGGAACCTGAGTGCCAGGATAATGACGCTGGGCCTATGAGCCCATTCCCTGCTGGACCGAGGCCCGTTGACCGTCATCTGGAGCAGTGGGACGCCGGCACGGGATGACGTCCCGCCGAGTGGTGTATCAGCGATCACGTCTATCGCCTTGTCCGTACCATGGTGCTGGTCGATGGACTGCTTGAGAGCGGCAAGATCGGCCCGTTACGACTTGGGTGCCCGGGCGCGAGCGGTTTCCGGAGATACCGAAGGGTGCCGAGGGTGGGCGCCCCTCTGCGCGGGGCTGTTCGTTCCTGATGGTCAGTTGTCCCGGAAGAGACCAGTGAACGCGGTGACCTGCCGCGATGAGTGACCTGAGGTCGCTGACCTGCGCGAATGACCTTTCGGCTATTTCACGTTCGTGCCGCTTGATGGGGCCGGAAGTCCCAGGAAAGTCCCAGGGGACTCCCACTGCTGACGGGTGCCTTTCGGCTCTGTACGGCAGTACGTGCCGTCGAACGCCTCGTTTCCAGCGAGGGCGGTGGAGCCTGGATGTCGCGTGACTGGCGTTCGGCCGATGCCTTGCGGGATGGTGGGGCCCTGATGATCGACGACGACCCTGCGGTCGCTGGTGGCAGTGAGCCGGCATTGCCAGCCAGCCCTCGGACGCCCTACAGCGAGAGGCCCGTCGCGCTGGCCCGGCGGGCGAAGTCCACACATCTCCGGGGTCGATGCCCAGTACGGCTGGTCCGCCTGGCAGCCGAGTCGCGGCGTTCGCTGAGCGAGTACGTGGAGAGCGACGAATAGGTGAAGTTAGGCCCACTTCAGCATGGTGCGTTCCGGTGGTTCTTCGCAGGCCGCTGTGTCTCCCTTCTGGGCACCTCCATGGCTCCTGTGGCACTCGCCTTCGCGGTGCTCAACTCCTCGGACAGCGCGAGCGATCTGGGCGTGATCCTGGCTGCCCGGAGCGTACCTATGGTGCTCTTCCTGCTCGTGGGCGGTGCAGTCGCGGACCGATTCTCCCGCAGCGTGGTGCTGGTGGTCTCGAACCTCGGGACTGCCCTCACACAAGGCATGGTCGCCTGCTTGCTCATATCTGGAACCTACGACCTGGCCGCGATCGCCGCCTTGGAGTTCCTGAACGGCACGCTCACGGCGTTCACTTCCCCGGCCATGCGTGGCGGCGTTCCCCAGCTGGTGGGCGACACAGAGAGACAACGGGCGAATTCGCTCCTCGGATCCGCCAGGAACGCTATCTCGGTGACGGGTCCGGTGGTGTCCGGTGTCGTGGTCACGGCCTTCGGCGGAGGATGGGCCATCGCCTTCGACGCCGCGACCTATCTCGTGGCGGCGTTTTGCATGGCCCGCCTCCAGCTGCCCCAGCAGGCAGCGAGCAAGCCGTCGACGCTCCTGCAGGACCTCCGTGAGGGGTGGGGCGGATTCCTCGCACTGACCTGGGTACCCGTGATGGTGGCCGCATTCGCGGTCATCAACTGCGTCTACGTCGGCGTCTGCAATGTCCTCGGGCCGACAATCGTCAAGGCGTCAATCGGCAGCACCTCATGGGGTGTGGTGCTCGGGCGATCGGGGTGCTGCTCGCGAGCGCGGCCATGTACCGGATCGCCGTACGGCGGTTCCTCAGGACGGGGCAGGTGTGGCTCTCCCTGGGTGCTATTCCCCTGGTCGTCCTGGGCTTGCACGGCGGCTTCCTCTGGCTTCTGCTGGCTGCATTCGCGGCTGGCCTGGGCGAGGGAGTCATGGGTATCGGCTGGGAGACCTCCCTCCAGGAGAACGTGCCCACGGCCATGCTGTCGCGGATCGCGGCCTACGACGACCTAGTGTCCTTTGTCGCTGTTCCCGTCGGGCAAATCGCCGTTGGCCCGCTCGCCATGGCATTCGGTGACACTCGCGTGGCAGTGGTGGGCGGAATCGTCTTTGGTGTGACATCGCTCCTACCTCTCCTGTCCGCCTCGGTGCGGCAGCTGGAGCAGCCGCAGAAACCCCAAACCGCGGACGTTTAAACCCCTGCGGCCCACGGCGCCCCGGTAGAGAACGGTCGGACGCCTGGACACTGCCTTCGATGCCTGGAACCGGACCAGCCCGGCCACGCCGAACTGACGGGCCACCGGCAGCTGCGCGTTGAATCCGCCACGGCTGTCCGCGTCCGAGTGGTGTACCAGACCGGTGAACTGGTCGTTGGGCAGGTAGCCGCGTTGCACTGGGCTTGTTCGACCACGTCCAGGACGAGGCTCGTGTGCCTGCTTGTTGATGCTTTCCAGCCCGGTATCTGCCGGGAGAAGGCATCGCCGCAGAACGCGACTTGGACGGTGCTGGCCCAGCAGGGCAGGTAGATGAAGTCCGCCGCCCACAGCCGGTGCGGGCCAGCCGCACGGAAGTCGCGATTGACCGGGTCGCCCGCGCGCCGGCCGTCCTTGCCCGGCAGCGTGATGCGGACCTTGCGGCCCCGCACCGCTCCGGCCAGGCCCTCGGCCCGCATCAGACGCTCGACCGTGCAGCGGGCCACCGGTATGCCCTAGCGTCGCAGCTGGTGCCAGACCTTGCGCACCCCGTAAACCCCGTAGTTCGCCTGGTGAACCCGCCGGATCTCGGCGGTCAGTTCAGCATCGCGCGGTGACCGGACCGCAGGCGGACGGCGCCTGGCCGCGTAGTACGTCGAGGAGGCGACGGTCGGGGTGCGGCAGATCGGTTCGACGCCGAACCGGCCACGGTGAGCGTCGATGAAACGGATCAGCGCGGCGGCCGGGGGTCGAGCTCCGCTAGACGATCAAGTCTGATGTCCTCAGTGATCGAATGCGACCAGCGACCGCATGATCGGCGCGCCGATCATGCGGTCGCGTCAGATCGCGGCGGCCATTGCGAGGATGCGCTGGGCGACGCGGACGGCGACGCCCTCGAAGGTGCGGCCGCCGTGCTGCTCCAGGTCCAACTGGCCCTTCAATGTGTCGTTCACCGACTCGATCAGCTGCCGCACCGACTTGAGCAGTCCCTCGCCCTTGCGCTTCCTCTCCCGCTTGAACGACGGGCGCAACAGGGTGATGCCGCGCAGGGCGAGGTCGTTCTCGAACTCCTTGGACGCGAAGCCCTTGTCGGAGATGAGCAACAGCTGCGGTCGGTCAGCCACGAGGCCGGCATCGATGTCGAGCATGGCCTGGAGCACCTTGCGCTCGTCGAGTTTCGGGTTGGCCAGGGCCCACAGGATTGGCATCCCGGCTCGTGGAACGGCATGCCCCGCAGCTGTTTGACGTGGTGAGGATCGGCCCGGACACGGCGGTCACGTTGCTGATCACGGTGGGGGACAACCCGGAACGGCTCGACAGCGAGGCGTCGTTCGCCGCGCTGTGCGGGGTCAGCCCTGTCGAGCGTTCCTCGGGACGCCGGCAGTTCCGTCGCCTAAACCGCGGCGGCGACCGGCAGGCCAACGCCGCGCTCCACCGCATCGTGTTCACCCGCTTGAGGGTCGACCCGCGCATTCAGGACTACTACGAGCGCCGAATCAAAGAGGGTAAGACCCGTCGCGAAATCGTCCGTTGCCTCAAGCGCTATGCGGCCCGGGAGGTCTTCCACCTGGTCAGACAGCCACAGTCAGGACCCCGCTCATAGGGGCTGTGTGACACCTGACAGTACGACGAAGCCCTGCCTGTCTGCTCCGGCAGGGCTTCGTCGTGCGGCTGGTCAGGATGGATTGGTGCTCGTGCTGGCGGCTCCGTTGTACTCGGGCTCACCGCTTTCGTGTACGCGGAGGAGCGAGGCGGTGACGACGCGGGCTGCGTGGCCGATCAGCAGCGCGTGGCAAGGGAACTCCCGCGACGCACAAGGTCGTAGTCCTTCGATCTCGACATGCCGTACGCCTGGGCTGCGTCCTTGACGCTCGCGGTACCACTCCAGGTGGCACGTATACGCTCGGGGCTGAACGGCTCGTGCTGCAATTCGCTGTTCTGGTTGGGCTTTCCTGTCAGCAGTGCCTTTCGGGTTCGGTTGCTTCCGAGGTAGTGGGGAAGCGAGGAGACGCGGTGGACTGCCAATAATCCGAGGGATCACCGGTTTCGGTAAGCGGCCATGGACGCCTGCCCTGCACCGCTCCGCGTTGTCTCCAGGGGGTCCCGATGACGCATCATGTGGAGTGCGTCGCCATCCTTGAACCGGTCGGGAAGGATGTCTGACCTGTGCGGTGTGCCCTTACGGGCGATATCCTGACGCTCATTTTGCGCTCCCCTTCAGGGTGGCCGACTGGGTGTCAGAACGGGCCGTGGAGATTTCCCAGTCTGTCGGTCAGGCGCAGGTTCTCGGAGTAGTCGACGGGACAGGCGATCACGGAGACCGCGTCGTCGTCGAGAGCACGGCGCAGCACGGGCAGCAGTTGGTCGGCGGCCTCGACAGCGTAGCCGCGTGCGCCGAAGCTTTCGGCGTAGGCGACCAGGTCGGGGTTGGTGAACCGGGTGTGGCTGTGCCGGCCGAGTTCGAGTTCCATCTTCCAGGTGATCAGGCCGTATTCCTCGTCCACCAGGACGAGGACGACCAACGGGATGCGTTCGCGGACGGCAGTCTCCAGTTCCTGGGAGTTCATCAGGAAGGAGCCGTCGCCCATCACGGCCAGGACTCCGCGGTCCGGCTGGGCGAGCTTGGCGGCGATGGCGCCCGGCAGCGCGAAACCCATGGTGGACAGGCCGTTGGAGACCAGACAGGTGTCCGGCTCGTACGTCGGGTAGAGACGGGACATCCACATCTTTCCGGCGCCGGTGTCGGCGAGGACGATGTCGTGGCGGTCCAGGGCGGTGCGGACATCGTGCACCACGCGCTGCGGCACCACGGGGAATGTGTCGTTGTCGCGTCCGTACTGGAGCTCTTCGTCTAGCAGCGTCCGGATCTTCGCGCTGCTTCCCGAGTCGTAGGTGAGTCCTTCCGGCAGCGCTGCCGCGAGTGCGTCCAGCGCCTGCGAGGGGTCTCCTTCAACGCCCACGGCGACCGGGAAGTGAGCGTCGACCTCGGCGGGAAATCGGTGCACGTGAATGATCCGTTTGTCGCCGTTCGGGTTGATCTTGGCAGGGTCGAACTCCTGGATCTCGTAGCCCACGCAGAGCAGCACGTCAGCGATGTCGAAGCCGAAGTTGCCGTAGTCGTGGCGCATGAAGCCGACCGCGCCAAGGGCGTTCGGGTGGTCGTCGGGGAAGACGCCCTTGCCGTGGAATGTGGTCGCGACCGGGATGTTCAGCCGCTCGGCGAACCGCACCAGGGCGGCAGAGGCCCGGGCTCTGGCAGCCCCATGACCGGCCAGTATGACGGGGTGTTGAGCTGTGGCAAGCACCTCGGCCGCCCGCGTGATCTGCGTGGGCGAGGGCGCGTCGGCGCGCACCGTGTCGATCTGCAGGGGTGTGAGTGGCCCTGCGGGACGTTCGGCCTCGATGTCCTCCGGCACCGCCAGGAACACGGCGCCGGGGCGTTCGCTCTGCGCGGTCTTGAACGCCTTGCGGGTCATCTCGGGCACCGCGTCCGGACACTCGACGCGGGCCGCCCACTGGGTAACCGGAGCGAACATCGACACCAGGTCGATGACCTGGTGGGACTCCTTGTGGATGCGCCGCAGCGACCCCTGTGCGGCCAGGGCCACCATCGGCGCGCTGTTGGTCATGGCGTCCGCGGTGCCGAGCAGCAGGTTGATCGCACCAGGTCCCAGCGTGGCCGAGCACACTCCGGCCCGGCCGGTCAGCCGCCCGTAGATCTCCGCCATGAACGAGGCGGCCTGCTCATGGCGTACCAATACGTACCGGATCCCGGAGCCGTTCAGCGCGTCGACGAAGCGGATGTTCTCCTCGCCGGGAATCCCGAAGACGTACTCCACGCCCTCGGCCCGCAGGCAACGCACCAACAGGTGCGCCACGTCCTCCACAGCAGCCGTGTCCTGCGAGTCGTTCGCGCCTTCGGTATCCATGAGACGAACGTAGGCACGCCCCGCCTGCCCCGGCCACTCGTCCGCCGCCGACCGAGGCGGCCTCGCCGCGGATTCGTCTCTCATGACTCCCCGTTCTCGTTTTCCGACCTCTCCTGTCCGATCGATTGCGAGCGTTCGGGGACCACTGGGCCATATGTCCCGCCAGGAATGCTGAGTGGCACGTCCGTCACGCCGCCCGATCCTGGCCCGGAGCGGATGCAGAACAGGCCAGGGCAGCGGGCGTCCCGGAGCGGGGTGGGCGGCCGTGGACCAGGACGGCAGCACTCATCCGCCGGAGCCCGCCGACAGACCGGTGATCGGCACCATGCACGGCCCGGTGATCAGCGGGAGCGGCCGCGGGGAACTCCGCAGGGGCCAGCCCTGCTGCGGCACTGTGGTGACGCCTATTGTGGTGCGGCGAACGCAGGGAGTCGGCACAGTGATCGGTATGGAACTCCCGCCTGATGCCGTGCTCGTCTTTGACCAGGACGACGATCTGATTGCCTTCGAGTCGTTCGTGCACGCGACGAACTACCTTGAGGCGATGGACGTGTCGGATGGCGAGTACACGGCTACTCGCCGGACGGTGGAGTACTGGCACTGACCGCTCCCGAAGGCCCAGAGGGTTCAGTCGCCCTGACCAGGACCTGTAGGGGCGACCTGGTAGATCTGGAACGGAGAGTGGCCCGCTACTGGCAACTCCACCAGGCGGGCCACACCCCGCTTGACCCGCAACAGACAGCGCGTTTCCTGATCGATGCGGGCAGTCGTCCCCGGAGGGGACGGCTGAGCCGGATCAGCGGCCCGATGAGACGCAAACAGCCCCGGCGGTGAGCCGGCATCGCCGCTCCGGAATCACTTGACCGAGCAGGACGACGGCAGCCGGTGAGGGCGAGGAAGTGTTGGGCCCCGCGGCCGCGGCGGCGGGGCAGGTGGCGGCCGGGTTCGTCGGCAGGCGTGCTTCACCGACCGTGTCGGGAAGAGAGGCCGTGGCGGCCCGGGGATCAGCAGGACGCCATGCCGTTGGTCCGATCCGCACCGACCTGCGGGGGAGCGCGGTCGGTGTTCAGCCGCGGTCAGTTCTCTCCCCCGGGCTGTCGAAGGAGTGTTAGCTCGTACGGTGAGTCGGTCGCCGACGACGTGGGAGACAGGTGCGCGGTCCTGCCCGCGCAGGTGTAGTGGTCGGGGGTGAAGGTCGCGGTGAGTTTCTCGTGGACGAGGTAAGTTCCGGCCACTTGGAGTGTGAGCCGGCCGGGACGGCGTACGGCCGAACCGTAGTAGCCGATCGAGCCGTTCGCGGTCCGGTAGTGGGTGGTGACACTGCCGCTCGCGCGCAGGACCACGGGGCGGCCGTGGAGAGTCGCCGTCTCCCGGGCCCCGTTGCCGTAGTCGATGACCAAGGTGCCGTCGGACCGGAACGTCCACGTGCCGCCCTCGCCCGTCAGCCGCACCTGGCTTTCCTCGATGCGCACGCGCTGTCTGGCCGGGGACACATGCCAGCTTCCGAGGAGGCATGGGTCGTTCTTCCCGTCGGATGAGCCGGATGCGTGGGACGAGCCGGGTGAGGTGGGGACGTCCTGACCGCTCTGGCTGGCGCGTGGGGCCGCGATGGGGGCCGCAGGTCGCCAGATGCGGTAGTCCTGTGGGATCCCCGCGGCCGCGCCCGCGAGGGGAAGCGCTGCCAGGAGCGCGAGGGACGGCGGCAGGAGCCTGGGGCAGCGGCGGAGTATGTCCCCGTGCGCGGTGTCCGGTCGTCGCCGACGGCGTGCGGCAAGTGCCCCGACCGCGGTGCCGAGCAGTGCGCCGGGTACCGCGGCGACCACTCCCCAGGCGACGATCTCGTGCAGATGCATCGCCGCATAGGCATCAGGCAGGAATGCCCTTGTACCGCAGGTGTGCGGAGCGATGCCGGTGGTGGCGACGCACAGGCGGGTCCCGTGGCTGATGTAGAAGCCCACCGTGCCGAGAACCGCGGTGACGGTCACCGCCAGCGGAACCAGTACGGGCCGCAGCCGGTGGCAGACGAGCGCGGTCCCGGCCGCCGCGGCCGCCTGGAGCAGGGCGGTGACCGCCAGGTACGTGTCCGCGTGCACGACGGAGAAGGACAAGAAAAGGGTTCCGAGGACGGCCGACGGGTCGGAGGCCCGACGGACCTCCGGCGGCAACACGTCTCGGGCGGCGTAGGGCAGGGCGACTCCGGCCGCGATGGCCGCGAGTCCCATGATCGCGCCGACAACCAGAGCTCTTCGGGTGTACGGCGGAGCGGGGGACTCCCGCCGTCGGCCGGCCAGTAGCAGCGGGACCGCCCAGACGAGGACGAGCCCGACCGGTAGGAGGGGGGTGGCGCGGACGAGCACCAGGGGGTAGTAGAAGTAGGCGTCGGCGAGTCGACCGGTGAGGGCGGTGTACCAGCCGATCGTCCTGCCGGCGGCGGGCACGGCATCGACGGTCGTCATCGTGAGGCCGGCCGGGTACCACGCGTGGGCTTGCCACGCTGCGAGAAGGGGCCCCCAGACGACCCCGGCGGTGGTGATGATCACGCGTCTCCGGGCCCGGGGCGTTCCGTCGGATCCCCGCGAAGGGAGGCGGCGGTACACCGACCGCGTCCACAGGGCGAGCGGGAGCAGGATCGCCAGGTGGACGAGACCGATCAAGGCGTACTGGCCCAGTACCGGGGTGAGCGCCGTCATGTCGGCCGCGACCAACGAGAACGGCTGGCTGCCCACCACCCCGGCCGTGAGTGCGGCCGGCAGGAGGAGGACGTCACGTCCTGAACGGACCACGGTCGTCTCGGGCCTCCCGTGACCGCGATCGCTCGCCGCGACCAGGGCCGAGGCCAGTGCCAGGGCCAGCACGACGCCGAAGGGCAGCGCCAGCAGCACCAGCCCGACGGTGACGTAGCGTCCCGCGGCGTTCCCGGTGAGCAACGCGAGATCGTGGAGGGCGAGTCCGGCCAGGAGACCGAGACCGGTCATCTCCCAGGCCCCGGTGCGCAGCAGTCCCGCGGAGTCGTTCATCGCCGCGACCCGCCGCTCGGGACTGGGATGGGTTCCGACGCGGGCCGACCAGCGCAGCCACCTGGCCGGGATCCGTGGCCACGCCGTACGCGCGGGCGGCCAGGGGAGGGCGGCCACCACACGGGGCAGCGAAGCCCGGGTGGCGTCCCACGTGTGCGCGATCGTGTCGGCGTGCAGTTCGCGTGCGCGCAGGATCATGTTCCTGGCGAGGTAGGCGGTGGCGCTCAGTACCGCCAGGGCGACCAGCCGCTGCGCCGGCTTGTCATCGGCGCTCGGCAGCGCGACGCCCTGCAGCCCGCTTCGGGCGATCGACAGCGCCCGGGGATACAGGGGCAGCAGCACGCAGGGCGCGAGTGCCGTGGCGACGAACGCCCACCAGAGCGCGACGGTCAGATAGGTGCGTCCGACGTCGCGATGGTGATGGTGGGCCAGTTCGTGCCTGACGACGGCGCGGAAGCCGCCCCGGTCCAGGTCGTAACGGATCAGCAGCCCCATGTCGATACAGACCCGGGGGCGTCCCGGCAGGCCGTACGCGCGGCCGCCGGCCGTGGTGGCGTACGGGTCGATCAGCCAGAGGGGGGAGCGGGACAGGCCGGCGTCGCGGGCGAGCCTGTCCAGTTCTTCGAGTACGTCGGCGTTCTCGTCCCCGGTCAGCTGGACCTTCCTGGACCATCGCGGTAGCGGGACGCTCCCGACCGGTCTCCACCACGGGGCCGACCCGTTGCCCAAGGCAGGCCGCCGGCTGATCCGCGGCCACCAGGGGTGGAGCGTGTAGAGGAGAAGGGCGACAGCCACCTCGACCGTGAGCCCGGCCGCGATCCAGCCGGTCTCGTGCAGGAGGTACGGCCGCTCGCAGGCGTTCGCCATCGCGGTCTGCGTGTTCAGACGAGCGCTCGGCTCCGTGATCCAGGCGGTCGCCGGAGCGATCCGGGCCATGCAGGGGCGGACCGAGTGCCGGAAGAGCCGCTCGGTGGATGGCAGCGCCGGGCACACCACACTGAACGCCACGACACTCGACGCCAGAACCGCGGCGACCAGGATCGCGAACCGCAGGTCCGTTCTGGCCCGCAGGGACGGTCCCGGCACTGCCGCAGGACGGGACGGGACCGTGCGGGGAGCGTCGTCGCCGACGGCCCTGGTGCCTGCGGTCACCGTGGTGTCTCCCCGGCCAGCCCGTCGCCCACCACCGCCGCGGCCATGAGTTCCGCCCTGTCCTGCGACATGCCCCCGTGGCGCATCAACGTGTGCGTCACGATCCGCCGTACCTCGCGCCACTGCTCGGGAGCGAGGCACAGCGCCTCGCCGGCCTCCCCTGCCGCACACGCCGAACCGGAGCCCGGCGCCCCCTCTTCGGCGGAGGTTCCGGCGGGCGAAGGGGCGAACATCTTGCGGATGAGTCCGCGCGACGCACCGACCGCCTTGTCAGCCAGGTACGTCCCCACAGCTGACGCCGCGGCCAGGAACACGGGGGTCAGCAACTCCTGAGTCCCCGGCATGCCGAATCCCAGAGGTCCGCCTCCGCGCGCCCCGGTGCCGGGTGCCAGCGCCCGTTCCGGATCACTGAAGTAGGCCGCGCACAGCATGTCGAACGCCCGGCGTTCGGCCGCGACCTGCTCCGGTACCACGGCGGCGGCCCGGTCGAGCATTCCCCGCGCCGCATCCGCCACCTCCGCAGATGCGGAGTCGTACATCTGACGTGATGCCTTCACGTCGCCCCCTGAAGAGAGTTGCTGCGAGACCTCGCAGCCGTTCCCCCAGGCGGGCCGCCTGCTCGGCTCCTAGAGAACTTGACGCTACGAGGCGGCACGATAGAACGTCACGAACAAGTGCAAAACGGCCATGTTGTGCGCCGCGATGATGTACAGGACTCCCGGAATCCATGCCGGGCCGCCGCTGCAGGGAGCGGGTCCCAAAGCCGACAGGGTCACTTTGGCGAACACCGGACTCTCATGTGGACCAAGGGGTTGCTCTCCGTCTCGTCGAGCCTGCCGCCGGCTGACCAGGGCGAGATTCGCACCACTGCGTCGAGGAGGAAGCCCGTCGGCGAGGGCGCCACCCCGTGGGCATCGGCTGTCCTGGGACTCGGGCCGCCTGTCCCGACCGCGGAGCCACGGACTCGGCCGGGTGGGCCAACTAGCCTTTCAAATAGGAGAGTTGACGCCACGATGGTTGTCATGGCCTGGGACTGGACAGCGTCTGCGGCGACCGGGGTGGCCGCTGTGGCCGGTGTTTTCTTCACTTGGCTCGCCGGTGCGCAGGGGCGAGACCAGGTGGAGCGGCTGGCCCGCCATACGGAGGAGACGGCCAGGAAGCAGCAGCTTGTGCACGAACGCCGGGACGCCTATTTCGCCCTGCTCCGTGTCGGGGAACTGAACCTGCGGCGTCGGCGGTACGCGCGCCGTGGGATGCAGGCGGAGCTGGAGCAGACCTATGCCACAGGTGTGCGGGTGCAGATGGAGATGGACGCGGTCATCGCTGTGGAGACCTACGGCAGCCCGGAGGCGCGCAGGCTGCTGAGGGAATGGGGTGACGCTGTGACCCGTGATGACGAGCAGGGGATGCGTGCCGCCTATCAGGCCATGAACGACCTCGCGCGGCAGGAGTTGGCGCAGTGAGGCTCCCCGAGCCTGCGCGGGCGCACTTCTTCCGGCCGACCTGGGCATGTCGGACGGCTTGACGGTCCGGTAACGATCCGTCCAAAGGAACGCTTGCATAGTGCAAATAAGCATTATGATCCGCCGATATGAAGAGAGCTGTGAAGATCGGGATGGTCGGCGCGTGTACGGCCCTGGCCGTCGTCGGGGGGATCGGCGCCTACAACGTCGTGCAGTCGCTGTCCTCCGGGTCGGCGCGGAACGGCGAGACCAAAGTGGCGCGTGGTTTCGACCCGGCGGCTGTGTCGAGCGAGCCGCCATCGGATGCAAAGGCCGTCACGCTGGCCCGGGCGTTCCTCGACAGCTGGGCCAAGCAGCAATTCGGCCAGGCGGCGCGCCGCACCGACGCATCGACCACGGCCGCTTCGGCCCTGCGTGGATACACGGACGGCCTGCACCTGACGTCGCTGGCCTTCAAACAGGTCACCTCGGCGGGTCCGTCGACGGTGACGGCGGGTGCCACCAAGGTCACCTTCGACGTCACGGCCCGGGTGGCGGGCGGCACCTGGACCTACGCGAGCGCGGTGGCCGTACGGCAGAGCACCAACGGCCAGTTGGCGGTGCACTGGAACAACTCGGTGCTTTATCCCGGCCTGGACGACGACCAGTCGCTGACCGCGGGCAAGCTGCCCGCGGGCACGACCCCGGCCGAGGTCGTGGCGAGCGATGGCAGGACGGACCTCGCCCGGTTCTCGTCCCTGCGCGACATCGTGGCGACGACCCGCAAGAACGCCACGCCCACCGGCGGCAGTCCCGGCACAGGGGTTGCCGTGGTGGACGTGGGCGGCAAGGGCGTCAGGACACTGCGGGTCTTCACCAAGGGCAAGGCCCCTGTCATCAGAACGACCATCGATGCGTCCCTCCAGGCGGTGGCCGAGGACGCGGTGACCGATGCGCATCTCCAGGGCAAGCCTGCCGGGACGGTGGCGCTCGACTGGCGAACCGGTCACATCCTTGCGCTCGCCCACACCGGCGCGGATGGCGACATCGCCATCGACGGCATCAAGTCACCGGGGTCCACCATGAAGATCATCACGTCGGCGGCCCTGTTCGACCAGGCGGGCATGACGCCGAACAGTCCGGCCCCGTGCACGGACTCGCTGACGGCCAACAGCCAGGTGTTCCACAACGATCCGGGCGTGACGGCCAACCCGGCCTCCACGGTCGCCCAGGCGTTCACGGTGTCGTGCAACACCGCCTTCATCAAGGACGGTTTCCACTACCTCGTGCACGACGGGGACGCCTCCGCTCTGCATGACGAGGCCGTCAATGTCTTCGGCATGGGCAGCTGGTCCATCGGCGGCGGGGTCGCCACCACCGACCCGAGCATCCCGCCGGACGTTCAGGGCGGCGACCAGGCGGCCCAGTTCATCGGGCAGGGCAAGGTCACGGCCACACCGCTGTTCCTGGCGTCTGTGGCGGCCACCGTCCGGGGAGTCGGCTTCCAGCAGCCGGTCATCCTGCCCGGCCAGCACCAGGACACCGCGCCCCGGTCCATCTCCGCGCGCACGGCCGGCTACCTGCAGTCGATGATGCGCACCGTGGCCACCAGCGGCACCGCCGCGCCGAGGCTTAGCGGTCTGGCGGGTGTCGGAGCCAAGACCGGCACTGCGGAGGAGGGCGACCACACCAACGGCTGGCTGACCGCGTACAACTCCAGCATCGCCGTCGCCGCCCTGGTCGAAGGCGGCAGCTCCGGTGTCGACTCCGCCGGATACGTCGTCCGGCACCTGCTCACCAGGAGCTGATGTACCGACGACCATGCCGAGGTGCTTGGGGACACCGTCGTCGTTGCGCACCGTCATGCTCAGCGAGCCGTCACCCCAACGATTGAGGTGTGCGACGGCATCTGTGATCGTCATGTCGACGTCGGCGACCTCTATGGATATGGCCCGGGCCGCCGGTGGACACACGTGCGGAGACGTCGGCATGAGGGGAGGAGGGGCTGTTCGTGCACCCTGCTGCCAGGACGGCGAGTGTGACGGAGAGGGATGCTGCGAGAGGAATACGGCCACGCGACGATGTGCCCGTCATCTTTGCAGTACGCCAACACCGGTTCGGGAGACGGCCGCCGCCTCGGCTGTCCGAGCCGGATGCCAGAATGCGGCTCTCGGGCCAAAGGGCGCATCAGCCGCCGGGCGGCACGGACACCGACGGAGTGGGGGGTGCCATGGGACTGGCCATGTGCCCGTTGTGCAGTGACGACGAGGACATCGAACTGGTCCGTACCCTGGACGACGGACGCCGGGTCGTGAAGCACCGGTGCGGCTACGCGTGGGAGCACGGCGAGCCCGCTCTTCCGAAAGGGGAACAGGCCCACTCCTTCGGAACGCTCAAGGCCCGCTTCCCGAAACCCGACGATGTCGACCCCCAGTGGTGGGAACGGGCGGCCCGGCTCAAGGCGCAGTACCTGGCCACCAAGCCCGACTTCGACCCGCAGGTCGCCGCCTACTGGGCGAAGTACCAAAAGATCTTCTCCCCTGACGGGCTGCAGACCAGTGACCTCAGAGCCCTCAAGGACTTCGCCAACTCCGATGTCGGAGCCCACCCCGGCAACCAGGCCACCTTCAACTCCGCCTGGAACCTCATGGGCGACGTGGCGGCAGGGGAGTCGACCCGCAAGACGATCGAGTACCTCCTGTACGGGCCCGACGACATCCCCCTGGAAGACCGGCTCCAGCATCTGCTGGCCGGCGTGAAGCCGTTCGCCATGACCGGCTTCAAGGAGGCGCTTCTCACCAGGGTTCTGTGCGTGGTGCAGCCCGAGCGGTTCCTGTCGATCCTCAAGTACACGACGGAGGCGGGCGGGAAGCGCGAGATAGCCAGGGCGGTCTACGGACTCGAACTGCCGGCACCCGAGTCGGTGAACTGGACCCTCGGTCGGCTCATCCTCTGGAGCAACGACCTCCTGCACACGCTCGTCGGCGGGGGTTTCGCCAACCAGCAGCACTCCGCCGCGTTCCTGTGGTGGGCCAAGGACCAGCCAGGAGGATTCGGATAGGCCGGCCGTCGCGCGGACGCCTACGTTGACCGTCTTGGTCCTTGTCTAGGGTATTGGCAGTCGTTGCCGATTGCTGGCCGAGCCTGCCACCGCGGTCACTGCAGCCTGCTGGGGGAAGGAGCGGCAGCCGACTGGGCCGCCGTGCACGTGCACGCCCTGCACGCCGGTACGGCCCTCGCCGCGAGTGCCTTCGCCCTCTACAGCACCGGCATGGCCATCGGCCGGCTGACCGGCGACCGGCTCACGACCCACTTCGGCGCCCCCATCGTGGTCCGCGCCGGCGCACTGCTCGCCGCCACCGGACTGGCCGCCGGCGTCCTCGCCGACACCGTGCCGGCAGCACTGGCCGGCTGGACGGTCTTCGGGCTCGGCCTGTCCGGCACCGTCCCCTCCCTGATCACCGCCGCCGGAACCCACGGTCCAAGGGCCGTCGCCACGGTCTCCGTCACCGGCTACCTCGGCCTGCTCACCGGCCCCGCCCTCATCGGTGCCCTCGCCAGCATCACCACCCTGCCCACCGCCCTGCTGCTGCCCGCCCTCCTCGCAGCAGCCCTCGCCGCCCTGGCCCACCGCGCCCTGGAGAACACCACCCCTTGACCCACCCCACGAGCCCCGACGCCGTCATCCTCGACTACAACGGTTAGGTCCAGTGTCCGTACTTGTCTCAGCTCGTTGACGGGGTGAACGGCGAGGTGGCGATGGGCTGTTAGGTTCCGCGGTTGTTACGACCAGCCGCGGGAGTGCGATGCCTTACTTCTTCACCTCGTCCAGTCATCTGGCCCGGCACCAGGAGGCGCTGGGCAAGCTCGGCTTCGATGTGTCTCAGATGCTGTCCGGGCCGACGTCATTGCCGGAGGGCACGCCGTTCTTCGTGGACGAGGACATGCGTCCGGTCGAGCCGCTGTGCTCATACTTCTTTGATCTCGCCCGGCACGTGGGCTCGGAGAGCCTTCGGGACTACGCGTACGACCTGATGGGGCTGGAGGATTTCCTGGCCCAGGTGCTGGATCCGCCGTCGGATCTGTTGTCGGCGACCGAGGCGGACTTGGTGGCCTTCAGGCGGTGGCGTACGCAGTTGGCTCCGGTTCCGGTCGGGCCGGCGACTTGGCGTCGCAACCGTACAGCGATCAATGGGTTCTATGACTGGGCGGTCGGTACGGGTCTGTTGGTGCGGCGACCGTACGCTCGGCGTCGCAGTGGGCGGGATGTCTTGTCGTGGGGAGCGGCTGCTGATCTGGATGTGCGGCATCTGTCGCGGGCGCAGTACGTGATGTTGCACCGGGTCGGTCTCGGGGGTGATCTCCCGGACGGCAGTGCGGATCCGGGTTTCCGGCGTGCGGGGCGGCTGCGGAACATGGTGGCGGCGGACCTTGCGGTGACGACGGGGATGCGGTTGCGGGAGTTCAGCTGCCTGTTGGACATGGAGGTGCCGCGCCCGTGCCCGGGGGCCGGGGCGGTTCCGGTGGCGTTGGGGGCGATCGCGAAGTACGGCTTTGCCCGGGTGGTGATGGTGCAGCAGGCGGTGTTGCGGTCGTTGGAGCTGTACCGCCGTACCGAGCGTGCCGCTCAGGTGGCGCGCAGCCATGGGGCGCTGCGGCGGCGGCGCGCGGAGTTGTTCGTGGTGGACGACGTCGATGAGCGGCGGATGCGGGTGTCCGGGCTGCTCCATGGTCGTCGGCGGTCGTTCGAGGTGGTGGCGATGCCGGCGCCGCTGCGGCGGATCGCCGTGCTGGAGGGGGAGCGGGGGCTGGAGCCGCTGGGGTTGTTCGTGGGCCGGGGCGGTGGGGTGCTGTCGGCGTCGCGCTGGCAGCAGGTGTTCGATGCGGCGGCCGAGCGTGCTCGTCGGCTGTCGGAGGCGTGGGGCGGGGTGGAGATGCCGCGCAGGGTGCGGCTGCACGATCTGCGCCATACGTTCGCGGTGTTCATGCTGCGGTTGTTGACGGAGCAGGTCGTTGAGGACGAGCGGCGCCGCCGGGAAGCGGGCGGGTCGGGGGTGTGGCTGCTGCAGCACGTTGCCCGGTCGCCGTTGATGATCCTGCAGCGGCTGCTGGGGCATCGTGATCCGCGGTCCACGATGAAGTATCTGCGCTACCTGGAGGACGTGAGCGCGATCGTGGCGCGGGCGGTTGAGGAGTGGACGCGGGAGGACCGCACGTTCGCCGACTACGCCTTGTTGTGTGCTGGCCGGGACGGCGGTGGTGTGTGATGCCGCGGCGTGGGGAGCGGAGGCAGGTGCCGGGGCAGCGGGTCGAGCCCGTTGCGGTGGTGGCGGAGCCCGCGCGGGTGGGGGTGCGGGAGGTGGAGCGTGCGTCCCGCCGGGACGGCGCGGTGTGCCGGGTGGATCCCGGCCGGTTCGCCTGTCGCGCTCTGGTGGCGGAGTTGGCCGATGAGTGGGTGTTGTACTGCCGGGCGCGTGCCCTGCGGGGGCCTGACCGGGCCGCGCGGGCGGTGCGGTTCTTCGCCGCGTTCGCCGACGCATGGCTGGCCGAGCGCGGGCTCGATCCGCAGCTCGTGCGGCTGGCGGGGGGACCGGCGGACCTGACGGAGATCATCTATGAGTGGGAGCATGAACTGCGCCGCGTTCACCCTTATCCGTCCAAACGCGGCTACGAGTTGGCGTCGAATCTGCTGGCGCTGATCGAGCAGCGGTCCGTACGGGAAGGGGACCTGCCGCGCAAGCTCGCCGCCCGGGCGCAGGCGGCGCCGCTGTTCGGGAAACCGGCTGAGCCACCGCCGCTGGAGGAGTTCAACCAGGCCGAGCGACTCGCGCTGCGGGATGCCGCCCGCCACGACATCCGGGCCCTCGAACGCCGTCTGGCCGCCGGTCGAGACTTGCTGGAGACGGGAGGCGATCCCCGGTGCGGCGGCTGGGAGACCGTGGCGAACCTGGTCTGGGCGGTGCATCAGGGAATGCTGGACACGACGGTGCTGCGTGCCCATCTGCCGACGTCACCCGGACACTGGCCCACCGAGATCCGGCAGGTTGCCGGGGACGCAGGCGCAACGTGGGCCCCGCAGGCGCTGCTCGCGGGCCTTGCGGCGATGGTGTTCCCGCGTGAGCTGGATCTGCAGCCGTTTCGCGTGTTGCTGCTGCTGGCCATGGACGAGTGCACACCGGAAGAACTCCTCGATCTCGCCGTGGGCGACGTCGAATTCACCGACGGCGGGGTGCGCCTTGCACAGACCAAGCGCCGCGCCGGGCGGATCCGGCGCCGCCTGCACACCGGTAGCGCGGCGGCCGACGACGGTGACGGGTCCACATTCGACGGGGAAGGCCGCTGGGACGTACCGGGGCTGCTGCGCCGCCTGTTCGCGGTCACAGACCCGGTCCGGCACGCCTACCCGGATGTCGCCAACTGGCTGTGGGTGGCGGTGGAGCCCTCCGGCGCCGGCCGGGCGCGGGTAGGCGGGCGGCGGGCCGAGTTCGTCCTTTCGGGGCGCCGACTGACCGACTGGATCACCCGTCAGCGCCGGACGGACGGACGTCCATTGGAGATCACGGCGCCGCACGATGCGCGCAGACTGCGCAAGACAGCCAAGATCGGAAGGGTGGTCGCGCTGGGCGGCGCAATCGCCGACCTGGCGGGCGACGACCACCACGTGGAGGTCTTCCGCCGCCACTACGCGCACGGCACCACCGCGCACGTCTTGGCGGGGCGGGCCGTAACCACGGCCCAGCAGAAGGTGTTCGCGTCGCTGACCCGACCGGTCTTCACCGACGAGGAAGCCGTGGCCGACCTGACAGAGCCCGAGGTGAGTGCCGCGCTGGGCCTGGATGAGGACACCGCCGAGGCGATGCGGGACGGGCAGCTGGACATGGGCCTGGTCAACTGCCGCGACCCCTATGCCTCCCCGCACACGCCCGCGGGCTCGGTGTGCCATGTCGCGCCGGCGATGTGCATGCTGTGCCGCAACGCGGTCGTCTTCCCCTCCCACCTGCCCCGTCTGGTGCTGCTGGCCGAGCACATCGAGCGGATGCGCAACCGGCTCACCCCGCCCCAGTGGCAGGCACTCTGGGGCCGCCAGGCCACCGCACTGGCGCAGCTGTTCGACGAATGCGCCGCGTCGATGCCCGACGCCCGCCGCGCGGCCCAGAAGGGCCGAGCCCGGCTCGACCTCCCCCTCGGCATGCGCACGGAGTACGAGCGGTGAGCGCCCCCGCCTGCGAAGAGGCAGCTCTGCCGACTCCCCGGGCGGCGTTCGGCGATGACCATCCAGTCTTCACCGCAGCCAACGGACTGCTCGAACAGCACCAGGACCCGGTGCCCCGCTTCGGCGAGCGGGAACGCTGGAGCGGCTCCTGCCTGCGCCGGCCGAGCAACGTCATCCCGGGCAACTGGCGGATCGTCTTCCCCACCTTCGACGCGGCATGGAACCTGCGGGCCAGGGAGGTCGCCTTCGCCTTGCTCAACCCGACCCATCCCGTCCTGCGGACCGCCGGCGTCTTCCGTCCCGCCCAGCCGGCCCACCTTTCCACGGTGCGACAGATGATCGAGCGCCTCGGCGTACTGGGCCGCTGGGCCATCGCCCACAACCAGCCCAGCCACCTCCCGCACTGGACCGATGACATGCTCACCGCGTTCCTGGCCTCCCTCCTGCAGGCCGGCGTGACCCGGGAGCGGTCCCTGATCCCCTACCGGTCCATGCTCACCGCCCTGCACGACCTGCATCCCGTGCTGACCGGCGGCGGACTCGTCACCGACCCGACACGATCCGCCGCCGTGGGCGCGGCCTGCACCACACCGACCCCCACCGTCGAACCGGCCGTATGGTGGCCGCTGCTGCGGGCCGCATGGACCTACATCGACTCCTTCGCCGACAACATCCTCACCGCCCGGGACGAGGCTCTCGCCCGGCCCGCACGCCCCGCTCCGGCAGGTCCGTCACGGGCGCGGCCGAGCATCGACGAACGGCTGGACGCCTGGCTCGCCGACCCTGCGACCCGGATTCCCGTGCACGCCGACGCATTCCGGACCAGCCCGGCGGGCACCCCGATGTGGTCGGTGATCAGCCTGCTGATCACCGACGGCACCAACGAGCACGCCCTGGGCCCCTCGCGCCCATCCGCCGCCTCGCGCCGCCGCCGCGTCCTGGACGAAACCGCCCGCGGACGCACCATCGCCCTCACCCCCGGCCAGGCCGAGGAGATGCTCGGCCTCACCCGCCAACCCAACGCCCCGTCCACCCAGACGCCTCAGCGCTCACCGGCCGAACGCGACGCCGCTCTGAAGACATGGCTCGCCGAACCCGGCCACCTCGTCCCCGTCCACGAGACGACCCGCACCACCGCCCAAGGAGACCAGGTCGTCCGCACCCCCCGCTGGTCACTGCTGGCCACCCTCGTCTACGGCCCCGGCGGCCCGCGCACCATCTCTCCGAGCTCGGCGGCCTCCCGCAGACGCCGCGCGATCGCCCAGGCCGCCGTTGACGCAGGCCAGTACCAGGTCCTGGCGGGGCAGGCCCGCGCCGCCGACCTGCCCCGCCCCATACCGCACTTCACAGTCGTACGACGCGCCGACGGCACCGAAGGCCCGTGGCGCACCCAGCTGACCGACCGCGACCTCGGCGACGAACTGCGGGTGCTACAAGGCGCCGTGTACTGCTTCGTGGCAGCGCTGTCGATGATGCGCGACTCCGAAATCCAGGAGATCCGCCGCGGAGCCCTCACCAACCACTACGGAACACCCGCCCTGCGCTCGCACAAGCTGAAGAACGAGCTCGGGCCCGTCGAAGAGAAGTGGTGGATCATCCAGCCCGTCGCCACCGCCCTGACCGTCCTCGAACGCCTCTCACAACACCCCACCCACCTGTTCACCACCCTGGCCACGCCCGGCACCTCGGGCCACGGCCGGGGAACAGGCCGACGCGGCATCAGCGCCCCGTGTGCCATTGACACTTTCATCGCCCACGTCAACGCCCGCCGCCACACCACCGGACTCGACGCCATTCCCGACGCGCGGGTGCGACCGCACCAGTTCCGCAAGACCATGTCCGTCATCTGCGCTCAGGAACCCGACGGCGAGATCGCGCTCGGCATCCAGCTCAAGCACGCCGCCCGCCGCATCCTGGCCAACCCCACCACCCACTCCTACGCCGCCCCCGACGGCGCCTGGATGCGCGAGTTCGACGACCGGCTCGCCACCGCCGCAGCCGCCAAACTCACCGGGCTGCTCACCGCCCGCACCACCGGCGCCACCGTCGCCGTCGGACCCGCAGCCAACCGCCTGCACGCCGGCCTCGACCGTGCCGCCGCCCAACTTCCCACCCCCGCAGACCCGCACGGGACGCAGCCCGGCCTCCAGGCGCTCGCCGCCGATCCGCGCGCCGCTGCCGATCTCATCCGCACCGAACTACCCGAGCTGCACTTCGGCACCCTCAACCACTGCCTGTGGCAACCGGAATGGGCCGAATGCACCCAACACCTCTCAGAGAACGAGGGCGGTGCGCCACTCATCGGGGCCTGCCAGCCAGCCTGCTGCCGCAACTCCGCCGTCACCACTGACCACGCCCCCATCTGGCTCGCCGAACAACACGACCTCACCCAGCAGCTCCGCGACCGCCGCCTTCCACCCGCCCGCCGAGCCGCCCTCCAAGCCCGCCTCGACGACGTCGAGACCATCACCACCGCCCTCTCCCAGGACCCGTAAATGGCCGTCTCCCCAGCCTCCGAAGCCAAACTCCGCGCTGCCATGACCCGCCTCCTGGCCGGACAGCCCCAGCACACCGACGGCGCCCTCACCAAGGAAAACCTCGCCCGTGAAGCCGGCGTCAGCCACGCTACCGCCCACCGCGCCACCGACGTCCTTGCCGAATGGAGTGCCCATGTACCCCATCCCGTTCGCCGCACGCCCAGCGAGAGGGCCAGCGACGACACCATCACCACCCTGCGAGCCCAACTTGCCCAGGCCCGCGAGCAAGCACGCGAACTCCAGGGCCAGCTCGACGCCCTGGCCACGGTCACCGCGAACCTGTACGCCGAGAACCTTGCCCTGCGCAGACGCCTGCCCGGCCCTACTCCCTCCCAAGCCGGCGGTGACGCAAACGCCACGGCATGGCCAGTCGCGCCTCTTTGACCTTGTTAACTCATCAACTCACCTTGAACAGCAGCCGGATGGAACACTTGGCCACGGAGGTGCACGCGCGTGACGGTAGTGGAATTCGCGGCGGGTCAGGACGGACGCGTTTACGTCGATGTCCCTGACAGGGCCGATGACAACGACGGCAGCGGACTGGTCCGAGCCGGCGCCGGGGACCGGATCGCCCGGGCTGCGGCGGATACCTGGCAGGGTGCCCTGGCAGGCGTACGGTCCGCAGCCGAGGGGGCGCTAGCCCAACTGCGCGCGATCGACCCGCCGCCGGAGGAGGTGGAGGTGACCTTCGGGGTGGCGGTCGACGGCAAGTTCGGCGCGACACTGGTATCGGCCGGAACGAATGCGCATCTGAACGTGAAGGTGGTGTGGCGGAGCACGACTCCGACGACGGGCTCGGACCCGGCCCCATGACGGGCCTGGCAAGCCGGCTCGCGGAGCGTCCGCCGTGGCTGGTCCGGTTTCCGCACCTCCACGGTGAGAGCGTAGCGGGAGCTGGCGTACTCATCGGGGCCCGGCATGTAGTGACCTGCGCCCATGTGCTGGAAAAGCAACTCGGGCGACCGCTTCCCGTACCCGGACTCGGCCTGGCCGAGCGCGATGAGGCGGTCGAGTTCGCAGTCGAGTTCCCGTTCTCCGGTGAGCCCGGAACCACGGGTACGCGGATGCGTGCCAGGCTCATGGACTGGGTGCCGATCGCGGCGGACGAGTCCGGCGACGTTGCACTGCTGGAACTGGACTCGTCTGTCGACTGCATTCCGGCTCCGCTGGCATGTCCCCCCGCGCTGAGTGGTCACCGATTTTCTGTCCACGGCTTCCCTCATGGTGATCTTGCGGCACGCCAGGCGACCGGTGTGCTGCGGGGGGCCAGTGGTCGGGAGGGACCGTGGGTGCAGCTGGACGCGAAAAGCTCGGCCGGCTGGGCGATCGAGGTGGGCTTCTCCGGCTCACCCGTGTTCGACCACAGCAGGGAGGCCGTGGTCGGCATCGTCGTGATGCGCGACAAGCACCGCACCGGGCACATGCTGCCAATGTCGTACCTGCGGACACTCTGGCCCGAGGTCCGGACCAACTGCCGCTGGAGGCTGGACCTCGACGAGAGCTACCGCTCGCACTGGCGCCCCCGGGCACGCGGCCTGGAGACCGATTCCGGCACTGCCGAATGGTTCTTCACTGGCCGCACCGAGGCCCGCCGAGTTATCTGCGACTGGCTGAAGGACATGGACCCAGCCCTCGCAGAGCACCCGATCCTGCTCGTGACGGGAGGACCGGGCACTGGCAAATCTGCGCTCCTGGCGCACTCGCTCGTCTCATCCGACCCGCTTCTGGCCGAGACAGTACCTCGCCCCGACCCCCGACGGGCCTGGGCCGCCGGCATCTCCGACCCACGTCCGCCGATCGGATCCTTCAATGCGGCGCTCCATCTGAAGGGGCGCACCTGCGACGAAGCGGCGGCGCAGCTAGCCCGCGGGCTCGGTATCGACGCGAGTGACTCCGACGAACTGCTGGCCGCGATAGGCGAGCTCCCCCTCGGCGAGAAGATCACGGTGCTGGCGGACGCCGTGGAGGAGGCCGCCGACCTCAAAGAGGCACTGCGGATCGCGACCCTGCTACGGCAGCTTGCCACCACCGGCCGGGTCCGGGTCCTGGCCTCCGTGCGCACCGCGCCCGCCGGAACCAGCCGGGCACGCATCCTGAACAACTTCGGCCGCAGCGCCCCTCGCATCGATCTGGAAGACAGCCGGTACCTGCACCGCCCCGACATCGCCGACTACGTCGTACAGCGCCTGAGCAGCGAACGGTCGGGCTCGGCCCGGTACCACGCATACGAGTCGAATCAACGGCAAGCCGTCGGCGAGGCCGTGGCCCGCAAGGCCCGCTACAACTTCCTGATCGCCCAGCTCACCACCGGTTGGCTGATCCGCCGCAGTACGCGGCACCCCGAACTGGACGACCCCTCCTGGGAGGACGAACTACCCGAGACTGTCGGCCAGGCATTGGACGCATACCTCGATGCGTGCGGCACGGATACCGAGACCATCCGCCGCTTGCTCACAGCCCTTGCGTACGCCCGCGGCGACGGCCTCCCCCGCAGCGACACCTGGCTGTACCTGGCTGACGCGCTCGGTTTCGGCGTCTGCCACAGCGCCGAAGACCGGGAGAAGATCTTCCAGAGCGCGGCGCACTACCTTGTCGAAAGGGTCAACGACGGCGCGGGGACACCCACATACCGGCTGTACCACGACG
The DNA here is from genome assembly GCF_053611985.1 of Streptomyces sp. NPDC054770. Lineage (NCBI taxonomy): Bacteria > Bacillati > Actinomycetota > Actinomycetes > Kitasatosporales > Streptomycetaceae > Streptomyces > Streptomyces sp. NPDC054770. The sequence continues at coordinate 30,486 of NZ_JBSHBL010000015.1, forward strand.
CCCTCGACCAGCACCTGCGAGAAGAGTACGAGCTTGTCCATCACGCACCTGAGGCGGCCATTACCGCAGCTCTGGTAGACGCCGTTCCTGAACGAGATGGGCATCGGGACTGGGTTCATGCCGATGCATACACACGTGACCATCTGGCCAGTCACGCAGCAGCCGCAGGACAACTGGACACCTTGATCACCGACGCCGAGTACCTGGTCCACGCGGCCCCCCGCAACCTGGTTCCACACCTGTATCACCGTGCAACATCATCGGGTCAGCTTTCCGCAGCGGTCTACCGCACCTCCCTCGGAATCCATGCCAGCACGGCTCCGGGGGTACGTCGCCACGTACTCGCTCTCGACGCTGCCCGGGCAGGCGCCACGGCCCTCCATCAGCAACTCATCCACCACATACCCGAGGGCGACTGGGCCCCGCTCTGGGCTACGGGCGGCACTTTCTCCCCGGCACTGCGCGGCACCATGACCGGCCACACGTTCGAGGTACTGGCGGTGGCCTGCACGGTGTTGGACGGTAGTCCCGTCGCTGTCACCGGCGGCGCCGACGGGACGGTGCGGGTGTGGGATCTGCGGACCAGCACCCTTATCGGCCAGCCCCTGACCAACTGTAAGGACAAGAAGGTGAAGGTCGCGTGCACGGTGCTGGACGGTAGTCCCGTCGCTGTCACCGGCGACGCCGACGGGACGGTGCGGGTGTGGGATCTGCGGACCAGCACCCTTATCGGCCAGCCCCTGGCCGCTGACAGGGGCTATGTCTTTGCAGTGGCGTGCACGGTGCTAGACGGTATTCCGGTTGCCGTCACCGGCGGCGGGACGGTGGCCGTGTGGGATCTGCGGACCGGCACCCTCATCAGAAGATTCTCCACTGGGCACACAGGCGCGGTAACGGCGTTGGCGTGCACGGTGCTGGACGGTAGTCCCGTCGCCGTCACCGGCAGCAGCAGCGGACGCGACGGGACGGCGCGGGTGTGGGATCTGCGGACCGGCAACCCCATCGGCCGACCCTTGGCTGGCCACTCGGGCGCGGTGTTGGCGGTGGCGTGCACGGTGCTGGACGGTGCTCCCGTCGCCGTCACCGGTGGTGGCCTCACCGACGGGACGGTGCGGGTGTGGGATCTGCGGACCGGCAACCCCATCGGCCAGCCCCTGGCTGGCCACACCCGCGTGGTGTCGGCGGTGGCGTGCACAGTGCTGGACGGCACCCCCATCGCCGTCACCGGTGGTAGCCCCGTCGGGACGGTGCGGGTGTGGGATGTACGGACCGGCAAACCCATAGGCCAGCCCTTGGCCACTCCCACCGGAGTGACGGGGGCAGCTTGTACCGTATTGGACGGCGCTCCGGTTGCCGTCACCGGCGGATATGACGGGACGGTGCGGGTGTGGGATCTGCGGACCGGCCCTCCCATAGCCCAGCCCCTGGCTGGCCACACAGGCAAGGTGTTGGCAGTGGCGTGCACGGTGCTGGACGGCACCCCCATCGCAGTCACCGGCAGCAACGAGCACGACGGGACGGTGCAGGTGTGGGATCTGCGGACCGGCAACCCCATCGGCCGACCCTTGGCTGGCCACACAGGGGCGGTGTTGGCGGTGGCGTGCACGGTGCTGGACGGCACGCCCATCGCCGTCACTCAAAGCAGCCGCACCATCGATGCGACGGTGCGGGCGTGGGATCTGCGGACCGGCATCCCCATCGGCCCACCCTTCGACCACACCGGCGACGGAAGATCAGTGGCGTGCACGGTGCTGGACGGTGCTCCGGTCGCCGTCACCGGCGGCTATGACGGGACGGTGCAGGTGTGGGATCTGCGGACCGGCAACCCCATCGGCCCACCCTTGGGCCACAACCGCGGGGGAGGACCAGTGGCGTGCACGGTGCTGGACGGTAGTCCCGTCGCCGTCACCGGCGGCGGGACGGTGTGGGATCTGCGAACCGGCACGCTCATCAGCGAGTTCGCGATTGGGCACAAGGGCGCGGTGTACGCGGTGGCGTGCACGGTGTTGGACGGTAGTCCCGTCGCCGTCACCGGCGGCGACGATGGGCTGCTGCGGGTGTGGAATCTGCGGACCGGTACCCTCATCGGCCGACCCTTGATCGGCCACACGGGCCAGGTCTGGTCGGTGGCTTGCACGATCGTGGACGGCGTCCCCATCGCTGTCGCCGACATATTCGTGTCGGGGCGACCGGAGCGGGAGCTGCAGGTCGGGGTGTGGGATTTGCGGACTGGTAAGCCCGCGGGCTTCTTGGCGGTTACCAACCTAGGTTCTGTTGCTGGGAGCCCCGATGGCGATCTCGTACTGGGGCTCGACCACGACATAGCGGTCTTCCGTCGCGGCACGACTCGTCCTCGCTAACCGAGATTCGGCAGTCAGTCATAGCACTTGCGGGTGACGTAGCGCCTGCGAGACCTGCCGTACTGAGACAGCGAACTCTGCCTAACAACGGCGTCATCGGACTCCAGCCCACCCGCACCCACTGGCTCCGACTGGCCCGCACCGCATCCTGGCCCGAAGACGATCTCACCGGCTTCCAGCAAGCCTTCTGGCACGCCCGCGACCTCTACGACGCCGGCCAGCTCAGCGACCTGGCGTACTGGGCACGCGTCCTCGACGCACACCCCGGCCCCCGCCTGCTGCGCGAACTGCGCGCCGCGGACAGTGCCATGTGGACCGAGACCGACACGAGCGTCCTGGCCGTCCTCCGCCGCGCCTACGCCACCCGGCTGCGCATGGTGCTGCTCTCCAACGCACCCGCCCACCTCGCCACCGTCCTCGACACCCACGACTGGCGGCACTTGATGACCCAGGCCCTGTACTCGGCCCGGCTTCAGGTATGCAAGCCCGACCCGGCCGCCTACCAACACGCTTTGCAGGTCACGGGAGTTAGCGATCCGCGACGCGTGCTGTTCGTGGACGACCGCACCGACAACTGCCGGGCCGCTACCCGCCTGGGCCTGCGGACGCTGCACTACACCGGCGCCGCTGACGCCCTCCGAGAAGCCCTCGCGCTCGCTGCCTGACCTGTCCGCCTTCACCCTTCAGGGACCTGTGACCTCTCACGACGACCTGCGCACGATGGACGGAGACGTCTTCGTCTCCCCACGCCATCTCGCCTCCACCACGGGGACCGGCGACCCGGCCCTCGCCCCCCTCACCGGCCTCGGCTGGGACCTCCACCACGACGACCTCGGCAACGTCTACGTCAACGCTCCCGACAGCAAGGTCCGCCTGGGCTACCTCCCCGAAGGCGAGGACGACGGGCTCTGGCGCATCACCGCCTACCGCGATCCGTTCGGGCCGCCGACCTGGGGCGTCTGCTTCAACGACCGCGTCCCCACTGAGTTCGTCACCGCGTTCACCACGGCCCTCGCCACGGCATACGAGCAGGGGCCGGACGCCTACCTCGCCTGGCCAGTCTCGGGGAGCCACGACCACGATCCCTTCCTTGCCGTCGTGCCCCTGCTGAAACAGGGCTGGGAGATCGACCGCCCGCGCTGGGGTGCGTTCGCCGTCCAGGCCCCGGACGGACTGGCCGGCCTGGAACTCATCACCGGCGACCTCGATGCGGAAGCCGAACTGACGACACGCGAGGCCCGCTGGCAGCTGTGGGCGGGCAACTCCGTTGACCGGCCTGTCTGGTACGCCACGGCCAGCACCGACACCCCTGTCGCTCTGCTCACCGCCGTCACCCAGTGCGTCGCCGATCCGGCTCCACTGCCCCGGTGGCGCGAGAACACCTTCAGCTACATCAAGGGCATGGCCCAGCTCACCCCGATCATTCCGCCCGGACCGCCGGCCCCCACCCCGCTCGATGTGCAGCGGGCCGCCGCGTCCCGCCGCCCGGCCGCGCTCCCCGCGTCCAGCGTCCCGCGCTGGAGCACCACCAGCAGACCAGCCCTGCCCGGTCCACGCCGCTAGCACAGGCCCTTCCTCCTACCGGAGACCCCTCTTGTTCCTGCAGGCCCCGGACTTCTTCGCCGAGCTGTGCCTCCCCTTCCCCGACCACACAGTTGTGGGCAACACCTACTTCGCCGTCCCCGCCCCCGGCGGACAGCTGCGGCTGCGGATCGATTTCACCGACACCATCCGGGCGGACACCTACGGCGGGTTGCGCGTGGCAGTCGTCCACCCGGACCGCGGCGAGATCGACGCGGTGGCACTCAGCTTCCTCGACCACGGAACCTTCCACCGCCGCGACGAAGCAACCAACACCCGGCCGAACACGCACGGTTACGGCGTGATCCACAAGTACCACCGTCCGGATCAGCCACCGTGGGCTGGGGCCGTCACCACAGGGCTGCGTGACGCCATCGAGCAGTACACCGCCGTCTGGTTCCCCGGCGCCTGGAACACGTCCACCCCGGGCCGCGCCGCAGGTCGGACTGCGCAACCGGCGCCCGCGCCGGTCACCCGTAACGGCACCCGTGCCCGCTGAGCCGGGCCCCCACCGCCTAGCCAGCCGTTCCGCACCCTTCAGCAGGAGCCCTGCCCGTGATGACCCACCCCTTCGAAAACCTCGACCCGGCCCAGCCGGTCCAGGTCCTTCCCCGCCACCTGGCCGGGCCCGGAACCGTCGACCCTCGCACCACGTGGGACTTCCCCTACGACGAGGGCTGGCCGTTCGCCCAGACCGAGTTCGGCACGGCTGCCGCGTTCAGCCCGTGCCTGCGACTGCAGACCACCTACGACCTCCAGCCCGAAAAGCCCGGCAAGGGCACGTGGATGATCACCGCACACCGGGCCCTGTTCACCCCTGCGGACTGGTGGATCACCTTCGACGCCACCCCCCCCATCGAGCTGGTCCACGACGTCCACACCGAACTGCTCGACCTCTACCTCGAAGACCTGCACAGCGACCAGGACCGGCTGTTCCAGGACGAGACGACCGCGCAGGAGGCGTATGTGCCGCTACTCACCCGCGGCTGGAGCCACGACGTCAAGACCGACGGCACACAGACCTTCCTCAGCCCGGAAGGACTCGGCGGCGTCCGCCACCGCTACAACATCAGCGGCTCCAGCGGGCCGGCCTGGCGAGCCTGGGGCGGCCATCCAGACGAACCGCACTGGAAGGCGGACTTCTCCTTCCGGACACCCACCACGTTCGTCGCCGCCTTCACCGCCTCGCTCATCTCCACCGAGCCACTGCACCGCACCGTCCAGGACGTCCCCGTCCAGACCCGACGCGCCTCTACATCGCCACCACGACCACGAAGCCCGCGCACGGCAACACGCCCGTCTCCCCGCCACCCCCCGTCCCGGCCCCCGGCCGGACCCGCTGACCTGTCCTGCTTCCAGACCCAAGGAGTTCGCTTCCCCGTGAACGTGTGCTTTGTCCGATCCGCCGCCGTCACCGCCGCGGTGGCCGGCACCCTCATCTGGGCGCCGGCCGCGAGCGCCCAGCCCTCCGAACCGGCCCCCTCGGTCTCAGCCGACCCTGCCGAGACACCGGCCCCGGACACGGGCAGCGTCGAGATCACCGCGAAGGACACGGCCGGAGATGTCCTCCCCGGCGCCATGTTCCTACTGCTCGACTCCGCCGGCCAGGAAACCGGACGCGGACAGTGCGACGCCCTGGGGAAGCTGACCTTCCCCGACCTCGCGCCGGGCGTCTACCGGCTCAAGCAGACGGCCACCGGCAGCCCGCTCCGCGAGGTCATCGCCGACCAGGACGTCATCGTCACCCCGGGCAACGCCACCCGGCTGACGATCACCGACCCGTTCAAGGCCGCCAAGGTCCTCCTGCAGGCCAAGGACGACAAGACAGGAAAGCTCCTGCCCGGCGCGACCGTGAACATCGGCACCGGCACCTCCACGCTGCTCACCCTGACCACCGGTGCCAAGGGCACGGCCTCCGGAGAACTGCCCGTGTCGAACCGCAGGACGCAGTTCTGGATCAAGGAGATCAAGGCCCCCGCCGGCTACGGCCTCTACAAGCCGACGAAGACGTTCACCGCAGGCCCCGGAGCCCCGGTGACCGTGACCGTCACCAACGCCAAGACGACCACCGGCCCGAAGCCTGATTCCTCAGACAAGCCGCCGCACCAGCCCACCGACTCCCCGTCGAGCCCGGAAAGGCCAAGCAGCGGTACCGGAGGCACCACGCCGTCCGCCTCGGGCAGCGCCACACCGGAGCCCGACTCCTCATCCTTCGCCGCGACCTCGGCCGGCGACTCCACGCCGAAGGCGCCGACAGGCTCCCTCGCCCACACCGGAGCCGACGCCACACCGTGGCTGATCGGCGGCGCAGCCGTACTGACAGCAACAGGCGGAGGCGCTCTCCTCCTGGCACGCCGCACCCGCACGGACAGCCCCACCGACGACTCCACCGAGAGGTGACCCGCACTCCACCCCGCTCCATGACTGAGAGCCCCCGGATTCCACAGCCTGGAATCCGGGAGCTCTGTCGTCCACGAACGCGGTGGCCCTCGTTACGCTGCCGCAGTGATCGACCCCTCTTCGCTCCCCGGCGATCCCTCCGAGCTGCACCTGCGCATCTCCTACGACGACGAACTCTGGGACACCCCGCAGGCCGACACGCTGGAACGTGGCCGTCCCGCATCGCCGACGTACCCGCGCCGCAGGGCGCGAGCCGGTCGCCCCCAGCGGGTACGCGGCCTCCGGCGCCCCGCTCCGCACGGTCGAGGACGCCCTCGTCGGATCCATGACGTTCTACCGGGTTCACCTCGACCGAGGGCGCAACGCCTACTTTATCCCGCCATCTCTTACGCATCGAGTGCTTGTCTTTGCGGCTTAAATGCCCAGTTCAATTGGGCAGCCAGTCCGGGAGCGTTGCAACAGTGGTGTTGCTTCTCTCTGCCTTCGCCGTGCCTCAGTTGCGCCAAGGGCATCGCCTGCGTGGGCCGGCGCGGACCGCGCCGCAGGCGCCCGCCAAGCTCCGGGCCGACAAGGCGTACCACTCCGCCGACACCTTGTCCTGGCTGTGCAAACGCGTCATCATCCGGATCGCCCGCCCAGGCGTCGAGTCTACCGAACGACTCGGACGCCACCGCTGGAAGATCGAGAGGTCCATCTCCTGGCTGTTCGGCTACCGCCGCCTCACCGTCCGGTACGACCGCAAAGGCCGCCACTTCCTCGCCTTCCTCGGCCTCGCCGCCGTGCTGACCTGCTGCAAGGAACTCGCCAAGCTCGCCACGTGAACTTTCTTATGCTTCGGTTTCGCCACCACGGCTTTTGACCCATAGCCCCGCTGCTACCGAGACGAATGGATGCGGACTGGCTCGCTGGCAGGCGGAGGGGAAAGGCACGTGGCGTGGGCATGTCGCCGCGGTGAGCATGCCATAGCCGCGCCCTGCCCGGGCGGTAGCGGCAGCGGGCGGGTCCGGTACTCTGGCGGCCTGCGGCGCCTGTGGGGTGCCGCGCGGTGGTGGGGCCCGCCGTACGCGAACCGCGGCGAGGATGCCGCCAACGGTCCCTACTTGCGATGGTGTGCGCCCGGATGCCGGGTGCCCGGCGAGTAGGAGACGCGGGTATGGAGATGGAGTCGCGGCAGTCACCGGTGGTGGACTCGTCCATTGATCCCGATCTTGATGAGCAGTCCCTGCGGCAAGGTGCGCCGTGGCGGGGGCAGTGGCCGGTCATCCGCGTGGTGGCGCTCGGCGGTGCCATCGGAGCGTCAGCCCGGTACGGGGTGGGGCTGCTGTGGCCGCTCGCGCCGGTGGCGCTCCCGTGGACGACGCTGGCGGTGAACGCTGTGGGGTGCGCGGTGATCGGGGTGTTCATGGTGGTGATCACCCAGGTGTGGGACGCGCCCCGGCTGGTGCGGTCGTTCTTCGGTACCGGAGTGCTGGGCGGGTTCACTACTTTCTCGACGTACGCCGTGGACATTCAGCGGCTGGTCAACGGCGGGCGTGCCGGGGTGGGTCTGGCGTACCTGGGGCTGACGCTGTTGGCGGCGTTGGCGGGGGTGTGGGCCGGGGCGTCGGTGACGCGCCGCGTGGTCTGTGGGAGGGCTGGGCGATGACACGGCTGGCAGGCGGGGCGGAGAACGACGGCGTCGAAGTATGCCGGTACATAGGCGGGGAGGGGGAGGCGCGGTGAACTGGCTGCTAGTGATTGCCGGTGCGGTGGTTGGTGCGCCGTTGCGTTATCTGACCGACCGGGCGGTGCAGGCCCGGCATGACACCGTCTTTCCGTGGGGCACGTTCGCGGTGAACGTGGCGGGCTGTCTGGTGCTGGGCCTGGTGACGGGGGCGGTGACGGCGGGTGCGGCGTCGCCGCAGGTGCAACTGGTGCTGGGCACAGGGCTCTGTGGGGCGCTGACGACGTATTCGACGTTCTCGTATGAGATGCTGCGGCTGGCCGAGGACGGTGCGCGGTTCTTCGCCGCCGCCAACGTGGTCGCCAGTGTGGTGGCCGGCCTGGGAGCGGTGTTCGTCGGTGCGGCCGTGGCGCAGGCGGTGTGGGGATGATTCGTACACGCCGTCCGGGCGGCCGGCGTCGGGGTGGGGATGGCGGATCTTGGTGTGGTTCGGCACGGGAGCCGGGCGGACTTCGTGTACGAGGGCGCCCGTTCGGTGACGGGTCCGCTGCTGGCGTCGCTGGGTGCGTCGGCGGTTGTGGTCGGGTGGTGACCGGCGCGGGTGATGCCGCTGCGCTGGGGCTGCGGCTGGTATAGGGGCCGTTGGTGGACCGTACCCGGCGCTCTTGGGGCCTGACTCGCCGGTACGCCTTGACCGTGGTCACCGAGCAGGTGCTCAGGCTGGACGGCGTCTTGCGGGCAGCATGCGCGCTGGTGATCGCCGAGCGGTTCGGCAAGGCGGTGCGGTCCCCCGACCAAGGACACCCGGCCTGCGGGTTTTGGCCGCGCCCTGGGCCGCGGTGCTGGGGCCCGGCTGCGGGGCGGGGCTGCACGGGATGTGCTGATCGGCCGCCGGGCGTCTGCGGGAGTAGCCTTAATCGTAAGCGGCGCCTCTGTCCTGTCAGCGGCGGTCGCGCGGCGGTGGGGCTCGCCGTACCCGAACCGCGGCACCTTCGGTGCCGCCAACAGTCCCTACTCGTGAAACTTGGTCTGCCCGTCTGTGGGCCCACACGAGTAGGAGGGTTACGGCATGAAAGGCAGTAAGCCGCAGGTCACGGGGCGCACCGATCTCCAGGCTGATCGGCTCACGCATGCGCGGCGCCGTGGACATGCGGCGCGCAGGTTCTCTCTCCATGGACAACGTCGGGTACCCGGCCTCGGGCGGTCTGACGTTCACGGCTGGTCTCAGCGCGAGCGGTGCGGGGTGCGGCGCGGCACGCACCGCGTGGCAGCCAGGAGGACACCATGAGGCTAATTGACAGGGCCCTGCAGCTGACGGTGTTCATCGAGGAATGCGACACCTGGAGGCACAAGCCGCTGGTTGCGGAGATCGTGCACCGGGCCCACCAGGCCGGACTGGCCGGCGCGTCCGTCTTCCGCGGAGTGGAGGGCTACGGGGCATCCACAGTCATCCACGGCTACCGGCTGTGGTCGGTCAAGCAGGATCTGCCCCTCGCGATCGTCATCGTGGACGAAGAGGAACGCATCCGGCGCTTCCTGCCCACGGTGAAGGAACTGGTCACCGAGGGCCTGGTGATCGTCGAAGAGGTCGAGGTAGTCCGCATCGGCCAGACGCACGCAGACGCCGTCTGACGGGAGCGGCGCTGACGGAGCGAACGGTGTCCCCAGCGGTGTCCGGATGGCGCGGGCGGGGCCTATCCGAACACGGCCTTGGCCACGGCCAAGCCGATGAACACCGCCCCGAGCCCCGCGATGACCGAGGCCGCCACGTTGACGAACGCCAGGAACCTCGCGCCGGCCGCGGCCAGGCTCAGCGTTTCGTAGGAGAACGTCGAGTACGTGGTCAGCGCCCCGCACAGCCCCGTCCCCAGGAACAGCTGCACCTCCTTCGACGCGGAGCCGGACAGCGCCGCCCCCGTCAGCACCCCGAGAATCACCGAGCCGGTGATGTTGACGGCGAAGGTGCCCCAGGGAAAGAGGGTGTCATGGTGCGCCTGGACCGTGCGGTCTGTCAGATACCGCAACGGGGCACCGATGGCGCCACCGAGCAGCACCAGCAAGAGCCTCATCGGCTCACGGCCTCCCGCCCCACGTAGTGCACGACCTGGACCTCTTCCAGGGTGACCAGGCCCTCGATGGCCAGTTCGTCCAGCTGCGGCAGGAAGCCACGGATCCGGTCCTCCTCGTCCACGATGACGACCGCAGTCGGCAGGTCGTCCGCCATCGACAGCAGCCGGGTGGTGTGCACGATCGAGGACGCCCCGAACCCCTCCACCCCGCGGAAGACCGACGCCCCGGCCAGTCCTGCCGCGTGAGCACGATGCACGATCTCCGTGTACAGCGGCCTGTGATGCCAGGTGTCGGTGTCGTCTACGTAGACCGTCATCCGCAGTGTGCGACCCATGAGCTTCATTACTGCATCCTTCCGGTCATGGCACGGCGCGCGGCTGCCACGCCGATCGTCACCGCGGCCATGGCGGCCATGACGGTTACCGCCAGGTAGGCCAGCGCAATACCGGCCCGCTCCTGTGAGACCAGGCGCTCGATGTCGGCGCAGTACGTGGAGAAGGTGGTGAATCCGCCCAGCACCCCGGTGCCGAAGAACGGCCGCAGCAGATAGTGCGCCGACCACACCTCGGTGACCGCCACCAGAAAAACGCCGATGATCAGGCAGCCAACGGCGTTGACACCCAGCGTCGTCCACGGAAACGCGCTGCTAGCGGTGGGCCACAGCTGCCCCGCCTCGTAGCGGGCGCCCGCCCCTACCGCCCCACCTACGGCGATCACAGAGAACACCGCGAACTCCCGGCGGCGCGCTTCACGCCGAAGTTGCGCCTCCTCGGCTGCCGTAGCCCGCTCGGCCGGCCCGGCAACCGTCCTCGGCCCTCCGGCCACACTCCGCAAACCGCTACGCCCCGCGCGCCTCTGCACACCGATCACCGTGCACCCGCCCCTGCTCCGGGTGAGCAAGGACCGTCGTCGCGTTACTGCCGCCCTTCGGGCACCATCTCCTGCGACCTCACCGATGCCGTACGACCAGCCTAAACCTCGCTCCTGGGGATGCGCGGCATCATGCCCGTCGCTATGCATTGACCAACCGCCGTGCTGGCCGCCAGACCCGCACTCCCGTCTCGCAAACAACGAAGAGCAGGACGATCACGCCGCAAAGCTCACTCAGCGGCAACACGACCTGGGACAGGACAAGCCGGTGGTCTCACCGGGAATTACCTATCTGCTCGTCCTGCCGCCCGGGAGGGACATTCGAACAAGACGGGGCACCCCCGTGGAGGGCGCGGACCGCTCCAGCCGACGTATGCGGCGTCCTCGACTCGGGCGTCCAGCTTTTCGATCCGACTACGCCGGGCCGGAGTCCCGTGCCCGTAGATCTTGCTCCAGGTGGGACGTCCTGCTTGTCGGAACGGGCGGTGACCGGCACCCCGTCGATGTGAGGGGTTACGCGCTCGTCGGCGGGACCATTCCGGCCCGGCTGGCTGCCACACAAATACACCGTCGTGGCGGGCCTGAACAGCCTTGTCGGTGAGATACCGCAGCGGGGCGCCGATCATGCCGCCCAGAAAGACCATGAGGACGGGCATCAGCGCCTCTCCTCTCCGGCGGCAGGTCGAGGCAAGCCGGTGACGTGGCAGACCGCCTGCAGCGGCTCCAGGGTGACCAGCGACTGGGGGGCGACGTCGCGGACCTGTGGGAGGAAGGCACGCACGCGGTCCTCCTCGTCGATAACCACGACGGTCAGGGGGAGGTCTTCGGCGAGGTCGAGCAGGCTGGTGGTGTGCACGAGCGAGGAGGCACCGAAGCCCTCGAAGCCGCGGAAGACGCTAGCGCCGGCGAGCCCGGCACGGTGCGCGCGGTGGACGATCTCGGTATAGGCCGGCTTGTGGTGGTACTGGTCCCACTCGCCGAGGAAAACGGTCATGCGCAGGACCGGGCCTTTGAGGGGCGCGCGGGGCGCGCGCGGAGGGAGGTCGTCGTCCCTGTGGTGGTGTCGGGGAAGGTGTGGGGTCATCGCGCGCTTCCTTTGCGGGCAGGATCGCCGAGGTGGGGCGGATGGCCGTATCGGCGGGGGTGTTCACCACTCGTGCGCATCGTGGCTGGCCACGGCGGAGATATCGACGACCTCAACCGGTTGGAGGGTCGCCAGCAGAACCGCCTGCATACGGTCCAGGCGTGTCAAGAAGTTCTGCAGGATGACCATGTCGTCGACGAGGACGATCTCGGCCGGGAGATGCTGAACAAGCGCGAGCACACTCTCCCTGCGTACGGTGCCAGCATCGCCGAATCCTGCAATACCACGGCGCACGCTCGCCCCCCGAAGCTTGCCTTCCCAAGCACGGCGCACGACCTCCTCGACCAGTGACCGACCCCGCCACTGCCGTGCTTCATCGAGGTAGATCGTCAGCCGGCCCCAGCCGGCCGATGAGGACATCACGCCTCCTCCCCTCGGCAGAGCGGCACACGCCTGTGGCTCCAGGCGCGGGAGATGCCCACTCCCAGGGTGCACCGGGTACGTACACGGTGCCAGTGCGGCGGGCGGCGACGCGCTGACTTCCTCCTTGTGTAACTGCCCCGCCCGGCTGGACCTGACCCGCAAGCCCGGCACCGGCCCGGACACCGCGATCCTCGGCGACCTCACCGGCGCTCTGACGGTGGAGCTGGGCCATACGCGCACCTTTTCGCACCCGCCTCAAGCCTGAGGGCGCGAACTCGACCGGTGATGCCACGTTGAAGTGGCATCCCGTGCAGGTTCGGAAGCCAGTCCGTCCAGGAATCCTGGAACGCGCGCGTTTACTCATGGATGCCGCAGGGCTTCAGCGGGCCAGATTGTCCGGCCTCGTGCTCCGCGCCGAGGACCTGGTCGACGGTGATCGCGCCGAGCAGCTCAGCCTCGACACCGCCCGGCAGGCACGGCTCGCTACCGAGGGGGCCCTCGACCGGATCCGGGAGCGATTCGGGCCCGACGCGATCGGTCCGGCCGCCACCTACCGACCCGTACAGGAGGTCGCCTCGGTCACCGGCTCCGTGGGCGCCACTTGGCCAGCGGATCGAACCCGAGCAACTCGATCTTCTGCCGCCTGGTCGATTCCTTCGGTACGTACGCCAGGGACGGCGGGTACGGCAGCGCCAGATACGCGGCCGGCGGGTTGCTCATGTACTCGGCCTTGGGGCAGCCGTCGACGTGCGGGCAGTCCTCGATGGTCCGATTGCACAGCTTGCACAGCAAGCCTCGCACCATGCCCGTGGAGTAGTCGTGATCGACCATCGCCCCGGGCAGAGCGCCGCACAGGTGACAGTCCGGCCCGAGGGCCTCGATCAGGACCGCGCGCATCCTCCGGACCGGGGCGGTCCTCGCCGGGGGCGGAGGCCACATGTGCATGACGCCGTAGCTGCCTTGTCCCTGGCACCGCTGTTCCGGCTGCACCGACGACAAGGGAACACCCTCGGTCCCGGCGTCCACGAACCACGTCAGCGCGGCCGAGTCGTACGTGCCGCCCCCGTGGTAGCCGTAGGTCAGCGCACCGTCTGTGTCCGTCCAGGAGCAGATCTGCAGGTGCTTCCAGCCCTGCTTGGCCTGTTCCTCGGCGCATACCATCCGGCCGGCGCTCATCAGGTGGTACCGGCCGTCGCCGCCGAGCACGGCCACCCGAGGTGACGACGGCCTGGGCACACCGGACAGGGAGCACGGCCTCCCGGCCCGCTCCCGAACCATCTGCTCGAGTCCGTACAGGCCGAAGTGGGCGAACTCCCACAGCAACTTCGCCCGGCGGTACGGGGGAAGATCATCCAAGGTCGGCATGAGCCGCATCGTGCCGGACAGCACTGACAACGGCACCGCCTGAGACCGTCATCCGGTCCAGCCCATCTCGAACACCTCGATGCCGTCCCGGTACGCCGTGTACGCCACCCACGCGCGCCGCTCCCGCTGCACCGCGCCATCCCAGGGCCTATTTGGTAACGAGCTCTACGGGTTTGCGCGCAACCTGTACGGGGTTCGCTGGATGGGTCTGATGCAGGTTCGGGTGACAGGTTCGGTCACGCGGCCTGGAGGGACGGCGTGGTCATGACTGTCTCGAATTCGATGGGGGTCAGCCGGCCGAGTGAGGCTTGTCTGCGGCGTCGGTGATAGGTCCGCTCGATCCAGGTCACGATCGCGATCCGGAGTTCTTCGCGGGTGGCCCGGCTCCGGCGGTCGAGGACGTTCTTCTGCAGCAGGCTGAAGAAGGACTCCATGGCCGCGTTGTCGCCGGCAGCTCCGACCCTCCCTATCGATCCGGCCATCCGGTGGCGGTCGAGCGCCCGGACGAACTTCCGGGAGCGGAACTGCGATCCGCGATCGCTGTGCAGAATGCACCCGTCGACGTCTTCACGCCGGGCCACGGCGTTGTCCAGGGCGGTCACGGCCAGGCGGGACTTCATCCGCGCATCGATGGAGTAGCCCACGATCCTGTTGCTGAAGGCGTCCTTGATCGCGCAGAGATAGAGCTTGCCTTCGCCGGTGGCGTGCTCGGTGATGTCGGCAAGCCACAGCCGGTTCGCACAGGTCGCAGTGAAGTCACGGCGGACCAGGTCGTCGTGCACCGGCGGGCCGGCCTTCTTGCCCTTGCCACGCTTCTTGCCGACCACGCTCCACCAGCGGTTGTCCCGGCAGATCCGCCATGCAGTCCGGTCCGCCATCACGGCCCCGACGCCGCGCGCTTCGTCGGCGAGGAAGCGATAGCCGAACTCCGGGTCGTCACGATGCGCGTCGAACAGAGCGTTCGCGCGATGCGCCTCCTTCAGCACGGCATCGGTCACCGGCTGGTCCAGCCAGCGGTAGTAGGGCTGTCTGGCGAGCTTCAGCACCCGGCACGCAACCGTGACGGGCATCCCGTCCCCGGCCAGCTCCTTCACGAGCGGGTAGATCCTTTTCCCGGCAGATGCGCCTGCGACAGATAGGCCGCAGCCCGGCGCAGGACCTCGTTCTCCTGCTCCAGCAGCTTGATCCGCCGACGCGCTTCCCGCAGCTCGGCGCTTTCCTGGCTGGTCGTTCCGGGCTTGCTCCCGTCGTCGATGTCCGCGCGACGCATCCACTTCCACAACGTCATCGGATGGACTCCGAAGTCGGTGGCCACCTGCTCGACCGTCACACCAGGGCCGCGGTTCCGCGCGACCCGCACGACGTCCTGGCGGAACTCTTCGGGATAAGGCTTGGGCACAGTGACATCCTTTCCACCCGCCCAACAGGGCAAGCCAGTTCAGATGTCACCCGATCGTGCGGCAGACCCCTCGTCCATCCGCTGTGCTCGGTTTCGGCCGGGCCGAGGACCGCGACGAGCAATGCTCGTTACCTGTGGATTGGCTCGGGAGGGCACACGCGGAGGGCGTACCTTCCCGAGTGATCGATTGACCGGTATCAAGTAGGCCCGCGTTGCCGCGCGGGTCGGGAAGGCGCGCCCGTGCTCAGCATAGTGAACGCCGATGGCACCACCGCCGACGGCTCCTGTCCGATCGACGAGATCGTCCGCGAGGGCGCACGAAGGATGCTGGCCGCCGCGCTGGAGGCCGAGGTCAACGCATAACTAGCCGAGTTGGCTGATCAGCGCGATGGGAAGGGCCACCGCCTGGTCGTACGCAACGGCTACCACCAGCCCCGCACGGTGACCACGGCGGCTGGGGTGGTCGAGGTGAAGGCGCCGCGGGTGAACGACAAGGGCGTCGATGCGGCCAGGGGCGAGCGCGAGCGGTTCTCCTCGGCGGTCCTGCCGCCGTGGTGCCGCAAGTCGCCGAAGATCAGCGAGGTGCTACCGCTGCTCTAGCTGCACGGCCTGTCCTCCGGCGACTTCGTGGCCGCCCTGGAGCAGTTCCTGGGCAGTCCGGCCGGGCTCTCCCCGGCCACCGTCACGCGGTTGACCCAGCAGTGGCAGGCCGACCACGCCGCGTTCATGGACCTCGACCTCGCGGAGGTCGACTACGTGTACGTGTGGGCCGACGGCATCCACTCAACGCCTGCCTGGAGGAGGCCAAAGCCTGCGTCCTGGTCCTCATCGGGGTCCGCGCTGACGGCTCCAAGGAACTGGTCGCGCTCAAGGGCGGCTACCGGGAGTCGGGGCAGTGCTGCCCGCACATCGCCCTGCCGACGTGAGCCCGACATCACCAGCACCCGGTTGGCGGCCGCCAGCCGGGCCACCAACGGCACAGAGGGAGTGTCGTCCTCCAGAACAGATCGACCAGGATCAGGTCGAAGACTCCGAGATCGCCCAGCTCCGCGGGATCCGGCGTCGACGCGGTGACGGCGAATCCGCCCGCCTCGGTGAGGATCGATGCGACGCCTCGACGTGTCATGGGATGGTCATCGACCACCGCGACGCAGACCAGCCCATCATCCCCGGCAGCTCGGTATCGTGCCAAACCCTGTCCTTGCCGCCAAGAGTCTTTCAGTACAAGGGCGTTCACTGCGAGGAGGTTGCAGGCAGTCCCCGAGCGGTTCCCTGAAGCGTGGCGGCCACGGAGTGCGACCCTGAACCGCTGATGATCCTGCTCGGCGCATCGCCTTGACCACGGTCGGTGCCTTGGCTCAGCCTGCGGGTCGCCACGGGAGCATCTCGGCTCTGCGGAATCCCCGTCGGGGAGCTTGCCGCAGCGTGAGGAAGCTCGCCCGGTTGAGGACTCGATCCCTTTGCCGGCGATGCGGTGGCGGATGCCGCCCTCGGGTCAGCGATACCTATGCGGGAGTGCCCAGGGGCTGTCCAGCCGGGGGCCGGCCATGGCGTCGACACGTCGCACGTAGCGTGCGAGCCATGACCGCGGGTGGGGACCAGTTGGGGACCACACGGTGTGCGCGATGGTGCACGAGGGAGTCTGCAGCGCACAACATGCACCCTGATTAAGTCTGCTATATCCAGAAAATGGCCCCGACCCTCACTCCTGGGGGTCAAGGGGTCGCAGGTTCAAATCCTGTCGTCCCGACGGTTGTGACCAGCGGGTTTGCCGATCATGGCAGACCCGCTGGACGCATTCGTGTGACACGTGATGGCAGCCCTGGCAGTCCGGGCGGCCGGTTCTCAAGCCGCCCGATCTTGTGTCACTGCGGCGGTCTGGTGGTGGTGGTGTTTGCGGTCGGCGCAGCTCGTCGACGTTGCGGCTGTGCGTGGCTCGGCCGTGCTGTGGGCAGTTCCGTCGGCCGGGGGGAAGAGGTCGTCGAACCGGGCCGCGTAGTCCTCCGACGGACCCGGCGCAGGCGGACACGGACGGGGCGCGGTCGTCTTCACGCTCCAGCAAGGCAAGTTGACTCCTGCCACCGGCCTGCGACCGACCCGACCTGCCGTCAACCCGCGCCCCCACCGGATTTAACGAACCGCCGGGAGCCGCTGCAAGACCGGTAGTCGATGATATCCGAATTCGGGGCCTTGATCCCGTAGATGTAGATCCGGCATTTTACCGAACCGTGGAATTGTTCATTCTCCTTGAGGGGAACCTTGCGCTTGACTTGACTTCGTCGGCATGGCAAGGTCGCGAGCAGCTCTCGATTCTTGGGGTGATGGCGGTCTGACCATTCGTCATCGGGGCTTGCCGGAGTGCCCCGCCCAACGGGACTGCGGCACAACTACTGGGGAAGAGTTGAATAAAAAGCTTGCCCGTCGGGGCGCTATTTTTTCCGTGCTGGGGATCACGGTGACACTCGTCGGCGCATCCGCCGGCACGGCGGTTGCGGCAGCGCCTCGGCTGTTCGGGCGCTGACATCGGACACGCCTTCCCCTCCGCCGTCGGCCAGCGAATTCGCGTCGGCTCCGGCTCTCTCGCAGATTCCAATCGCGAATCTCCAAGGCTCGCATTCTTATCTGGTCGGGGTAAACAGCGGTTTCCAGAGCGTAATACTCACGATGACGGTGAGTGGCGTGGTGGTGGTTTCGGACATCTGAGCCCCCGCTGCAGTCAGGCGGTTCGTATCGGGGCGGCATTTTTGTCCCACTCCGTATGGCGCCGTTCGGCACGGGCAAGCCCTTGAATCCGCACGCCGATACAAATGCGACGACATGGCCCGGTGAGCAGTGGCACAGACCCCCTCAGCGCTGCCGCGGGGCCCTGCCATGACGCCCTCGAAGCAGGCGCTTGGTCCGCCGGTCGACGCGAACGGCTCGTGGGCTGCCCCACCACCACCCACCCCGGCCGTGCAAGCCTTTCGAGCGACTCGGCTCGAACCTTGCCGACCAAGACTTCGACGAGGTGTTCCGTGAACGTGAGCCAACATCATGACGCCACCGGGATGCCGGTGCAGCAGCCCGGCGGCCGAGGTCGCCCCTCGCCAGGTCGGGGAGGGCGGCGCGACGAGTCCCGCCTCATGGTCGAGCAGGTGTTCACCGACGTCGCGGCGGGCCGTGCGGGTGTCCTGCTGGTCGACGGCGAGGCAGGCATCGGCCGGACCACCTTCCTCCACGAGGCCGCCGAGCTCGCGAGATCGATGGGCTTCCAGGTGGCCTGGGGCCGCTGCCATCCCCAGGAAAAGGACCTCCCGCTGGGACTGGTCCGCCAGGCCTTCGACTCGCTGCACATCGGCGACATCGCGTCCGAGCTGCCCTGGCTGGCTGAGGGCCTGGAGGGGGCTCACGTGTCGTCGCCGGCACTGCTCGGCGCCCTGATCGAGCTGTACAGGACGTTGCAGCAGATGACTTCGCGCTCCCCCCTGCTCGTTGTCGTGGACGACCTGCAGTGGTGCGACGAGGCCTCCCTGCGGGCGCTGGGCAGGTTCACACACGAAGGCGCGCCCCCGTTTCCGCTGGCCGTGGTCGCAGCGGTGCGTACCGACGAGGTGGCGGCTCACCCCGCCGCATTCGAGGATGCGACAGCACACCTGCCGCGGACCCGGCTGACCGGGCTTTCCTCGGGAGAAGTCGAGGCCATGGTCCGGGACGTGTTCCCGGAGGAGCCGCACCCGGATTTCGTCGACACGTGCCGGAGGGTGACCGCAGGCAATCCCACGCTGTTACGGGCCCTGCTCCAGGAGCTGGTCCACCAAGGCGTCTCTCCGTCCGACGCGACGACCAGCGTGCTGGCTCACGCACCGGAATCGACCGCACGCGACGTTCTGGCGCGGATCGACCGGCTCGGTCCGGACGCGGCGACGCTGGCCAAGGCCGTGGCACTGCTCGGTGACGGAGCGGAACTCGACCGCGCCGCCAGGGTGGCCGGTCTCCCGTACGACCAGGCGTCGGTCGCCGTCGACGCGCTGTGCGGCGCCGGAGTGCTCTCCAACGACTACCGGCTCACCTTCCGACACGCTGTGGTCGGCTCGGCGCTCGCCCGCTTCCTGCCCGTCGGCACGGTGACCATGCTGCGCAGACGGGACGCGCAGGGGGAGCAACCGACGACGGCTGCTCCCCCTGCGCGTCCCGCGCACCGAAGACCCGCTGCGGGGTCGCCGGCGCGTACGGGCCCGTCGCTGGAGATCCGTTGCCTGGGCGGGTTCAGTGTCAGGCGTGCCGGCATCGAGTTGGATCTGGCGCAACTGAGGCCGAAGGCACGGAAGTTGCTTCGGCTGCTGGCCTTGCATGTGGGTACAGCCGTCCACCGCGACCAGCTGCTGGACGAACTGTGGCCAGGTCTGCCGCCCGAACAGGGAGTGCGTAACCTCCAGGTGACGGTCTCCCGGCTGCGGGCGTTTCTGGAGCCGGGGGCCGACCGCGGGGCGTCCCGACTGGTGCTGCGCCGGGCGGAGGCGTACCAACTCGTCCTGGACGACGGGGCCGTCTGGGACATCGGGGAGTTCGAGCGAGCCCGGGGGGTGTGGCGCCGGGCACGGTTGAGTACCGACGCGGACGAACAGGCGAAGCTGCTGCGTACGTGCCTGCGCTGGTACCAGGGCGATCTGCTGCCTGAGGACGGCGCCGCCGAGTGGGTGGTCGTCGAGCGCGCCAGGCTGCGCAACCAGGCGGCGGAGCTGTCGCAGGTGCTCGGCGAGCTGGAACTGGAGCTGAAACACTTCGACTCGGCTGTCCGGGCCGCTCGGCGGAGCCTGGCCCTTGATCCGTTCCGGGACGTCAGCTGGCGGGTGCTGATCTCCGCGTACCGTCTGGCCGGCGATGCCGCGGCGGCCAGCCGGGTGAAGCGGGAGTACGCGCAGATGCTGCACTCGCTGGGCAGTGGTTCGGACGAGCCCGGTAGGCGACGGCCGGGAGCCGATCGGGGCTTGCGGTCCCCCCAATGATGTCCGGGACTCATGGCTGCTCGAAGAACTCCACCTCGCCGATGGCGACCTGCCGGTCGCGGGCCGTGCCGTAGGCCGACCGGAGCGTGAGGCGTATCTTCGTCACACCGACGACCGGTATCCGGACGGTCTGAGGCTCTGGTTCGTCGTCCAGATGGACCGTCCGGTGCACCGGGACGCCCGCGGTGACCCAGGCGGTGATCTCCAGAGCGGCGGGGCGGGCCTGGCCGAGGAACTCTTTCTGGTTCGCCGAGGCGCCCGGGCTGATCAGGATACGGGCCAGCCGGAAGGGCTGGTCGAAATCGGCCTCGAACCAGGTCCCGTCCGGCTTGCGCGTCCGGGAGGTGACAGGCGCCCAGTAGGTGTTCCGGACGCCGTCGACGGCGTCCTTGGGCGGGTGACCGGGGACGGAACCCGATGCACGGACCGAGACGGCGTGTACCGGTACGGGCGTGCTGAAGCGGTTGCGCAGGGCGGTCACGGCGGAAGGGCCGAACGTGATCCCGGCCCACACCGCGGCTGCCGGCACGGCCGAGGTGAGGAGCACCGAGACCAGGCGGCGGAGTCCGCTGCGTCGCCGCCGGCGCGATACCCGTCGCCGGCGCCACTTCTGCCACCAGCGGCGCCACCAGGACACGGTCGTGCCGGGCGAATCCTGGGTGAGCGGGGCGCCGCAGCGGCGGCAGAACGCGCGCTCGGCCGGGTTGGCCGTCCCGCAGGCCGCGCAGTCGACGTCGTCGGGCCGCGTGACGTGATCGTCCTCGAAGGGCACCGCGACGGCGGGCCGTGGCGGTGTGGCCCGTCCGGGCTGCACCGCCACCGTGCCGGGGCCGACGGACGGCGGTGACGCCTGCGCCGCGGGCTCGGGCGGCGCCGGGCGGCCCGGTGGTGCCAGGTCCGGTGGTGCCAGGTCCGGTGGTGCCAGGTCCGGTGGTGCCACGTCCGGCGAGGTGCCGGAGGGCGCGGTCGGCGTATCCGCGGTCTCGTGCGGCGCGTCCCACTCCATGAACGCGCCGCATACGCCGCAGAAGTCGTCGCCGCTCTGCGCCGCAGCGCCGCACTGATCACATGTCCGTGCCATGTGCTGTCCGTTTCCGGGCCGTTGGGGCCGCTGGTCGTGATGCCGTCCTGGCGAAAGGTGTCGTCGAGCGTCAGGGCGGGCCCGGAGGTATCACCTCAAGGGTGTAGGGGACGTGTGCGGGCCGGTTTGCTTCGATCAGCGCCGCCAGCCTGCGCAGGGGCACCGCGGTCGGGTCGGCGGCGCGGATCCGTACCCGGACGCAGGGCTCTGGAGAGCCCGGCGGACTGCCCCCGGGGGTGGCACTCCACGTGGCCCCGCCGGTGTCGCTCACCTCGGCCGTCAGCCCGAGGACGGCCTGGATCTCGTCGGCCAGCCCACGGGCCGTGCCACGCCGCGCGTGCCGGCGCGTGGTGCCCGCCACCGCTTCCCGGCGTGCGTCGAGTGGCTGCCTCTCGGTGAGGGCGGGGTCCGCCGCCACCCAACTCGCCAGCCAGGGCAGGAAGTCCGTCGGGGCCAGCCGGGGGTTCCAGTACGCGTCCAGACAGTCGAGTACGCAGAACACCGGTGCGAGGATGTCGTCGAAGGCGGCGACGAGCCTTACGGTGAGGTCGTCGTCCAGGTAGGGGCCGGGGAGCCGTTCGCCGAGCGGATGCGGGGAGAGCAGTCCTTCGACGGCTGCCCGGCCGGCGGGCGGAGCAGGGGTCACCGCTCCTCCACCCGCACCTGGTGCTGGTAGGAGAACACCAGCGCATGCGCGTCCAACTCGACCCGGTCAACCGGGGAACCGCGCTCCGCGGTCAGCGGATTGGCCGCGAACAGCCGGATGTCCTGGACGAGTTCCACCCCGGGAAGGTGTTGCAGCACCGCGTGCACCTCTGCGGTCCGCACGGGCCGGCCGAACGGCCAGCCGGTGCCGTCGGGCCCGCCGACCGGCGGGTTGAAGTACCGGTGAAGGGCGTCCAGGGCCTGCTCGCGCAGCCGTCCCGGTTCCGCCGAGGACTCGGCGGCCAGCCGCGCGACCACGGTGACCCCCTGGTAGTACGGCGGTTGGACCAGCAACCGGGCTCCGACGGGCCGGCGTTCGTCGAGACGGGCGGTGATCGTGGCGAGCATCTCCTGCGGGGGGACGAGCTGTTCGAAGCGCAGCCGGTCGCCGGGCTCCGGTGCGGCCTGCGGAACGACCAGGACCCGCACCCCGCCCGCGTCCGGTTCCCCGCCGGCCGGGATGCAGCGGATCCGGGCGGCGGACGGGGCGGCCTGACGGGCGATCAGCTCGTAGTCGGCCACCGTCACGGCCCGGTCGTGCGACCGCAGCTGGAGCGGACCGCGCACCATGGCCTCGGCCAGTGTCTCGCCGTCCGCTCCGCCCGCGGCGGCCCGCCGGTTCTCCACCCTCGAGATGTACGGGATCGAGCTGCGCAGCACGGTGAGGGACCGGCGGGCGACATTGCCGTGGCGTCCTCCGCCGGTGCGGTAGCGGCGGACCCGGATGCGGGCGCCCTTGGGCGGGACGGCGCCGTAGTGCCGCAGTGTGCCGTCGGGTTCCCGTACCGCAGGGCCGAAGACGACCTCTCCGGCGGTCGGGTTCAGCCGAAGGTGGCCGTCGCCGGGCCGGGAGTCGCCGAAGGCCTCGACGGTGGTCCACTCCTGCCAGCCGTCGCCGTCCGAGACCTCCACCACGAACGGCTCGGTCCCCAGGAGCACCGGGGGCCGGCCGACGGTGAAGCGCTGGCCGGGCACGCCCGCCGATTCCCCGAGGATCTCGCCGGTGACGGTCTCGGCGTGGACGGCACCGGCGGTACCGCCGACGGTGCAGGCCGAGGCGCTGCGGATGACGGGTGAGGCGG
Organism: Streptomyces sp. NPDC054770; assembly: GCF_053611985.1. Classification (NCBI taxonomy): domain Bacteria; kingdom Bacillati; phylum Actinomycetota; class Actinomycetes; order Kitasatosporales; family Streptomycetaceae; genus Streptomyces; species Streptomyces sp. NPDC054770. The sequence continues at coordinate 53,554 of NZ_JBSHBL010000015.1, forward strand.
AGTAGCCCGGCAGCTCGGGCAGGCCGGCGGTCACCCGGCAGCGCAGCCAGCCGGCCCGGTGGCCGACCAACGTGGCGTCGGCGTGGCCGGCGGGCACGTGCAGCACGATGTCACCGGCCCGGTTCAGCCCGCCCGTGGTGTCCTGGTCCACCTCGCACGGCAGCCACTTCGCGCCGTCGTACGCCTCCCAGCTCAGTGGCGGATGCCGGGGGTCGATGCCGGTCCCGGACACGCTGCTGTCCAGCCTGAGCAGCACTGTGCACCGCGGCACGGCCTGGGACAGCCCGAGGAGCAGGGCGTCGCCGACGGCCGGCGGGTCGGTGAAACAGGGAAGGGCCTCGCCGCGCAGGAGCTCCTCGGTGCGCTCGACCGGGCGGGCGTCCACGGCCTGCGTGGACACCACGGCCAGGGTGCACGGGAGGATGCTGAGGTCGTCGGTCGTGGCGAAGACCTTCGCGTCCTCCGTCTCGGTGCGCACGGTGCCGATCTCGGTGCCTTCGCGCAGGACCACGGGGTACGGCTGCGGGGCGGACAGCCAGAAGGTGATGTCCGTCCTGGCGGCGGCGGGCGGCAGCAGACCGGTCCCGAGCAGGTCCAGGAAGGCGAGGTAGGACTTCTCCGGCACCCGGTTCAGCCGGTACAGCAGCTGGTCGGTCATGTGCGCGAACGCCTCGATGAGGGTGACGCCCGGGTCCGAGACGTTGTGGTCGGTCCACTCGGGGCAGCGCTGCTGGATGAACCGCTTGGCCTCGTCCACGAGTTGCTGGAAGCGGCGGTCGTCGAGGTCTGGCGCGGGCAGGGCCATCAGCGGACGTTCTCCTGGTCGTACGGGGTGCTCCGGCCGCCGAGGACGCCGGTCACGGGATCCTCGCTCGAAGGGATCACGTAGAAGGGGAAGACCAGACTGCGCGGGTTGTTGGTGCCGCGCACGGTGTAACGGAGGTCGATGTAGAGGGTGCCGGGCTCCTGGGAGTCGAAAGCCACCTCGACGTCGGTCACCCGGATGCGGGGCTCCCAGCGGTCCAGGGCCCGGCGGACCTCGTACGAGACGAGCCCCGCCGTGTCCTCGTTCGCCGGGGCGAAGACGTGGTCGTGGATGCCGCAGCCGAATTCCGGCCGCATCGGGCGCTCTCCGGGTGCGGTGGCCAGGATCAGCCGGATGGACTCCGCGAGCTCCTGCTCGCCGGTGGCCATGGAGATGCCCCCGGTGGCGCTGATCCGCAGCGGGAAGGCCCAGCCGGAGCCGATGAACCGCTCAGACACCCGGACCACCTCCCATCGGCCCGGTACGGGTGGTGTGCCTGCTCAATTGAGCTTCACCACCCCGCCCTTGATCGTGCATTCGGACCCTCCGTCCAGGTTGAGGCCGGCCTTCCCGGACACCGACACCGACTGGCCGGTCAGCGTCAGCGCACCGGAGCCGGCGTCCAGGGTGATGCCGGCGCCGGTCACGGTGACCTCCTTGGCGGCGGTGATGGCCACCTTTCCGTCGCTGTGCACGGTGATCACGGTGTTCTGCTGGTCGAGGTGGAGGCTGAGCCGGTCCTCGTGGGTGCGCAGCCGCACCCCGGCCGGCCCGCCGGCGGCATCGAGGAGTTCGACGCGGTGGCCGCCGCGGGAAGCGATGGACCGCCGGTTGACCTTCCCCGTCCCGGTGTCGACGAGCTGCAGGCTGTCGGGCGTCGGCTGATCGACCCCGTTGTAGAGGCCGCCGATCACATACGGCCGGTCGAGCAGGCCGTGCTCGAAGGCGACCAGGACCTCGTCGTGCACCTCGGGGCAGATCACGCCGCCACCGCCGGCCCCGCCCCACTGGACGGTGCGCACCCAGTCGCTGACGTAGGCCGGCTCACCCGGCTCCGCGTCCGACAGCCAGGGAAAGCTGAGCCGGACCCAGCCCTGCCCGCCCAGCTCGGCCGGTGCGCAGACATCCGTCACCACGCCGATCGCCACCCCCGGCACCCGGGCGGACCGGGCCGGGGCACCTGCTCCGGTGACCAGGCCGTGCAGGGTACGGTCCTGCCGTGCGCTGACCGTGATCGTGGTCTGGCAACCGGCACCGGGACGGCTGGTGTGGCGGGTCGCGGTGACGGTGTACCTGCCGTCGAAGGGCGCTCCGGCACCTGCCAGGCGGACCGGCCTGCCCACGCGCAGCCGCGGGTTGCCGAGGACGGTGATCTCCAGTTCGGCGATCGCCGAGGCCACCTGCGCGGCCAGTGCCGCGGCAAGGGTCTGCACTTCGGAGTCCTTCCGGCAGGCCGCGTCGGTGACCAGCAGCTCCGCTTTCGGGAAGGGCCGTACCGCCTGTCCCGGCTCGATGCCGATCAGCGGCGAGGTGCCGGCTCGCACCTCGTGCTCGGACCGCAGCGCCTGCTTGCGGCCGACGTCCCAGCCGCGGACCGAGACCTTGTCGACCTGGCCGACAGCTCCGACCGAGGACCGGAGCGCCAGGACGTTCTCGCCCAGTCCGATCACATACGGGTCCCGCGCCGCCGACTCGCCCGGTCCCGGCGCGGTGGTGGCCGGGACGGGGGCACGGAAGTGGAACCTGCCGTCCTCGACGACGGCCTCCCGGTCGTTCTCCTCGGCCAGCGCGGCCAGGAACTCCCAGTCGGTGGTGTTCGACTGGGTACGCAGCTGATAAGCCACTTGGGTCTTGTGGATGTCGCCGAGCGGAATCCCGGCCCGGGCCGCCATCTCGGTGGCGATGTCCGAGGCGGTCCGTCCGGCGAAGGCGCTGATCCGGCGGCCGCGCCGCAGCCGGTGCGACAGGTCGAACGCCCGGATCGTGGTGAAGCTGCCGTAGCCGTCGAACTCCGCTTCCAGCGTGACCACTTCACCGCTGAACAGGGTGGTCGCGGGTTTGTCGGTCCGGATGGTGAGTTCGGTCCCGATGCCGATACCGGTCGCGGCGATCAGCTTCCGGTCCGGGTCCTGGTAGCGCAGCTGGGCGACGGCGGGCAGGCCGGCGCTCTCCTCCACGCAGATCTCGACCGCCGCGTGGTTCCACGGTGAGGAAAGGACCTTGGGCGCCTCGACGACGAACATCGGCTATCGCACCGCCGCTTCGTCGCGGGCCGGCACCAGAATCTCGGTACCGACAGACAGCAGCAGGGGGTCCTCGATACCGTTCGCCTCCGCGATCAGCCGCCAGACCGTCGGATCGCCGTACTCCTGATGGGCGAGCAGCTCCAGGCTGTCGCCGGCTGCCAACCGGTGCACCCGACGGCCGGTGAGCGACCCCGAGGTCGGGTTCTGACGCGGCGTCGGATTTCCCGCCTCGGTCAGCCGGACGCCGCATGTGGCGCGCAGCGGGCTGCCGTTGGCGTCGAAGAGCGTGTAGGTCACACTGACGTCCTCCAGATATCCGAAGAACGCCACGTCGGTGAAGCTTCCCCAGCTGAATTTCACCCAGGGCGCGCACGGAGCCTTCGCCTCGATACTGCGCGCAGTCGGCGCGCACCAGCTCAGCAGGCGCTCGGTGCCCGAGGCGACGGACGGGTCATGGGCCGCGCTCGAGTCGAGGAAGAGTTCGACGGCGAGCCTGCGCGGCAGCACCCCCGTGAACTCCGGAGCGGCGACCTCCTCCGCGCTGCGGCTCTGGTGACTGACCCAGCCCGCGCTCCGGGTCAGTTCGAGCTGGTTCGGATTGAACTGGAAGGTGATCGCCCCCAGCTCCGAGCCATGCGGCTTACCGGGCTGTATGGGCGGCTCGTAGGCGGTCAGGACGGCTTGGGCGGGCATGGGAACGCCTTCGACAGGTAGAAGCGACAGGACAGGGACGACGACAGGTGAGTCGGGGCCGTCAGTGGAAGAAGCCGTGATGGGCCAACTCGATGCTCTCGACGGCGCCCTGGGAGGACGCCGGGTCGAACGACGGGCCGCTCCAGCCGACCACGACCACGTCGCGCAGGGACCACTCGACGATCGACTCGGTCAGGTTCGGGCGCAGCGCCGAGATCTGTGCCGTACCGCGGGTGACCCGCTGCGACATGCCGGCGAGGAAGCGCGTCACCTTCGTCGACTCCGCGGTCAGCGGCCTGGTCATCGTGACGTTGGGGAAACTGACGCGGGTCGGCAGCTGCCATACGAAGCCGTTGTTGCCGCCCTCGACCCGCTGCTCCACCTCGACCTGAGCGCTCAGGCCCTGGCAGGTGGTGAAGTGGCCCAGATCGATGCCGTCGATCCGCAGTTTGAAATGGACGCTGGTGCCGGGGTACTCCATGTGCTGCTCCTGTCCTCGCTCTCGTCGCGTTCGTCACATCCCCGTCGGCCGACCGGAAACCGTCCGGGCGACGCGGATCACCACCACTCACCGTCGAGCGGGCGTCCGGCCCGTTCGCGGCCGAGCCGCAGCTCCGCGCGCAACAGCCGGCTCAGCGGTTCGACCAGGTGGTGGGCGAGCTGGTCCAGTTGGGAACGGCCCAGTCGAGGCAGTTGCTCGGCCTCGCCCGCCACAGGCGTCGTTCCCGTGGGTGTGGTGTCCGCCTGGCTGCGCGCGGTGGACGGCGGCGGCCGCCGCGCCGTCCCGAGACCACCGGACGCAGGAGGCACGGGCGCCGCCGTGGTCTTGGGCGGCCGCTCGTACTGCGGGTGACTGCCCGCGGTCAGGCCGCCGGGCGAGGGCACTTCGCGACGTACGAGGACGGGCGGACCCGGGGCGGGCTCGGGCTCGCCGGGCCGGTCGACCGGCAGGACCGGGGGGCCGCCCGGGAACTGGCCGGGCAGCGTAACGGCACTGAGGATGCCGCCGTTGACCTGCGGTGCCGGGGCCTGGACGGCTCCGGCACCGATGCGCGCGAGGGCGGCTTCCGGAGGCAGAACAGGCAGCGGCGATGCCGGGGCTGGGGCCGGAACGGTGACCGTCGCCGACGAGCCTCTCTCCCCGGTACGGGTTTGCGTGTGCCTTCCGGGTGCGGTTTGGGCGCGTTGTACGGGTGTGTCCGGGTTGGGTGACCGGTGTACGGGTGTGTCCGGGGTGGGTGACCGGTGTGCGGGTGTGTTCACGGCGGTGTGCCGTCCGCTCTCGGATGCCGGGCCGACCGTGAGCGGCCCGGCGGTCGGCCCGGCGCCGGGGGCACGTTCGGAAGCCGCCGTCCGCCGGAGGACGGACGTGGTCTTCCGTACGCGCTGGACCAGTCGCGCTGCGCGGCCCGGCCCTCGGCGACCGGCCACCACGGAGCGGGGCGCGGAGACCGGCTGGGATGCCGGGTCCGCCGCTGCGCGACGAAGAGCGGGCGGCGCCGGGAACCCGTCGCCGTCGGGTGTCCGCCGCTGGACGGACGGCGGGGTGACCGGCGAAGCGGGCGGCGCCCACCGCACCGGCACCACCGCCGCGGCGGCCCCGGTGGAGACGGGCCGGGAAGCCGTCGGCGCCGTGTCGCCGGGCAGGACCGCTCGCAGCGGGCGCTCGGCCAGCAACTGGACGTGGTGTTGTCGAACAGGGATCGACACGGGCACTGCCCCGGCCACCCGATCGCCGGGTACGGCATCGCGGTGCTGTCCGGAACGCGGCCCTTCCGGGACAGGCAGGCCGATCACCGTCTCAGCCGCTCCCGGCGGACCCGCTGCCCGACGAAGGGACAGCTCGGCTGCCGGCTGCGGGCCCACGCCCGCCGAACGCTCTACCGGCACAGCACCGTCGGCTTCCGGGGCGGCCGTCGCGGTCTTCCGGGAGCGCGCGGGTCCCTCGGGGCGACGCGGGGAGGAGCGCTCGCGGCTCTCGGTGACTGCCTGACGGCGGGCCTGTGGTCCCTGCCCCGGCTTCGTCTGTTGCCCCATGGTCGTGGCCTGGCCTGGTGAGGTGGCTGTGTCCGTTGCGGGCGTGGCCGTCCGGTGGGGCGGCTGCTGTTCGGCAGGGCGGGCGTGTGGGCCTTGCCGGGCCGGTGGGCCGGCGGGCGGGAGTGACGGGTTCACCGGACCGGTCCGGCCGACGTCTGCCTGCGGCGCCGTCAGTCCGGTGTCTCCCGCCGCCCTCCGCTGGACCAGCGGAGGCGGAGTGCCAGGCGTCACCCCGGACTCGCCGGTGGAGGTTTCCGGCCTGACGGTGGGAACTGCCGGCTGCGGGCCCACGGCCGTCGAACGCTGTATCGGCGCGGCACCGTCGGCTTCCGGGGCGGCCGTCGCGGCCTTCCCGGAGCGCGCAGGGCCCTCGGGACGACGCGCGGGGGAGTCCTCGCGGCTGTCGGGGACTGCTTGACGTCGGATCCGCGGTGGCTGTGTCGGCCCTGCCCCGAATCCGGTGGCCGTGGCCTGGTCCGATGAGGCGGCTGTGTCCGTTCCGGGTACCACTGCCCGTCGGGGCGGCTGCTGTTCGGCTGAGCGGGCGGGTGGAAGTCGCGGGTGCGCCGGGTCCGTCCGCTGAGCGTCTTCCAGGGCTGCCCTCGGTCCGGCGTCTCCCGTCGCCCTCGGCTGGACCAGCGGTGGTGTGGGGCCCGGCTCCGTCAGCGGCCCGGTGGTGGGGGTTCCGGGCCTGGCGGTGGCTGTTTCCGGCGCTGTCTGCCGGGTCTTCGGCAGGGCAGGGCCCGGAGCTGTCTCGCCCATCGGTGACGGCGATGGTTGAACGGTCTTGCCGGGGGGCGCCGGAGGGGGCGCCGATGAGCGCTGGATCGGCGGTGGCGGGGGGCCGGGCTTTGCTCCGGACTCGCCGGTGGAGGTTTTCGGCCTGGCAGTGGGAGTCGTCGTGGTCGGCCGCCCAGCCGCGGGACCCTCCTCGCCGACCCGCGGCAACCCGGGCTCAACGACCTCGCCGGAAGCCGCCGGAGCCGGAGCCGACGCCGCGTTCCGCTGGACCACCGGCGGCGGGGAACCGGGCGCCGTCCCGGACCCGCCCACGGGTGTGCCCAGCCCGATCCGTGTCCCGGTACCGGGACGGGCGTCCGCCGGAGCGGGTGCGGCTGGACGGGGAGGACCGGGGAAGGCGTCGGTGTGTACGGTCGACGGTCCTGCGGCGGGCCGGGCCGAGGCGGGCAGGGCGGGCAGTGGCGCGCCCAGCCCGGCCCTCGGCGCGGCCGAACGCTGGAACGTCGGCTGAGCAGTCGGCCCGCCGCGCTGTCCCGGAGTCGGGCTCGGCGGCGTTCCGTCAGCCGGACCGGGAGCCGTCGTCTCCGTCCGCCGGTCGTTGTGGGCGAGGGGGACCAGTGGCGGCCGGGTCGCTGTCGCGGGGCCGGCTGCCCGGGCAGCGGGACCGGTCTGGAGGACGCTGGGCCTGCGAATCGGCGGAAGTACCGGTGCGGCCGTCGTCAGCGGTGGCGCCGACTCCGAGGAGACCCTGTGGGGCACCGTTGCCCGGGCCACCACCCGGGGTGCCCGGGGCGGTGACACGGCGGGACCCGGCGCCGGCTCCGGCACGATCGCGGCATCCGGTCCGCCTCCGCCGTCGGCTTCGGGGACCGGGGCCGTCGGCCACACGTACGGCAACCCGGTCGCCGACTCCCGGTGTACTGCCTCGCCGGCCGGCCGGACGGCGGTCGCGGTCACCAGTCCACCGGGCGCCGAGTCCATCAGGAGATGGCTGAGCCCCGTGTCGAAGACCGGCATCCGGTGCGAGGACAGCCGGTCCCGGAAGCCGGGCGGATCCGAGACGAGCGCCTGGTCCGCCACGGCACGCTGGATCCGCGCCAGGGAATGCCAGCCTGGGGCAGCGGCACGCGCCGGTCCGTCCGTCGTACCCGGAATCCGTCCGGAGTCCGGCGCGGAGCCGGACGCCGGCGATGCGCCGGGCAGGCTGCCGCCTGCCGTACGGCGCGGGCTCAGCCCCCGCAGCCAGTCTCGCGCTGACATGGTCCGATCCCTCAACCTTCGTTGATCCTGGTGTTGATACGGGCGATCTGGGTCACCCAGCGCAACCGCTCCGCGTGGGTGAGGCCGAGGATCTCCTCGGACGGCCAGTGGAAGTGGTAGGCGATGTACGCGGCCTCCTCGTAGAGCCGGTCGGCCGCGTACGTCACGATTCCCCCAGGCGCCCACCTGCCAGGTCGATCTCGAACGCCGCCTCGCAGCTGGGGCAGGTGACAGCGGCCCGGGTGTGGCCTTCCGCGTTGATCCGCTGGTAGAAGTCCTGGAGGAAGGCCAGGTCCGAGGCGAAGAGCTGCTCGATGACACCGGCATGGATGGTGGTGACGGCTCCGATCCGGGTGACCACCAGGCCGAGCAGGACCACCGAGAGGTAGGCCGGGTTCTCCTTCACCCGCAGATCGGCCAGCGGCGACAGCTCGTCCCGCGCGGTGGCCAGACGCATGGTGCCCTGACGGTGGATCGTGCCGGCGTCGTCCACGTAGCCGCGCGGCAGTTCGAACTCGTACTCCGTCCGGATACGTCCCAGGGCCGGGGGAGCGGCGTCCGCCGCGCTCCCGGGCGGGGCCGCTTCCTCCGGACCGGCCGACGGTGAGTCGGCGAGGAGCGCACCGGATCCCGTGCGGCGTATCACTGGAACTCGATGTCCTCGAACACGATGGTGACCTTCTCCAGGGCGGGCTGGCCGTCGCCCGCTTTCAGGCTCGGCCCTTCCCACTTGCTGGCCCAGGCGTTCTTCAGGTTGATCGTCCGGTCCTGCTGGCCCTTGGCGTCGGTGAAGATGATGCTCAGCTGCTGGCGGGCCGCCGAGACGTCGCCGTTCTCGAAGGTCTGCTTGATCCAGTCGGTGAAGCTGCCGGCCTTGTCCATGCCGCGGGTGATCGTCACCTCACCGCCCTTGCGGGCGCCCGGCAGCTTGCGGATGATCAGCTTGCCCTGTGCGTTGACCTGGACGATGTCGATCGTGTCGAGCTCCATGGAGAGCCCGCTGACCTCCTGGACGGTCTCGACCTGGATGCCGCCGAGTTGGACCTTGAAAGTATGGGTGGCAAGCGTGTCGCCGGTGGTTGGGGTGCTCATCTGGTGCTATCGCCCTTCGGTGTCGGGGGAGCGCTCGGCGCTGGTCACTCGTTGACGAGGCTGGTGCTGTCGGAGAACTGTGCGAGGCGGAAGACGACGAACTCAGCGGGCTTCACCGGGCAGATGCCGATCTCGCAGACCACCCGTCCCAGCTCGATCGACGCCGGGGGATTGGTCTCGGCGTCGCACTTGACGTAGAACGCCTCACTCGCGGTCGCCCCGAACAGTGCTCCCTGGCGCCACTCCTCGGACAGGAAGGCCGAGATGTTACGGCGGATGGTGCTCCACAGGAACGAGTCGTTGGGCTCGAACACCACCCACTGGGTGCCCAGCAGCACCGACTCCTCGATGTAGTTGAACAGCCGCCGGACGTTGATGTACTTCCAGGCCGGGTCGGAGGAGAGGGTGCGGGCGCCCCACACCCTGATGCCGCGGCCGGGAAACACCCGGATGCAGTTGACTCCGATCGGGTTGAGCAGGTCCTGTTCGCCCTTGGTCACGTTCGTCTGCAACTCGATGGCGCCGCGTACGACTTCGTTGGCCGGTGCCTTGTGGACGCCTCGCTCGGCGTCGTTCCTGGCCCAGACGCCGAGCATGTGGCCGCTGGGCGGCATGAAGCGGTTCTGCCCGGTGGAGGGGTCGAAGACCTTGATCCAGGGGTAGTACAGGGCGGCGTACTTGGAGTCGTAGCCGGCGCCCTCCATCCGCCATTCCTTGACCTGGCGCGGCGTCAATTCCGGCAGGGGGTCGATGACCGCCAGCCGGTCGCCCATCAGCTCGCAGTGGGTGATCATCGCCGACTGGACGGCCTTGACGCCCTCCGCGTCGATCAGGCCGCGCTGGTAGGCGGACATCAGGTCGGGCACGGCGAGCATGGTGATCTCGTCGATGGCCTCCAGCGAGGCGAAGCCGGTGCGGTTCTCGGCGGCCCCGATGTACTCCTGCGGAGAGATCACCGCCGGGAGCGCGTCCACGGTGCCCGGGGCGGGGAGCGCGGGAGCCAGCGCGACGGTCTGCTTCTCGGGTCTGGCGGGCGTGCCGGCCTCCTCGACCAGGACGAACGCGGAGCGTTCCCTGACCTGGGTCACCACGTAGTTCTTGACGCCCTTCTTCGCCGAGACGTCGAAGCTCTCCACCTGCTTGCCGCCCTGCCGGACGAGCAGGGTGAAGCGGTCCCCCGCCGGGTTGTCGCCCGCCGGGTCCGCGACCTCCACGGTGACGTCGCCCTCGGTCCCGGGGCGGGTGGAGACCTTGAAGGACCCCAGTGCGACCGGGGTTCCGCCCGTGATCTCCTTGGGCCGCGCTTCGGCCGCGCCGCCGTCACCGCCCGAGTCGCCGACCCGGACGACGTAGGCGATGCCACCGCCGTTGGCGAAGTACCCGTAGACCGCGTGCGCCAGGTAGGAACCCTCGACGAAATCGCCGAAGGTCTCCGTGTACTGACTCCAGTTGGTCACCAGGCTCGCCGTGTGGAGGGGCCCCTTCTCGGCGAACCCGACGAAGGCGGCGACCGAGGTCCCCACCGCCTCGATCGGCCGGGGCCCGCCGGGGGCCTCCTCCACATATACGCCTGGGGACAGGTACGTCGGCATCCTTGCTCCCTGATCGGGGACTGCGCTTCATGTCGGAGCATTCCGTGTGACCGGCCGGGCTCACATGGCTGACCGTCACCTTCCCCGGGCAGCGAAGAGCTGCCCGATGGGGAAGCTCACGGCCGCCGGAGGGGTAAGCCCCGTGCCGTGGCCCAGCGATCAGCGCGGATACGTCCATCCCACGGCCGCGGCCGCTGTGGGGTAGGCGCGGGTGATCACGCGGACGTGGTTCTCCCCGAGGGCTTTCCTCCGCGCGTGGTGCCGAACGGTCCGGGTGTCGAGCAAGGTCTTGAAGTGTTCAAGGATCTGTTTCTGGGTCAGTCCGTTGCCATTCTGCTCGAATGCGACCAATGCGGCCCTCGCCGTGCCTTCGGCGTGCCCGTTGGTGTTGGCCGACTCGAGCGTGGCACCGGGCAGGCTCTCGGTGTAGACGAGCAGGGCGGTGACGACGCTCTGGAGTCTGAGCACCACGGTGACCTCGTCGGCTTCGTTGGCCGCGGCGCCTGCCGCCGTCAGCGCCTTCTTGGCCTCGCTCAGACGAGCCTCACGCTCCTCGCTGAACGGGAACCCCGCAGCGCGAAGCCGAGGCTCGGTGCTGGCGGTCTCCGCAAAGAGCTGCGCCAGGCGCTCCAGGGCCTGAGCAGGCGCAGCATCGCGCACCGCGTTGCGAATCGCATCGACATGGACGACCCACGCGGTGGTGTGCGCCCCCATCGATGTGCCGTACGCGGGCCTGGGCCTGCCTTCCGTGACCAGGTCTCTGATCCGCCCGTCCGCCCCGAGGGTCATCTGCGCCACGAGAGTGCCGACATCGTCGGCGTCGAACGATGCCGTCAGGGAGGAGCTCGTGGAACCGGTCGAGACGTGGCTTGAGGAACTGCTGGAGGAACTGCTTGAGCTGCTTGAGGAACTACGGTCGGCGGCGGTCGAGTTGTCCTCCCCGGCGACGAAGCCCTCCTTCCGCTTGCGCTCGCGCTTGGGCCGGCCGCTCTCCACGTCCATCGTCCTCGTCGAGGGAGTCGGCTCGTCCGGGACGGTCCCGCCGTTGCCTTGGACCACCGCCGCGTATGTCCGACGAGTTGTGATCGCCGATTGCCAGCTTGCCTGATCGTAGGAACGGAGCGATCCATCCGCCCTGCGATTGTTGTTGAGGGCATCGAGTTGGTCGTCGATCTTCCTGATCTTCGCCAGGTAGTCGTCGATGTCCTTCTGCTGACGCTGCCTCAGGAAATACTCGACGCTGCTGTGGATTCCGGCCGCCACCTGGTCCGGATGACTGGCGTTCGGCCACCCGACGGCCAGCACGCCCGGATAGCCCATCTCCACGGAGTACACGTGCTGCCGGATGATCTCTCTGATTCGCTGGTCCGGGGTGAGCCCCGGATCGAGACCCGGCGCGAGGGCCTCCAACCTGGCGGGGTCGGTCTCCACGGCGGCCAGCACCGCGCCCTTCACGTCGAACAGGCCCAGGACGGCATCCTGAGCCTCCCCGGAGTACGTCTCGGCGCTCGTGTCCGAGAGGATCTGCACAAGAGTGGCATGGTGCTTGGCCTCCCCGTGCCCCTTGCCGGCGCCTGACTGGGCCACTTCGTTGGTCTTCAGGGTCGTCAGCGGGATCAGTTCCCGGAACTGCAGGAACGCGGTCACCAACTGCTGGAGCATCGCCAACTGCCGGTCTACGGCCGGATTATCCCCGTTCAGGGTGGCATCCATTTCCGCCGCGGCCTGGTTGACGGCCATCTGGGCGGCCAGCAGACGGTTCCGGTGTTCGTCCGGGAGCCGAGCGGCCATCGCGTAGCCGGGAAGCCCTAGGCAGGCTGCGCACAGCTGGTAGATGTTCGTGGCCGCCTGTTGCGGGGTGTGCCCGACCACGGCACGCCAGACCGCGTGCTTCTGAACCGTGAACGCGGTGGAGTGGTCGCCCATCGTGCCGGAGAAGGGGGAGTCGGGCCGGCCGCCGATCTCGATCCCGGCGACTCTCCCGTCATCTGAGACGTCCATGATCTGGGCGGCGAGACGCTGGATCGCGGGGGCCTCCGGGCCACCCTGGACCGTCGGCCTCGCCGACTGCTCGTGCGGGTGGGCCCGCTGCACCGGTGCCGGCCCGGCCAGGACCCGCCGGGCGTTGTCCTCGGCGGCACGTTCGAAGCGGTCCCCGGGGTCGGATATCCGCAGTCCCGCGCCGTTGTCGGTGCCCGAGACGGGGCCGTGTTCCTGTTGCTGGACGTGGGTCAGCTCGTGGGCCAGCGTGTGCAGGTCCTGCCCGCCCTCGCCGATCACGATGTGGTTGCGCGAGGTGAAGGCCCGAGCCCCGACCTCGGTGGCGGAACGTGCGGCGGCCGGGCCCTCGTGCACCCGCACGGCACTGAAGTCGGCGCCGCCGAAACGAGCCTCCATGTCGGCCCGCAGCGACTCGGCCAGCGGCCGTCCCGGAGACCGGAGGACGTCGGGCACCGTCGACCGTTGCGAGGGGTCCGGTCCGGCGGCCGCATCGTCTTCCTGACGTTGCAGTAGACGGACGACCGCGGCGTTCCCGTAGGCGCGCTGCAGCGCGAGCACCGTCATCGGGCTGAGCCGGGCCTCGGCCCGCGGCGCGGTACCGGAATCGGTGGGGGATGCCGGGCGACGGCCGGGGCGGAGATTCTCTTCACCGTCTCGTGCGTGCAACGTGTCTCCTGAGGATCACGGGAAGGGGGTGGTCCCGCCCGGAGGACCGGCCGGGCCTGTGCCGTTCGTGCCGCTCGCCGGTGTCCGCTCGTGCGGCTGGAACCCGTGCGGCTGGAACCCGTGCGGCGGGAACTCGTGCGGCGGGAACTCGTGGGGGAGGAGCAGGCGGCCGAGCTTGCGGTACTCGCTCTGTACGGCCGCGACCAGATCGGCCATCGCCAGCGGCCGCCCGGCCTCGGCCGCCAGATAGGCGGCGGTCACCGCGCAGGCCCGGATCGAGCCGCCGGCCAGTTCGAAGCGGGAACAGCGGTCGAGGTCGAGACCGTCGCCGCGGGGCAGTTCACGGCCCAGGCAGACGTCCCACAGGGCACGGCGTTGCGCTGCGTCGGGCAGCGGGAAGTCGATGACGACGTCCAGCCGGCGCGTGAAGGCCTCGTCGAGGTTGGCGCGCAGGTTGGTGGTGAGGACCGCGATGCCGTCGAAGGACTCCAGCCGCTGGAGGAGATAGGCGCTCTCCAGGTTGGCGTAGCGGTCGTGGGCGTCCTTGACCTCGGAGCGCTTGCCGAACACCGCGTCGGCCTCGTCGAACAGGAGGATGCCGTTGACCTCGGCGGCCTCGGTGAAGATCCGCTCCAGGTTCTTCTCCGTCTCGCCGACGTACTTGTCGACGACCGTGGACAGGTCGACCACATAGAGGTCGAGCCCGAGGTCGGCGGCGATCACCTCCGCGGCCATGGTCTTGCCGGTGCCGGAGTCCCCCGCGAACAGCGCCAGCACCCCTCGGCCGCGTCCGCCGCCGGGGCGCATCCGCCACGCCCCCAGCACCTGGTCCCGGTGCCGGGCGCGGAGGGCCAGCTCGCCGAGGTTCGCGGCGGTGGCCGCGGGCAGGACGAGGTCGTCCCAGCCGACCGCGGGTTCGATGCGCCGGGCGAGCCGTTCCAGACCGGAGGCGTTCTGGGCGCGGACGCCCGCGCGCAGGTGAGCGGCCGTGACCGGGCCGTCCGTGAGCAGCGACTGCCGGCGCGCCGCTGCCCCGGCCCTGGCGATCTGCTGGGGGGTCAGGGACAGCGGAGCGCACAACCGCCCCACGTCGACGCCGTGGTCGAGCCGGGCTCCGTCGAGGGCCTGCCGCCACAGCGACTCCCGCTGCGCCGGGGTGAGCGGGCCCGCTGTCACCAGCAGCGGGCTGTCCTCGGCCCACCTCGGGTCCCATCCGGTACGGCCGGTCAGCAGCACCGGGACGGGCAGGGCCGTCAGCCGCCGCAGCAGCCGCGAGTGGTCCGGGGTCAGTGCGTCGACCGGGCCCGCCACGACCGCGGCTCCGCGCAGCCGGGCCTCCCTGGCCAGCTCCGTCAGCAAGGGCTCGGGCACGGGTTCGGCGGCGAGCACGGCGAGGTCGAGGTGCAGGGCGGGGCGGGAGGCGGCGGCCAGGGCGGCGGCGGCCAGCGTGGTGGCGCCGCCGCCCGGTTCCTCGCGCAGGTAGGCGAGTCGCGCACCGGCCCGTACCGCGTGACCGAGAGCGCCGGCAGCGGCGGAACCGGCCGCTGGGACGGCCGGCGGCGGGCGCAGCACTCCGCCCAGTGCGGGGTCGGGGGTGTCCTCGCCCAGGAGATGGGCGACGACGCGGTCCGGCACCCGCAGGGCGCGGGAGAGGAAGGGCCGGTCGGTGTCCTCCACGAGCAGCAGGCCGCCGGTGACCAGGGGGGAGCAGGGGGCGAGGCGTGACCGGGCGGCGGAGTGCGGCGGGCCGGACCCGGTGAGTTCCAGGGCGAGTCCGATGCCGGCCCGGCGGCGGGTGACATCGTCGTTGAGGTAGCCGTAGAGCTGCTCGAAGCGGCGGTCCGTCTCCGGGAGGACCGCGATCAGCAGGAGCTCGACGTCGAGCGGGGTGAGGGCGAAGTTCCGGGCGAGGTCCCTGAGGGGCAGTCGGGCGCGTGCCTCCTCGGCCCGGTCCGCTTCGGCCTCCGCCTCCAGCAGCGCGGTGTCCCCGGCCTCCGGCGGACCGCCGGTCGCGTCGCTGAGGATGCGGTCCAGGTCGGTTTCCGACAGGTACAACCCTCGGAAGGGGTCGTCCGGGGCCGGGTCGCCGCCGCGGCGCTGCTCCACGGCGTGCCGGATCCGGCGCTCGACGAGCCGGAGCCGTGCGGTGAGATGGCGCTGTCCGGCGTCGTCCGGCACGGTGACGGGCGATGGTCCGTCGGCTGTGACCGTCATCCCGGTGCCTGCTCCGGCCGGGCACGGCGGCTGACCGTGCCACGCACCCGGCGCACGCCGACGGTGGCTTCCAGGGCGTCCCCTTCATAGCGTGCTCGGCGGAGCTCGGATCGGGTCCGGTCGTCGGTCCGGTCGGAGGTGCGGACCAGCAGGCCGTCCGTGACCGGCGGGCCGACGGGCCGGGGTGCGGCGGACAGCGGCGCCGTCACCACCAGGTCCAGGGAGGGCTTGAGTTCGCCACCGAGGGCCGACCACACGTCGGCCAGTGCTCTGCCCTCGCCGGGCGGCCGCGCGATGGTGCAGGGGACGGTCAGCCCGAGGGCCGCCAGGGAGCCGGTGAGGTGCTCGGCGGGCAGCGAGGGGCGGGCCATCAGCCCGGTGAGCAGGGTGGCGAGCAGCCGGTGCTCGTCCTGGGGTCGGGTGGTCCAGGCGGTGACGAGGTAGGACAGCTCGAACCAGCGGGGCGGTTCGTGGACGGCGACCGTGGTGCCGTCGGCCTTGTATTCGGGCCGGCGGCCTTGCTGGCGGTGGGCCAGGGACTCCCGGAGGTCGTAGAGGAACAGGTTGACGGCGGGGGCGTTGCGGCGGGCCGCCCAGTCCCGGGTGGGTGCGTCGAAGGCGACCTCGACGCCGGCCGGGCCGAGGACTTCGGCGGTGAGCAGCCCGTGGAGGGCCTCGTCGACCTCGTGGATCACCGATCGGCTCCGTTCCGCGAGGGAGCGTCGCCGAACAGCGGCGGGCCCCAGACCGGTTGGGTCACCAGGAAGGGTGTGCTGACCGGGGTGTAGCCGGTTCCGCTCGCGGTGATCGTGCGAGCCCCTGTCTCGTCACCCGGCATGATCAGCAGCTGGGCGGTGAAGCTGCCGTTGCGGGCGGGGACGACGGGCGCGCTCGCGGCGGTGAGCCCGGGTTTCCAGACCAGCCTGACGGGCACGCCCGGCGGGAAGTCACGGCCGCGCACGGACGTCACGAAGCCCGGAGGGCCGACGGCCGGGGCGGCGACGACGGTGGGCTGGAGAACGCGCAGGGTCTGCTGGGCGCGGCTGCTCTTGGGTGCGGGGTCCGGCATGGACGCGGCCGTGACGGACCCGGCGAGGTGGAAGGTGCCGGCCGACGTCGGTGTGACGACCAGCTGGACGGCGACGGACGCGCCGGGGGACAGATCTCCGAGACTGCAGCCGTCGGTCGGATCGCAGCCGAAGGGCCGGTGTGTGACCCGGACGGCCTTCGGGATCACGGGCCGTAGCGTCAGCCCGGTCGAGGTCAGGCCCGCGGGGTTGGTCACGGTGTAGGTGAGGGTGACCGGACCGCCGACGTAGGCCGGGGCGGGTGCGGCGGTGATCCGCAGGGCCGGTGCGGTGGCCGGGTGCCCGCCCGCGCTCACGTTCGCTCCGGCGTGATTGTCACTGAGGTCCGGGTCCAGGACCCAGCCGTCGGTGCTCCAGCTGATCGCGTGGACCCCGGCGGTGTCGCCCGTCAGCCGGGCTGTCACCAAGACCGTCCGACCGACCGTCAGAGAACCGAGAGCGCAGCGGAATTCGGCCGCCCGGCAGCTTCCGCCCGGCGTGCCGAGGGCGGTGAGGTGCAGCCCGGCGGGTACCGCGAGGGTCAGCTCGACACGGGAATCGACGGCGGGCCCCTGGTTGGTCACGGCGATGACGAGGGGGGTGGCCTGGCCCGGCGAGGCGGAGGGCGCGGGCGCCAGCGCCGAGGTGGCCAGGTCGGCGGTCGGCTGCCAGGTGGGTTCCGCCTCCTGCCCGGACCCGGCGTCGAGGGTGCGGACCGACGGGCCGGAGACGGGCGTGACCGCCCCGGAGGCCGGGTTCACCGTCATCAGGTGTGGGGACGGAGTCTCGAAGCGGGAGGCGTCGGCGCTGACGATGATCCTGCTGCCGCCGGGGGACCAGGACGGGGCGCCGCACATGGGCGCGTCTGCCCCGGGCAGGCAGGACGTCGGGGTGCGCACATGGCGCCCGTCCGCGTCCATCAGGCCGATGAGGCTGCCGTCGCCGCTGCGGAACACCAGCCGGCGGCCGTCGGGTGAGTAGGCGGGGAGGTTGTCGCCGTCGCGGTTCTGCCCGGGGTCCTCGACGGCGCTGAGGTCCCGGTCACCGGTCCCGTCGGCGGCGCGCACCGTCCAGATGTGCGTCCGGTTGCCGTCGGCGGTGGGTTCGGTGCGCGCGAAGGCCAGGGTGCGGCCGTCGGGAGAGAAGACCGGTGCCGAGTCCTGGGCCTGGAGCGGCCTGGGGACGGTGTAGAGCGTCCTGCCGTCGGTCGCGTCCACGACGGTGACGGAACTGCCGGGTTGGCCGGAGTCCGGGGTGCGGTGGGCCAGTGCGATCCGGGTGCCGTCCGGAGACCAGGCGGGAAGGGTGTCGTTCTCGTCCGGCGTGGCGGCGGCGACCAGTGGCCGCGGATCGGTGCCGTCCGCCTCGGCGACCCAGACCCGGCACTTCAGCACCTCGGCGTCCCCTTCCTCCACCCTGTCCATCCTGGTGAAGGCGATCCGGCGGCCGTCGGGCGAGTAGCGCTGGCCGTCCTGGCAGTCCGCCGAACGGTCCCGTCCCACGTCGCGCAGGGCCAGTTGGAGGTCTCGCGGGTCGGAGCCGTCCGGTCGCATGTCGGACAGGTCCATCGTGCCGGCCGTGGCGGCGGTGTCCCGGGGGACCAGCAGCTCCGGCGCACCGGGTGCCGGCAGGAACCAGGCGGGCCGGCCGACCTGGCGGTCCTCGGAGAGACGCAGCTGCGGGTCCTGCGACTCGCCGGCCACCGGGACCGGGACGGTGTAGACGCGGTCCATCGTCCTGGTCGGAGGGCCGTCGGGCGGTGCGTCGCTGAGGAAGGCCGCACTGGTCCCGTCGGGGGACCAGCTGCCGGCCTTGGACTCCGCGATGGACGACAGCGGTCGCGCACCACCCGTCCGCACCTGGAGCACGATGATCTGCCGCCTGGTGTCCCCTCCGTCGAGCGGGCTGACCGCGGTGTACAGCAGGCGCTGGTGGGTGGCCACCGGATCCCAGTCGGGCTCGAAGTCGCCCAGGGCGGTGCCGCAGCGCACCGACGGTTCGTGGGTGAGCTGCTGGATGGTGCCACCGGAGGCGTCGACGGTGTAGATCTCCGAGCACAGGTCCCCGGCCCGCGTGGCGCTGAAGCCGATCACGGTCCCGGACGGGTCCCAGGTGGGCCAGGTGTTGTCCCCGGTACCGTCGGTCACCCGGCGCAGGCCGGTCCCGTCGGCGTTCACCACCCACAGGTCGTGCCCGCCGTCGGTCCGGCCGGTCGAGGCGGCGAAGGCGATCCGGTGCCGGTCGGGCGACAGCACCGGATACTGCACCCCGGTGAGGCCCTTCGTGATCTGCACGGGCGCACCGTCACCCTGTCTGATGAACACCTGCGGCTGCGCAGAGGCCCGGAGGCTCGTCCAGACCACCGCGTCACCGCGCGCGGACGGCTCGTCGTCGTAGTGCTGCGGCCCGTCCGGGAAGAGCGGGGAACTGGTCGTGGTGTCAGCCGGGCCGATGACGCCGATGCTGTGGATCTGCGTGCCGCCGTACGCGATCCGGCCCTGGGTGGCCGGGCTGCTGGCAATCGCCGGGCCGCCCCTGTTCAGCACCGCCAGGCTCGCGACCAGGAAGGCCAGTACCAGCAGGACGGCCGGCCTGGCGATCGGTCCATGACGGAAAGGACGAGAAAGACGACTCACCAGCGCTGTCTCCCGGTCGCGGGCCGCCCCCGTCACGACCCGGACGCGAGGCGGGCGCCGCCCGTCGGCGCCCGGAGCATCGTCAGCGATCCGCGGCGCCGCCCCCATGCCGGATCGGGTCGACCCGGAGGCAGCCCGCTTCGGCCCCTTCGGGCAGGCGCGGCGGGACGAGCCCGGCCCGCGGGCGTCAGAGCAAGCCCTCCCGCAGGGCGTACGCCACCGCGTGGGAGCGGTTTCGCAACTGCAACCGGCTGGTGATGTTGTACAGCACGTTCTTGACCGTCCGCTCCGAGTACGACAGCTGGGCGGCGATCTCGTGCGTGGCACGCCCCTCCGCAACCAGCCTGAGGATCTCGATCTCGCGGGCGTCCAGAGCCGAGAAAGGCGCGCCGCGCGTGTCGGCGAGCTGCCGCTGGAGACGGCTCGTCTGGTTGAGCAGCCGCCCCAGCAGGTCCGGGGGCAACGTACCCTCGCCCCGCGTGGCGGCGATGATCGCCTGGGTGAGGCGGGTCGCGGTCGCCTCACCCCGCCGTACCAGCCCGACGACGCCGCACTCGACGGCCGCCGCCAGGCCGGAATCCGCCATCCGCGACACCACCAGGACCACCCCGGCCGAGGGCCTGCGTCGGCGCAGGGCGCGCAGCCCTGTCACCGTGTCGGGATCCATGCTCTCGGCCACCACCAGGTGGACGGCCGCCTGCGACTCCTGGTCCGTATCAAGCACCCGAAGCTCAGGGCACATCCGCAGCTGGCCGACGACACCGGACAGCGAGATCGGATCCTCGGCATGAACGAGGACGGCGACACGTTCCACGATGCTCCTCACAAACGATGGGCGGCTGCGGCACAGGGCTGTGCCGGGGCACGCCAGTTCGTGGACCGGGCCGCCCGCAGCCGGGGGACGCCCATTGTCCGAAGGAGACTTTCCATCCACCTAACAAGGACCTAACGACCAGGCCAGAGTGCCTCGGAGGCTTCCCCTTCCGCCGGTGTGCACGGCGCACGCCCTGCCTACATTCGGCCCCCATGACCGTCACTACCCACCTGGACCCGCCCTCCGTCTCCGTAGCACCGGGCGGCGAGCAGCAGGTCACCGTACGGATCCGCAACGAGGGTGACATCGTCGAGTCCTACCGGCTGGAGGTCGTCGGCGACGCCTCAGGCTGGTCCGAGGTCGAGCCACCGGCCCTTTCGCTTCTCCCCGGCGACAGCGGTACCGCACGTCTCACCCTCCGTCCGCCGCGTTCCCACGACCTCCACGCGGGCCTGCTGCCCTACGCCGTGCGGGTACAGCCGTCGGAGCGGGCGGACGGCACAGTGGTGCCCGAAGGAACCATCGACGTCCTGACGTTCGACGAGCTGGAGACGCAACTCCTGCCGAGAACGGTGAGCGGGCGGCTGCGGGCCCGCTCCCAGGTCGAGATCCGGAACCGGGGCAACAGCCGGGCGAAGGTCCGGCTCACGGCCGAGGATCCCGCCGAGCGGCTGGGGATCGCCCTGAAGCCCGCCGCGATCGACCTGGAGCCCGGTGAGCTCCGCTATGTCTCCCTGACCGTCCGCTCCCGTCGGCGTATGTGGCGTGGAAAGGTCAAAGCCCATCCGTTCGAGGTCAAGCTGACCGCCGACGAGGGTCCGGACGGCCGTCCCACGGTGCTCGCCGGCACGTACGAGCAGCTCCCCGTCGTCCCGGGCTGGGCATACGTACTGGCCGCCGGAGCGGCGGCAGCGGCGGCACTGTGGTTCGCGGCCGTCAGGCCGGCCGTCAGCTCCGCCGCACGCCAGTCGGTCGCCGCCGCGGTCAAGCAGGCCGTGCAGCAGGCCGTCAGCCCGACGGCCGCGCCCCCCGGAGCGTCGGCCCAGCCGGCCGGTGGCAGCAGCCCGTCGGCCGGCTCGCAGAGCGGAGGGACGGCCGCGGCCGAGGCGGGGGCCGGGGGTTCCGCCGGCGCAACCGGCTCGGCGGGCGCCGTCGGGGTCCCGAACGGACAGTATTCCAAGACGCTCAGCATCAGCGTGACCAAAGGAGACCAGCGCGATGCCACCTTCACGGTCCCGTCCAACCGCTTCCTGCTGCTCACGGACATCGTCGCGTACGCACCACAGGGCGACGAGGGAACGCTCACGGTGAGCATCGACGGCCAGCAGGTCATCTCGCTGGCGCTGGAGAACTTCCGGGACCACGACAGCCCGTGGGTGACACCCATCCAGGCACCGCCGAAGAGCCAGATCGTGCTGTCCGTGGCGTGCCGCAAACCGGGTACGCCGGCCGACGCCTCGGCCGCTCCGGCGTGCGCGGAGTCGCTGGTCGTCAGCGGCACCTCGGTCACACCGCCCGCCCCCACCAGCACGTCAGACTGACCGGCCCGGCTACCCCGCGACCTCGGTGCCGGTCTGGCCGGGCGAGACGATCTCGATCACACCCTTCCACTGGCACCTGCACTTCGAGGAGTCCGTCAGCGCCGCCTTTCCACCGATCAGCACCGTAGCCGATACGGGCGACCAGGGCTGTTGTACCGCGGGCAGGCACGGTACGGTCACCTTCGCCAGCTTGACGAGCGGGTTGTCGGTACTCGTGCACAGGCCGAGCGGCGGGATGTTCGCCATGGGCGCGCAGTCCGCGACGGTGGCGATCGGCAGAGGACCCACCAGGGCCGGGGCCGCGGGAACGATCAGTGGAAACGGCCCGCCCAGCCCCAAGGAGCACTTCAGTTCCGCTCCCGTCACAACCAGTTCGCCCATGGTGCACGCCCTCCGAGATCCGACTGCGCTTCGCGGGCGGAACCCGGTCCCGGTCCACCGCGCCCGACCGCACGGTCCGACCGCGGAGTCAGGGAATACGACGACAATCTCCCGGCCCGCCGGTGCGGCGAAGGAGGTTGGGGGCAGTCCCAAGGGCACAGCGGCACAGCCCCATCGGGCGGTGCGCGGCGATCCTGGAGGACCACCCGGGCGGAGACCGCGGCCGGCTCGCCGGACAGCCGAGCACCACGCCCGGCGGTCGGCACGCGTCCACGGCTGCGCTGACGGGCCGTCAACTCCACTTCCGGTTCAGGAAGAACGACAGCCCGTCGTCCCCTCGGCACCGGGATCGGTACCCGATGACGCGCCGCCCGCCCACCCGTACGGCTGCCCGTGCCACGCTGCCGTTGTCCGCCGTACCGGAGCCACAGGAACACCCGTCCCCTCACCGTCCTCGTCGACGACGTGGAGGCCGCCTCGACATCCAGCACACCCGGACCCCGACGAACCGCTCTTCACCGCCTTCCCGAGCGCCTTCTACCCCGAGGACTCCTGGCAGGACGACCTGGAGTTCGCCGCCGCCGAACTGGCCCTGGCGGCAAGGGATGTGGAGGACGACCGCGAAGGTGACTGGACGGCCGACGCGGCCCACTGGGCCCGTGCCTACCTGGACTCCGACGTCAAGGGCACCCTCGACGTCGCGGACGTCAGCGCACTGGCCCATGCCGACCTGGCCCTCGCCCTGGACGGCGCCCGGACGGGCGGCGTCGGGGAAGCCGACCTGTACCGGGACCTGCGCCGTCAGCTGGACGACGGCGTCGACCGCGCCGGGCACGACCCGTTCGGCGCCGGTGCGGTCTACGACGACTTCGACGCCGTACCGCACACCTTCGGCCTGGTGGCCACCGCCCGCCTCTACGCCAAGGCCACCGAGGACACCCGCTACGAGGCCTTCGCCGGCCGGCAGCGCGGCTGGGCCCTCGGCGCGAACCCCTGGGGGACCAGCTTCGTGATCGGTGCGGGCGAGGTCTACCCGCACTGCCCGGAACACCAGCTGGCCAACCTCCGGGGCAGCCACGACGGCAAGGGCGCCATCCTGCGGGGCGCCGTGGTCAACGGGCCCAACGCAGCCGCGAGACTTACGGAGTTGAACACCTTCCCCACCATGAAGAAGTGCACGGCCGCCCCGCCGGCCGGAGCCTGGACGGACTTCGACGGCAAGGGGTCGCGGTACGTGGACGACGTCGGCGCCTGGCAGACCGTAGAACCATCCTTGGACTTCACCACGACGGCACTGCTGGCCTTCGCGCTGACGTAGGCGTCCCTGGCCGAAGCGAGGCGATGGGGAATGCCGGAGTCAGCTGCGGTTCTTCTCGATGACTGGAAGAAGGCCCCCGGCCACCCTGGTGGTGGTGTTTGCGGTCAGCCAAGGAGCGCCTGTTCGGTCGAGCCGTCGCCGGGCGGTCAGGCGTCCACGACGAGGTTCTCGCGGGGTCGGGAGCAGCAGAGGAGGATCTTGTTCTGGGTGATCTCGCGCGGCCGGATGCCTCCGTTGTGCCGCATGTCGACTGAACCGGACAGCAGGGTGGTCTTGCAGGTGCCGCAGATTCCCTGGGCGCAGGAGGCGGGCAGGGAGAGGCCGGCCCGGGAGGCGGCCGCGAGGAGGGAGGTGTCCGCGTCGCAGGTGAGGGTGCGTCGGCTGCGGGTGAACTCGACGGTGAAGACGCGTCCTTCGGTGGTTTCTCCGGTGCCGGTGCCGGTGCCGGTGCCTGTGACGGGTTCGGCACCGGCCGCCGGTGGCGCGTCGATGGCGAAGCTCTCCTCGTGGTAGCGGTCCATGGCGAACCCGGCCGTCGCGAGCAGCTGGCGGACGGCGGCCATATAGCCGGCGGGGCCGCAGGTGAAGATCTCCCGCTGCCGGAAGTCGGGGGCGATCTGCCGGAGCATGTCGAGGGTCAGCCGGCCGCGGTGACCGCCCCACGGCTCGGTCGGGCCGTCCTCCTCGCAGACGTGCACCACCCGGACGGTGGGGGCGGTGGCGGCGATGAGGTCGAGTTCCCGGCGGAAGAGGATGTCGGCGGGGGTGCGGGCGCTGTGGACGAACACCACGTCGGCCGGGTGCGCCAGGTCGTACAGGGCCCTCGTCATGGCCATCACCGGTGTCGCGCCACTGCCGCCGGACAGGAACAGGTACTTCGGCGCGGGGTGCCGGGCTAGGGTGAAATCCCCGAGCGGCCCCCTCGCCCGCACCGTGTGTCCGGGTCGCAGCCGGTCGTGCAGCCAGTTGGACACCAGGCCGCCCGGCACCCTCTTCACGGTGATCGCGACCAAGTGGGGGCGGGTCGGGGGCGAGGAGATGGTGTAGCACCGCTCGACGGGCCGGCCGTCGATGTCGACGGTGAGGGTGAGGAACTGTCCGGGGTCGTGGTGGAAGAGGCGGGGCTCGGGGGGCTGGAGGACGAAGGTCCTGACGTCGGGGGTCAGGGTGTGGACCTGCTTGCAGACCAGCAGGCCGCCGGGGTCCTCGTCGGTCCAGGAAGGGGTGCCGGCCCAGGCCGGGAGCGTGTCGGTCATGGTGCCAGGTGCGCCTTCAGCCGGGTCGTGTACCAGTTGACGAACGCCTCGACCTGGTACTCGGTCGGGCCGTAGGGGCCGGGCCGGTAGGCGGGGCTGCCGATGCCCTGCTGGGCGCGGGCGACGAGGAGCGCGTCCTGGTCGTTGGTGGCCGTCCACACCCGGGTCAGGCTGTCGAGGTCGTAGTCGGCCCCCTCGACCGCGTCGGGGTGCACCAGCCAGGTGGTGCGGACCAGGGTGCGGTCCGGTGCGAGCGGGATCACGGAGAAGGTGATCGCGTGGTCGGAGAGGAAGTGGAACCAGGCGTTGGGCTGCAGGTGCATCGACAGGCGGCCCAGGCGGGGCGTGCGGAAGTCGGCCAGCAGGCGCTTGCAGGCGGCCGTACCGTCCTCGGTGAAGGACTCGCCCGCGCCGTCCAGCGGTTCGCGCTGGATGCGGAAGCCGGTGGTGCGGGTGTCCAGTTCCTCGATCGCCTCGTACGGCAGGCCCAGTGACTCGTACGTCCTGCGGGACTCGGCGTCGGCCTGGAGATAGCGTTCGTACGCCGGCCGCAGCACCGGCGGCACGTCCTGCTCGGCGTAGCCGTACACGGGGAAGAGGGAGCACTGGAGCTCGGGGTGGCCGCCGCAGTGGTAGCACTCCCGGTTGTTCTCCATGGTGAGTTTCCAGTTGCCGTTCTCCACCAGGTCGATCTGGGCGGCCACCTTCGCCCGGCGCAGGCCGTGCGGCAGGATGTACGGCTCGATGCGGGCGGCCACCTCGTCGAAGTCGGCGGGCGGTTCCTCGGCGAGGCAGATGAAGACCAGGCCGGCGACCGTGCGGGCGTGCACACTGCGCAGACCGAAGCAGGACGGGTCGAAGTCGGCCGGCTGGGACTCCGCGTGCAGCAGGCGGCCGTCCACGCCGTAGGTCCAGCGGTGGTAGCCGCAGACGATGTTGCCCACCGAGCCGCGCGCGTCGTTGAGTATGCGGGCGCCGCGGTGGCGGCAGACGTTGTGGAAGGCGCGTACCTCCTCGTCGTCGTCCCGGACGACGACGACCGAGTACGGCCCGAGGGTCACGGTCACGTAGTCGCCGGGCTCGGGGAGTTCGGCCTCCGCGGCGACGAACAGCCAGTGCCGGGCGAAGACCGCCTCGATGTCGAGGTCGAAGAACTCCCGGCTCGTGTAGAAGGGTGCTGCCAGACTCCGGCCGACGGGACGGCGGGTCACGAGACCGGCCAGGTCCGTCGCGGGGGCGAGTGTGCTCAACTCGATGTCTCCAGAGGGTCGGTGCGGGTCAGACCGGCAGGCACAGGCGCAGCGCGTCGTAGACGGCGGCGTGGATGTTGCGTCCGGCGACCGCGTCGCCGATGCGGAACAGCCGGTAGCGTCCGGCGTCGTTGCGGACCACCGTCTGCTCCCGGTGGTCCAGCAGGGCGCGGTGGTCGATCTCGCCGAGATTGCTGGATCCGGGCAGCAGTTCGCGGTACAGCTCGTCCGCGGGCAGGGTGCCGTGTTCCACGATCACGTGGTCGACGGTCAGTTCGGTGTCGGTGCCGGTGTAGTCGCTGTGCAGGGTGGCGGCCAGGCGGCCGTCGGGGGTGCGGCGTACGGCGCGCAGTCGCCTGGCGAGGGTGGTGGTCACGCCGTGTTCCGCGAACACCTTGAGGTACGCGGGGGAGTTCATGCTGCCGACGTCGGGGGCGAGGGTGCGTTCCGGTGTCACGAAGTGCAGGCGGGCGCCGGACGGGGCGAGGACCTCGACGGCGTCGAGTGCGGGGTAGCCGCCGTGGTCGTCGTAGACCAGTACCTCGCCCCGTGGCCGCAGTGAGCCGGTGAGCACGTCCCAGGTGTCGGCGACCAGGTCCTCGCCCGCGTCGAGGAAGGACCGGTCGGGCATGCCGCCGGTGGCGACCACGACGAGGTCGGGGTGTTCGGCGAGTACGTCGCGGGACTCGGCGTACCGGCCGAAGCGGAGGTCGACACCGTGGTGCTTGCACTCGGCGACCCGCCAGTCGACGATGCCGAGCAGATCGCGGCGGCGCGGGTTGGACGCGGCGAGCCGGATCTGGCCGCCGGGGAGGTCGCCGGCCTCGAACAGCACGACGTCGTGGCCGCGTTCGCCCAGGACCCGGGCGGCCTCCAGACCGGCCGGGCCCGCCCCGACGACAACGGCCTTCCTGCGGTGGCCGGTTGTGGCCGGGACGGTGTGGGGCAGTTGGAGCTCCCGGCCGGTCGCCGGGTTGTGGACGCACTTGGTGTCGCCCGAGTCGTAGATCGCGTCCAGGCAGTAACTCGCCCCGACACAGGGGCGGATGCGGTCCTCACGGCCGCCGGCGATCTTGGCGACCAGATGGGGATCTGCGATCTGGGCGCGGGTCATGCCGACCAGGTCCAGCAGCCCCTCGCGCAGCGCGTACCGCGCGGTGGCGGGATCGGCGATCCGGGCCGCGTGCATCACGGGCACCCGCAGCCGGCGCCGGACCTCGCCGGTGAACTCCAGGAACGGGCCCAGCGGGGTGCCGATCGGCGGGATCGTGCGGACCAGGGAGGCGTCGCTCTCGATGGAGCCGTGGATGGTGCTGACGAAGTCGATGCCGTCGTCGGTGAAACGCTCCGCGGCCACCAGGGCGTCCTCGAAGGTCAGGCCGCCCGGGCGGTCCTCGTCCAGCATCAGCCGGATCCCGACGACGAAGTCCGGGCCGACCGCCTCCCGCACCGCGCGGATCACCCGGCGCGGGAAGGACATGCGGTGCTCCAGGCTGCCGCCGAGGTCGTCGTCGCGGTGGTTGGTGGTGGGGGAGAGGAAGCTGTCCAGGAAGTGGCCGTAGGCCTCCAGCTCGATGCCGTCGAGGCCGGCCTCGCGGCAGCGCTGTGCCGCGGCGGCGTAGTCGGCCGTGACGCGGTCCAGGTCCCAGGCCTCGGCGGCCTTGGGGAACGCCCGGTGCGCGGGTTCGCGCAGCGGGGACGCGGAGAGCACCGGCAGCCAGTCGCCGGCGTAGTTGCTGGTACGGCGGCCCAGGTGGGTGACCTGGCACATGACCGCCGCTCCGGCGTCGTGCACCTCGTCGGTGAGCCGGCGCAGCCACGGCACGATGTCGTCCCGGTACAGCAGCAGGTTGCCGAAGGCGGGCGGGCTGTCCGGCGAGACCACGGCGGAGCCGCCGATCATGGTCAGGCCGACGCCGCCGCGTGCCTTCTCGACGTGGTAGGCGCGGTAGCGGTCCTTGGGCAGACCGTCCTCGCCGAAGGCCGGTTCGTGGGAGGTGCTGACCACCCTGTTGCGCAGGGTGAGGTGCTTGAGGCGGAAGGGCTGGAGCAGGGGATCGACACTCTGGGAGGGCATGACCACTCCTCGGGAAGCGGGGTGCCGACGGCCGCGGCAGAGCTTCGGTGGCTGCGCGGCAGCGTCGGACGTATCGCATTGCGAAACAGATTCGCGATGCGAGACAAATGGTGAGGGTGTCGGCCCGCGGCCGTCAAGAGCCGATCCGGGGGGTGTCGGTCAGTCGTGCTTGCGGTGGCCCTGGCGCCAGGAGATCCGGGCGCCCGCCTCCCGCACCCGCTCCGCGAGGGCCGGCACGGTGTCGTCGTTGACGCGGAAGGCCGGACCGGAGACGGTGACGGCGGCGACGATCCGGCCGTCGGGGGAGCGGACCGGCGCGGCGATGGCGGCCAGCCCGATCTCGTGCTCCTCCGACGTGGTGGCGTAGCCGCGCTCGCGGACCGTCGCCAACTGCTCCTTCAGGCGCGCCGGTTCGGTGATCGTGTGCGGGGTGTACCGCGCGAGCCCCCGCCCCAGCACCTCGTCGGTCTCCTTCTCGGGCAGGTAGGCCAGGAAGACCTTGCCCGCGGCGGTGGCGTGCAGGGGGCTGCGCTTGCCGACCCAGTCGATGCTGGCGATGGTCGCGCCGCCGATCTCCTGGTCGATGGTGATCACTTCGATGCCGTCGTGGATCGCGAGGTTCACCGTCTCGCCGACGGCGGCGGCCAGCTCCCGGCAGACCGGCCGGCTCAGCAGCGACAGGTCGCTCTGCCGTCCGGCACCCGCGGCCAGCTCGACCATGCCGAAGCCCAGGCGGTAGCGGCCGCGCTCGGCGTCCTGCTCGACGAGGCCGCGCGACTCCAGCGTGGCGAGGAGCCGGAAGACCGTCGCCTTGTGCAGGCCCAGCGTCCCGGCGATCTCGGTGACGCCGGACGGGCCGTGCCGGGACAGCGACTGGAGGATCGACACCGCGCGGTCGACGGACTGCACCGAGGTGTCGCGGGGCCTCCCGTTGCTGGTCATGGTGCAAGGATAGCCAGCCGCACGGCCGCCCTCCCGGCGCCCGGCGCCCCCGCCGGACCGGTTACGGATCCGTTTCCGCGGTTAATTTCCGGTCCCGAGGCTTGGCGGGAAACCGCCGTATGGCTATCGTTCACGCACTCCACTCAATCGTTCCGCTGAACGAATAGCGAGAAGGACGGTCGGCCCATGACCGACACCCACCACCCAGGACGGCGGTCTTTCCTCGCCGCCGGTGCAGCCGGTGCCGCCTGTCTCGGTGCGTCCTGGCTGCTGTCCGGATGCTCGGGCGCGGCGTCCGGCACGGTGCTGCCGGCGGCGGCGCCGAAGGGCACGCCCGACCGCGGCGGCACCCTCCGGATCGCCCGCCCGCCCGCCTCGGACGCCGAGACCCTCGACCCCGCGAGCTCCCTGTCGGCGTACGAATACCTCGGCGCCCTCTACAACCGCCTGGTCCGCGTCGGCAGCGACGGCGACCTCGCCCCCGACCTCGCCGAGTCCTGGGAGACCGACGCCAAGGCCCGCACCTGGACCTTCCGCCTGCGCAAGGGCGTCACCTTCCACGACGGCCGCGCCTTCACCTCCGCCGACGCCGCCTACACCCTGCGGCACATCCTCGACAAGGCGACCGCGTCCCCGCAGGCGGCCGTCCTCGCCCCGCTCGTCGACCCCGAGACCCTGCGCACGCCGGACGCCCACACGCTCGTCGTCCCGCTCAAGTCCCCGAACGCCGAGTTCCCCAGCCTCCTCACGCACTACAACTGCTACGTGGTCCCGGACGGCAGCGCGAAGTCGATCGGCCGCACCGGCATCGGCACCGGCCCCTTCAAGCTGGAGTCGTTCGCCCCCGCCGGTCCAGGGCGCGTCACCGCCTACGCGGACCACTGGGCCGGGCGTCCCGTGCTGGACGCGATCTCCTTCTACTCCGTGGCGGACATGTCGGCCCGCGCCAACGCCCTGCTGGCCGGCCAGGTCGACCTGCTCTCGCAGACCAACCTCGACTTCGCGACGGCCCGGGTGGTCGCCGCCTCGGACCGCGCCACCGTCGCCCGGGTGAAGAACGCCCAGTGGTACGTGCTGCCGATGCTCACCACCGACAAGCCCTTCACCGACGTACGCGTGCGGCAGGCGATGAAGCTCGCCTACGACCCCGAGCACGTGGTGAAGGTCGCCCTCCAGGGCGCCGGCACCGCCGGCTGGGACAACCCGGTGCCGCCCGACGACCCGCTGCACATCTCCGCGCACCCCGCGCACGACCCCGAGCAGGCCCGCCACCTGCTGAAGCAGGCGGGGCAGGAGGGGCTGGCCGTCGACCTCTACACCTCCGCCTACGACCCGCTGCTCACCCCCATGGCGCTCGCCTACCAGGAGTCCGCCAAGCGGGCCGGCATCCGCATCCGGGTCAAGACGGCCGCCGCGGACTCGTACTACACGCAGATCTGGATGAAGAAACCGCTGATGGCGACCTACTGGTACACGGGCCGGCCCGTCGACCAGCTCTTCACCCAGATCTTCCGCAGCGGCTCCTCCTACAACGAGACCGCGTGGTCCGACAAGGACTTCGACGCCGTCCTCGACCGCGCCCGCGCCGAGACCGACGCCACGCGGCGCCGCGAACTCTACGGCCAGGCACAGAACCTGGTGATCGAGAAGGGCGGGGCGATGACACCGATGTTCGCCGACCGGCTGGTCGGGCTCTCCCGCAAGGTCCGCGGATACGCCGAGCACGGCTTCGAGTTCGACTACCTCGGCATCGGCCTGAAGGGAGCCTGAGCATGCTCGCGTTCGTCGCCCGCCGCGTCGCGGCGGCCATCGGCACCCTGTTCCTGTCGTCCGTGCTCGTCTTCCTCGCCCTCCAGGCCCTGCCCGGCGACGTGGCCACCCAGATCCTCGGCAAGGACGCCACGCCCGACGCCGTGGCCGCCCTGCGCAAGCAGCTGGGACTCGACCAGCCCGCCTGGGAACGCTACTTCGACTGGATCAAGGGCGCCCTGCACGGGGACTTCGGCACCTCGCTGGTCTCCGGGAAGCCCGTGGGGGGCGAGGTGGCGCAGTACCTCGCCAACTCCGCGCTCATCGCCCTCGTCACCATCCTGTTCGCGGTGACCGGGTCGCTGGTGCTGGGCATCCTCGCCGGCCTGTACCGCGACCGCTGGGCCGACCACCTGATCTCCACCGTCAGCCTCGTCGGCATGAGCGTCCCCGAGTTCGTGGTCGCCACCGTGCTGGTGCTGTGCTTCTCGGTCGCCCTGCCCTGGTTCCCCGCCGTCGTCCTCTACGGCCCCGACGCGAGCGTGGGCCAACTGATGCCCGCCGTCTGGCTGCCCGCGCTAGCCCTCGCCATCGT
Source organism: Streptomyces sp. NPDC054770 (assembly GCF_053611985.1). Classification (NCBI taxonomy): domain Bacteria; kingdom Bacillati; phylum Actinomycetota; class Actinomycetes; order Kitasatosporales; family Streptomycetaceae; genus Streptomyces; species Streptomyces sp. NPDC054770. The sequence continues at coordinate 84,527 of NZ_JBSHBL010000015.1, forward strand.
CATGGCCGCCTACATCGTCCGCATGGCCCGCACGTCGGTCATCGACGTGATGGCGAGCGAGTACGTCACCACCGCCCGGCTCAAGGGCCTGTCCACCTGGCGCGTCGTCACCCGGCACGCACTGCCCAGCGCCCTGCTGCCCACCCTGCACGTGATCGCACTGAACGTGGCCTGGCTCGTCGGCGGCGTCGCCGTCGTCGAGAACGTCTTCAACTACCCGGGCATCGGCAAGCTGATGCTCACCTCCGTGCAGAACCGCGACCTGCCCGTGGTCCAGGCCGTCGCACTGATCAGCGCCGTCGTCTACGTCGTCTGCAACCTCGCCGCCGACCTCGGCGCCATGGCCCTCAACCCCAAGCTCCGTACGCGCGGGAGGACCCGATGACCACCCTCGACACCGCACCGCCCGCCGCACCCGCGGCCGCGGAAGTCCGGGCCCGCACCGCCCGCGCCTGGCGCACCCTGCGCTCCTCGCGCACCGCGCTCGTCGGCCTCGCCGTCGTCGGCGTCCACGTGCTGCTCGCCCTGCTCGCCCCGCTGCTCACCTCGTACGACCCGATAGCCAACGACCCCTCGCACGTCCTGCTGGGACCGAGCTGGGAGCACTGGGCGGGCACCGACCAGTACGGCCGGGACGTCCTGGCCCGGGTGCTGTACGGCGGCCGGTACGCGCTCGGCGTGTCCGTCGTCTCCACCGTCCTGGCGGTCGCCCTCGGCACGGTGATCGGCTGCGCGGCGGCGCTGCGCGGCGGCTGGTTCGACGACGTCCTGGGCCGGGTGCTCGACGCGGTGCTCTCGGTGCCCGCCATCCTGGCGCTGCTCGTCGTCGTGACCGCGCTGGGCACCGGTTCCGCGGTCATCGTCTGCGCCGTCGCCGTCGTGTTCGTGCCCCAGGTCGTCCGGGTGGTGCGCGGTGCGGCGCTCGCCGTCGTGCCCGCCGACTACGTCACCGCGGCCCGCGCCCGCGGCGAGGGCACCTGGTCGATCCTGCGGCGGGAGGTCCTGCCCAACATCGCCGACGTGGTCGGCGTGGAGTTCGCGATGCGGGCCTCCTGGGTCGTGCTGCTGATCTCCTCGCTGTCCTTCCTCGGCTTCGGCGCCGACCCGCCGACCCCCGACTGGGGGCTCATGGTCGCCGAGAACCGCACCGCCATCACCGTCGTCCCGATGGCGAGCCTCGCGCCGATCATCGCCCTGGCCACCCTCGTGGTCGGGCTCAACCTCGCGGCCGACGGCCTGTCCAAGGCCTGGGGCGTGGACCGGATCAGGGAGGGCTCCTGATGACCTCGACCCAGCCGATTCCCCCGACTCGGGGTGAGCCCCCGACGACCCCCGTCGTCTCCGTCGACTCCCTTTCCGTCTCCTACCGTTCGGGCGGCCGCGACCTGCCGGTCGTGCACGACGTGTCCTTCGAACTCGCCGAGGGACGCACGCTCGCCCTCGTCGGCGAGTCCGGCAGCGGCAAGTCGACCGTCGCGGCCACCCTGCTCGGTCATCTGCGGCACGGTTCGCGCCTGGACGGCGGGGTCGTGCGGGTGGCGGGTCACGACGTCTTCGCCCTGCCGGCGCGGGAGTTGCGGCGGCTGCGCGGCGGGACCGTGGCCATGGTCGGGCAGAACGCCGGCCATGCGCTCACCCCGTCCATGCGCGTCGGCCGGCAGATCGCCGAGGCCGGCGGCGAGGTCCCGGTGCTCGACCTGCTGGAGCAGGTCCGGCTGCCGCGTCCCGCCGACCTCGCGCGCCGCTACCCGCACGAACTCTCCGGCGGTCAGCAGCAGCGCGTCGCCATCGCCATGGCCCTCGCCGCCCGCCCCAGGGTCCTCGTCCTCGACGAGCCCACGACCGGCCTCGACGTCGTCACCCAGCGCGGCATCCTCGACCTGGTCGCCGCCCTGCGCGACGAACTCGGCCTGGCCGCCGTGCTGGTGAGCCACGACCTCGGGGTCGTCGCCCGGATGGCCGACGAGGTGAGCGTGCTGCGCTCGGGCCGGGTCGTGGAGTCGGCGCCCACCCGGGCGCTCTTCGCCGGGGCCCAACAGCCGTACACCAAGCGGCTGCTGGCGAGCGTGCCGCGGCTGACGGACGACGGGCTCGCGCTCGTCGGGGACGACGGCGAGCGGGAGGTGCGGGCGAGGGCCGTGGTGGCCGCGGACGCCCCCGTGGCCGTCTCCGCGCAGGACGTCACCGTCGACTACGGGTCGGCCCGCGCCGTGCACGGCGTCACCTTCGACGTCCGCCGCGGCGAGATCGTCGCCCTGGTGGGCGAGTCGGGCAGCGGAAAGTCCACCCTCGCCTGGTCCCTCGCCGGACTGCGCGCCCCCTCGGGCGGCACGATGACCCACGGCTCCGGCGATCTGGCCAAGCCTGCTCGTCAACGCCCCGCCGCGCTGCGGCGCCTGGTGCAACTGGTGTTCCAGAACGCCGACACCTCGCTCAACCCGCGCCGCACGGTCGGCGACGCGATCCGCCGCCCCCTGCGCTTCTTCGGCACCGCCCCCGACCGCCGCTCCGTCCACGCCCGCGCCCTCGACCTGGTGCGGGACGTACGGCTCGACCCGGCACTCGCCGACCGGCTGCCCGCCCAGCTCTCCGGCGGCCAGCGGCAGCGCATCGGCATCGCACGGGCGCTGGCCGGCGAACCGGACGTGCTGATCGCCGACGAGATCACCACCGCCCTGGACGTCTCGGTGCAGGCCGAGGTGCTCCGACTCCTCGACGACCTGCGCAGGGAACGGCAGTTGGCCTGCCTGTTCATCAGCCACGACCTGGCCGTCGTACGGGGCATCGCCGACCGCGTGCTCGTGCTGCGCCACGGCGTGGTGGTGGAGGAGGGCCCGACCGAGGCCGTCTTCGCCGACCCCGGACACCCCTACACCCGTGAGCTGATGGCGGCGGCCCTCGAACCCGACCCCGACGCCCGCCCGTTGGTGGCGGACGTACCCGACTGGACCGACGCGGCGCGGCCGGACGACCAGTGGACCGACCACGGCGGCGGTCACCGCGTACGCCGCTGGCGCCCCGCCGACACCACCGACAGGACCGACACCGCCGTCACCTCCGTCAGCGAAGGAGTCTCGTGAAGTACCGCGAGCGGTTCGAACGCCAGGTCGTGTGCGACGACGTCTGGATCCCCGTCCAGGGCGGCCGGACCCGGCTGCACGCACGCGTCTGGCGCCCGGCCGACGCCGAGCACGACCCGGTGCCGGCGCTGCTCGAATACCTCCCGTACCGCAAGAGCGACTGGACCGCACCCCGCGACGCCCAGCGCCACCCCTGGTACGCGGGCCACGGCTACGCCTCCGTCCGCGTCGACATCCGCGGCCACGGCGACAGCGAGGGCGTCCCCGGCGACGAGTACGACGCGACCGAACTCGCGGACGGCGTGGACGTCGTCAACTGGCTGGCCGCGCAGCCCTGGTGCACGGGCAAGGTCGGCATGTTCGGGATCTCCTGGGGCGGCTTCAACTCCCTCCAGATCGCCGCCCTCGCCCCCGAACCCCTCAAGGCGATCGTGACGGTCTGCTCCACCGACGACCGCTACGACAACGACGTGCACTACACCGGCGGCGCCGTCCTCGGCATCGACATGCTCGCCTGGGCCGGCACCATGCTCGCCTTCGCCGCCCGCCCGCCGGACCCGGCGAACGTCGGCGCCGAGCACTGGCTGCCGATGTGGCGCGAACGCCTCGACGCCCTCGAACCGTTCCTGCACACCTGGCTGGCCCACCAGCAGCGCGACGACTACTGGCGGCACGGCAGCGTGTGCGAGGACTACGGAGCCATCGACGCGGCGGTGCTCGCGGTCGGCGGCTGGCACGACCCGTACCGCGACACGGTGCTGCGGCTGATCGAACACCTGCCGCAGGACCGCGTCCGGGGGCTGATCGGCCCGTGGTCGCACCAGTACCCGGACCGCGGACTGCCCCCCGGCCCCGCCATCGGCTTCCTCCAGGAGACCCTGCGCTGGTGGGACCAGCACCTCAAGGGCGCCGACACCGGCGTGATGCGGGAGCCGCTGCTGCGGGCGTGGATCAACGACCCGGTGCCGCCCGCCACGTCGTACGACGTCATGCCGGGCCGCTGGGTGGGTGACACGGTCTGGCCCTCGCCGCGGGTCAGCTGGCAGGAGCGCCCGCTGGGCCAGGACGGCACACCCCCCGTCCTGGTCCGCTCCCCGCTCCACACCGGCATCGACGCCGGCCGCTTCTTCCCCTTCGGCAACGCGAGCGACCTGCCGCCCGACCAGCGGGAGGAGGACGGCCGGTCGGCGTGCCTCGACTCGGCACCGCTGACCGAGCGTGTCGAGATCCTCGGCCGCGCGAAGGTCCGGCTCCGCCTGGACAGCGCCACCCCGCGCGCCCACGTGGTCGCCCGCCTCTGCGACGTGGCCCCGGACGGCTCGTCCACCCTCGTCACCCGGGGCGTGCTGAACCTGCTCGCCCGGCACGGACGGGACAAGGCCGTCGAGTGGAGCCCGGGAACGTACGAGGGCGTCGAGTTCGAGCTGAGCGCCATCGGGTACGCCTTCCCGCCCGGCCACCGCATCCGCCTCGCCGTCTCCGACGCCTACTGGCCGTGGGTGTGGCCGCACGGCGAACGCGGGGAACTGACCCTGCTGCCCGCCGACAGCGCCCTCCTGCTGCCCGTGCGGGCGGCCGGGGAGGAGCCGCCGGTCCGCTTCGAGGAGCCCGAACAGGCGCCACCGCTCCCGGTGACCTACGACGTCCCGGCCGAGCCGCGTCCCGAGCGGCTCGTCACCCACGACGTCGCGGCAGGGGAGTGGACCCTGGAGGTCGACCCCCGCTACGGCGGATCCCGTACGTACCCCGACGGGCTGCGCTACGAGGAGAACGCCCGGGAGACGTACCGTGTCCGCAGCGACGACCCGCTGTCCGCCTCGGCCGTCTCCGCGTGGACGATCCGGCTCAACCGCGGGGGCGACTGGGACGCGGAGATCGTCGCGCGGACGGAACTGCGGGCCACGGCCGCGGAGTTCGTGATGGACAGTCACCTCGAAGCACGGGCGAACGGAGAGACAGTGGCCAAGCGCGCATGGCACCGCACCACCCCGAGGACCTCGGGATGAAGGCAGAGCGGAGCCCGCGCCGCGCCGTCGCCGCCGCCGACCGCACCCGGCAGCCCACCGAGGTGCGCCGCCGCCTCATCGTCGAGGCCGCGGTGCCGCTGATCGCCGAGCGGGGCTACGCCTCGGTCGGCGTGCGGGACGTCGCGGCCGCGGCCGGGGTGTCCGTCGGCACGGTCACCTACCACTTCGGCAGCGTCCAGGAGATCCTCTCCGAGGCGATGGTGCTGCAGATCGAGCGGTACTACGCGGCCCTCGACGAGGCCGCGGACCGGGCGACCAGCGGTGCCGAGGGGCTGCGGCTGCTCGTGGACGCGCTGTTCACCGAGGACACCGACCGGCACTGGCGGATGTGGTTCGAGTACTGGAACGCGGGCGAGCACCACCCCGATCCGGCGTTCGCCCGCGGTCAGGACCGGCGCTACGAGAGCTGGCACCGGCAGATCCGCACGCTGGCCGAACGAGGCGTCGCCGACGGCGAGTTCAGCTGCGACGACCTGAACGGCTTCGCGGTCCGCTTCGCAGCCCTCGCGGACGGCCTGGCTCTGCAACGGCTGCGCCAGGCCCCGCCGCTCACCACTCAGGACGCCCGCCGCCACATGAACCACTTCGTCGGGACGGAACTCCGCCGACGGCCCTGAACAGGTGTCGCGGATGGTTCGGTCAGGACCGGAACGGCCGGACCGGGACTCCCGTCGTACCGGTCTCGACGACGAACACGGACCCCGACAGCGGGGACCTCTCCAGTTCCGCCGCGGACAGACCGTTGCGGGCGGAGGTGATGAACAGGCGGCCGTCCGCGCCGAACGCGCAGCTGGTCGGTTGCAGGACGGGCACCGGAACGACGCCGACGACCCGCCCCGTCGGATCGTACCGGCGCACTTCACGGCCGCCGTGCATGGCCACCCAGAAGCACCCCTCCACGTCCACGGCAAGACCGTCGGGAACGCCGGTTCCCTCCGTCTTCGTCAGCACCTCCAGCCGGCCCAGTTCTCCCGACCCGGCGTGGAAGTCGGCCCGGTAGAGGAGGTTGGCGTAGCTGTCGGCGAGGTACATGACGGTGTCCTCGGCGTTCCAGCCCAACCCGTTCGGCAGTACGAGACCGTCCGCGACGACGACGCTCGGTCCGTCACCGTCCCACCGGTGCAGCCGGCCCTGGCCCGGCGCGAACTCCAGGTCGTTGCTGCCGGCCCAGAACCTGCCGTGGGAGTCCACCTTGCCGTCGTTCATGCGCAGGTTCGGTTCGGGCAGCACGGGATCGACCAGTGTCAGTCCGCCGCCGGTGACGAAACCGAACCCGTCCGCCACCGCGGCGGCGAAGCCGTCGTGCACGGCGCGGGGCGCGACCGCGCCGACCATCGTGCCGACCTCCGTGACCGTCTGGCTTCCGGTGGACAGATCGTCGTCGTACACCTTGCAGCCGTAGATGTCGACCCAGAGGAGATGCCCGGTGCGCGGATCGAACACCGGCCCCTCACCCACGTCCGAAGTGTCGCTGCGTACCGCCACGTCGAGATTCGCGTACGTACGGACAGTGGCCATCGGGACTCCTCTCCTTGCGACTTCCGACCAACCTCACCCCGGGCACCCGTGATCGTCAACGGCGATTCACGGATCGGGGGCATTCGTGTCGCGAATAAATCCACGTCTCGTCAAACCGGTGGAATGGCGGTCGTGCCTTCGGGCCGTGGCGCTTTCAGTACCGCTCGGATGAACGCCTGTGAGGCCGCGCCCAGTGGTCGCTCCGAGTGCCACCAGATTCCTACGTCACGATATCGGTTCAGGTGCCGAATGGGGCGCATTTCCATTCCCTCGCGCAGGATCATCACCGCGCCCAGGTAGTTGATGACGCCGATTCCGTGTCCGGCGCGCACCATGGCCCCGAGCGTGGTCGGCTGATGGGACACGGTTCCGTACGGCGCGACCAGGTCCTTGATGCTCAACTCGGCCTCGGCCTCGTAACCGACGGCCGCATTGGCGAGCGGATTGCCGATCGTGATCACGCGCTGGTCCGCGAAGTCCGCGAGATCGACCTCGCTCTTCCCGAGCAGGGGGTGGCCGGTCGGCGCGAGCATGACGAAGGGTTCCCGCCACAGGGGGCGCATGGTGAAGGCGTGGTCGTGGGGCTCGGGCCGGACCGGACGCAGCGCCACCGAGACCCGGCGCTCGGACAGCGCCGCCTCGATGAAGCCCACGTCTCCGTCCAGCACCGCCACCCGGATCTGCGGGTGGTCCTTCTGAAGAGCCGTGATGACCCCGGGGAGGAACTCCGAACTCCCACTGGCGAAACTCGCGACCGTGACGGTTCCCGTGATGTTGCCCAGGTCGGTCTGGCGCGCGGTGACCAGTTCGTCCGCGGCCGCGAGAACCGCCCGCGCCCGGGACAGCAGCGCACGCCCGTCGTCGGTGAGGGTGAGCGGCCGGATACGGCGTTCGATGAGCAGGCAGCCGAGTTCGCGTTCCAGATTCGCGATGTGTGCCGACACGCGTGGTTGCGACAGATGCAGCTTTTCGGCTGCTCTGGTAAAGCCGCCGGTATCCACGACCTCGACCCAGGTACGCAACCAGGCCAGTTCGAGAGTCATTGACCGAACCTCCTCGCCTCGCAGTACGACCACCGCCGGTGCGGTATTCCTTTCGGTGGCACGGCATCTGCGCGGCAGATCATGTGTATTCGCATTTCGCCGTTGACGATTTCCGGCGGCCATGGCCGACTGGGACAATGACCGATCAGACTTCCTTCGGTACCGCCCGGGGCCTGTTGTCCGCGCACGGAGCGGACCTCCTCCGCGGCGACGACGGTGCGGTGATCACCTCCGTGGAGACCTATGCCCTCGCCGTGCCCCTGAAGCGGCCGATCGCCGACTCCACCGCCGCCATGGCGCACTGGACGGTACCCGTGGTCGAGATCCGCACCGCCGACGGCCGTGTCGGCACCGGGATCTCCGGCGTGCACTGTGCTCCCGAACTCCTCTCCGACGTGATCCTTTCCTACTATGCCGACGCCCTGCTGGACACCTCCTCGGAGGACATCCTGGGCACCTGGAAGCGCCTGTACTGGCTGCCCACGCACTGGATGGGCCGGGCAGGCGTCGTCCACATGGCGCTGGCCATGGTCGACATCGCCCTGTGGGACCTCGCCGCGCAGCGGGCCGGCATGCCCCTGTGGCGCCTCCTCGGCGGCACGCAGGAGAGCGTCGAGGCGTACAACACCGACGGAGGCTGGCTCAACCTCTCCGACAGCGAACTCGTACGGGATCTCACCGCGTTGGTCGACCACGGCTGGTCCCGGGTGAAGATCAAGGTGGGCCGGCCCGACTGGCGGGAGGACGCCCGACGCGTGCGCGCGGTCCGCCGGGCGCTGGGCGACGACGTGACCCTGATGTGCGACGCCAACCAGCGCTGGGACCTGTCGACGGCGAACCAGATCATGCCCGTCCTGGAGGACGCGGCGATGGACTGGGTCGAGGAGCCGGTCCACGCCGACGACCTCCAGGCCCACACCCGCCTCCAGGCGTCGACACGGCTGGACGTGGCGGCCGGCGAAAGCATCTACTCCTACCACCAGTTCGCCGCCTTCATGGCGGCCGACGCCATCCGGGTCGTGCAGGCCGACGTCACCCGGGTCGGCGGGGTGACCGAGTTCCTCCAGATCGCGTCCCATGCGGCGGCGCGGGGGCTGCGGTTCGCGCCGCACGCCGGCGACATGATGCAGGTGCACCAGCACCTGGTGGGCACCGTCCTGTCCGAGGTGCCGCCGCTGGTCGAGTTCATTCCCTGGACGCAGGAGGCCTTCGTCGAGCGCAGCGTCGTACACGAGGGGCTCATGGAGCGCCCCCAGGGTCCGGGCGCCTCGACCGCGATCGATCCGGCCGCGCGGGTCCGGTGGCAGATCCCCGGAGTGGGGTCGGCCAGGACCCTCTGAAGCGACCCACGCGACCCCGCGACCCCCGCATCCACCGACGGAAGGAACGAGATGACCGAGTCGCCCCTGAGGCACACCGACGAGAGAGTGGCCGTCGTCACCGGCGCGGGCCAGGGAATCGGGCGCGCCATCGCCGTGGCTCTGGCGGCCCGTGGCGTACGGGTCGTCGTCACCGACCGCAACACGGAGACCGGCACCGCCGTGGCCAAGGAGGTGGGCGGTGAGTTCCTGCCCCTGGACGTCTCCGATCCCCGGGCCGTCGCGGCGGCGGCGGACGAGGTCGTACGACGCTTCGACCGCGTCGACGTCCTGGTCAACAACGCCGGTGTCGCCCACGAGGACGCGGCCCTCGACGTGTCGGACGAGGTGTGGAACCGCATTCTCGGCGTCGACCTGACCGGTACCTTCGTGGCCTGCCGTGAGTTCGGCCGGCACTTCGTGCGCCGACGGTCCGGATCGATCGTGAACATATCCTCCATCGCCGCCTTCATCGGCTCCAATCCCGAGTACCACGTCGCCTACGACGTGGCGAAGGCCGGAGTCGCCCAGCTGGCGAGGTCTCTCGCGGTCGAGTGGGCGCAGTACGGGGTGCGGGTCAACGCCGTCGCGCCCGGGCGCACCCGCACTCCCATCCTCGACACGGTCGGGATGGACGACCCGCTGCGGATGACGCAGTGGATCGACCAGATACCGATGCGCCGGCTGCTGGAGGCCGAGGAGATCGCGGCGGCCGTGGTGTTCGTGGCGCTCGACGGAACCGCGGTGACCGGGCAGACGCTTCTCGTCGACGGCGGCCAGATCGCGCAGTGACGGTGTCACCGGTGCTTGCCCTCAGCCGAGACCGAGGGCAAGCGTCTCGCCCTCGGCGAGCCGTAGACCGAGGAGGTCGGTGCCGTACCGCAGCCGGACGGCCGTGGCCCGGGACGCCCGGATCCGCGCGGCTTCCAGCCGCCCGTCGCGCCACCGGATGTCCACGGTGAGGCCGCCACGGGCGCGCAGTCCGCACACGCTTCCGTCGGGCCAGCGGGACGGCAGCGCGGGCAGCAGTTCGATCTCCCGGCCGTCGGACTGCAGGAGCATCTCGGCGACTCCCGCGGTGCCGCCGGCGTTGCCGTCGAAGGAGTAGATGTTCTGGGCCGCGCCGGCCACCCCGCCGGCGGAGAACGTCATCAGGTTCGCCTCGCTGGCGTCCGCGATCAGGCTGGTGAGGTGCTCGAGGGCCGAGTCGCCGTCGAGGAGACGGGCGAAGTAGACCGTGAAGTCGGCCTCGACCCACTCGGTCTGCTCCCACCCCGGAGCCTGCTGCCTGCGCTCGATGGTGACCTCCGCGGCGCGGGCGAGGTCCGGTGTGCCGCGCGGCGTGATCTGGCGCTCCGGGAACAGGGCACTGAGATGGGACGTGTGCCGGTGGCTCGGCTCGGCCTCCGGGTAGTCGTGCAGCCACTCCTGCAACTGCCCGTGGCGCCCGGTCCGCAGCGGCGGCAGCCGCCGGCGTGCGGCGGCGATCCTGGTCCGCAGGCCGGGGTCGACACCGAGCAGTTCGGCGCTCTCCGCGCAGATGCGCAGCACGGCCTCCATGAACACCCGGTCCGCGGTGGCCCCCATGGACACCGAGCACCGGCTGCCGTCGGGAGCGAGGTACCAGTTCTCCGGCGATTCCGACGGCCCGGTGACGAGCAGACCGTGCTCCGGCTCCTCGACAGCGTAGGCGAGGAGGAACTCGGCGGCCCCGCGCAGGACCGGGTACGCGCGCTCCCGGAGGAACGTCTCGTCGCGGCCGTACTCGAAGTGCTCCCACATCTGGAGGGCGAGCCAGGCCCCGCCGGTCACGTTCATGCCCCAGCCGATGCCGGATCCGGGTGCCGTGTACCCCCACGCGTTGGTCACCGTGTGCGCCACCCAGCCCGGTGCGCCGTACATCTGCTCGGCGGTCGCCCGGCCACGGTCCGCCAGGAGCTCCAGGAGACCGAACAGCGGTTCCTGGCACTCGGCCAGGTTGGCCGGCTCCGCGGCCCAGTAGTTCTGCTGGGTGTTGATGTCCAGGTGGAAGTCGTTCGTCCAGGACGCGCTGCTGGCCAGGCCGTCGTTCCACAGCCCCTGCAGGGCCAGGGGCAGCGGGGAGTCGTGGCGGGAGCCGGCCATGGTCAGGTAGCGGCCGTACTGGAAGCAGAGCGCTATGAGGGCGTCGTCGGCCTTCCCGGCGGCGAGCCGCTCGCGGCGGGTGTCGGTGGGCAGGGCGGCAAGGTCGGGCGGTGCCGATCCGAGATCAAGCGAGACCCGCCGCATCAGGGCCCGGTGGTCCGCGACGTGCGCCGCCCGGACCGCCTCGTAGCCGGCGGCCAGCCCCGCGGACAGCAGCGCGTCCGCCCGCGCACTCGGGTCCGCCCCTGCCCAGTCGGTACCGACGACGACCTGGACGACCGCGCTGTCGGCGCCTTCCAGACGGAGCGCATCGCCGGTGCGGTGCACGGTGCCGCCCTCGGCTTCGAGGTGGGCGCGGATCTCCAGCGCGATGCCCTGACGCCCGTCGCTGTGCAGGTTCTCGTAGGCGTGGCCGCTGAAGTTGACGCACGAGTCCGTGGCGGTCGTCTCCCCGGGGAGCACGCCGTCCTGGACGGACAGGGTGAAGCCGAGCGATCCGGGGCGGTCCGCGGTGAGGCGGATCGCGATCAGGCCGTGCGGGTTCGTGGCGAACGCCTCGCGGGTGACGCGCACGCCGTCCTGCTCGTAGGCGACCTCGGCGAGGCCCGTGTCCAGGTCCAGGCTTCGCCGGTAGTCCCGGACCGGACCTCCGGCGGGGAAGGCCAGCTGGACCTCGGGCAGCGGCAGGTTGGTCCCGAACGACCGGGGCCGGCCCGGCAGATGCTCCGTCGCGAGCCGCTGTGCCTCGGCGTGTTCGCCGGCGAAGAGGAGTTCGCGGATGCGCGGAACCTGCGCCCGGGCGGTCGGACTCACGTCTGTCGCCGACGGACCGCCCGACCAGGCGGTCGATTCGGAGAGCTGGATCCGCTCGCGGTCGGTACCGCCGTAGACCATGCCGCCCAGGCGGCCGTTGCCGAGCGGCAGCGCTTCCAGCCAGCGCGCGGCGGGGCGGTCGTACCAGAGCACTCCGGGCGGGAGGTGGACAGCATGGAAGTCCTGGGCGGAGAAAGCTTTCAGCATGGGGTGCGCTTTCCAGACGGTGTGACTGAGGGAGGACGGCCGGCACGGGGCCGGCGCGGGGGCGGCGCGGGCCGTGGACGAGGGGCGCCGGCGGGTTATCCGGCGGGGGCGAAGATGTGCTGCGCGGCGACGGCGGCGCCCCCGCGGGCCCATTCCTCGAAGGGCAGGGGCCTGACGACGAGGTCGCAGTCGCCCGCGGCGCCGAAGGCACGGGCCGCGAAGGTGGCACGGATCTGGTCCTCGTACAGGTCGTAGGTGGCCACGCCCTCGCCCGAGATGATGATGCGTTCGGGCCCGATGAGGTTGGCCACGGCAGCCAGCGTCAGGCCCAGGGCATGGCCGGCCCGGGCGAAGACCGCGCGGACGTCGGTGTTTCCGGCATGGGCGAGGCGGACCGCCTGGTCCATCGTCAGCACCGGATCACCCGTCGCCCGGCGGGCCTGCTCCGTGATGGCCTGGGCGGAGGCGACGGCTTCGACGCAGCCGGTGTTCCCGCAGGTGCACACCCGGTCGGTACCGCCCACGGGAAGGTGGCCGATTTCCCCCGAGACGCCGTGGGCACCGGAGACGACCCGGCCGCCGATGGAGATGCCGCAGCCGATGCCCGCGCCCACGGTGACCAGAGCGAAGGACGACAGCCCGGCCCCCACGCCGGACCACTGTTCCGCGACGGTCAGGGCGCGGACGTCGTTCTCGATCACGGTCGGCAGGTGCGTGGCCTGCTGGACGAGCCGGGCGAGGGGAACGCGGCGCCAGTTCAGGAAGGGGGAGTACTGGACGGTGCCGGTGTGGCCGTCGACGTCTCCGGAGATGGTGACACCGACGCCGTGCAGGGCGCCCGGTGCGCGGGGCGCCGCCTCCATGGCCAGCCGGTCGACGAGCCGGGCGATGGCCAGGACGACCGTACCGACGTCGCGGGAGGCGAGTTCGGCCCGGGCGGTGGCCAGGGGGCGTGCGGTGAGGTCGGCCAGCACACCGATGAGCTGGTCACCGGTGACCTTCACGCCCACGAAACGGGCGCGCTCGGCCCGCACCGCGATCAGCGTGGCCGGCCGGCCGGCGGTGCGCTCGGCCGAGCGGCCCAACTCGGTGATCCAGCCGTCGGTCAGCAGGGGAGTGGCGACCTTGGTGATCGCGCCGGTCGAGAGGCCGGTGCGGCGCCCGATCTCGGCGCGGGTCAGCGGGCCGTGCGCGAGCAGGGTCTGGAACAGCAGAGCGGCCGCGGGTGGCTGATCGGCGAGCGTCATGCGGCGACCATACATTTCCATCGGAAAAGAAGAAAGAAGAGATTCGTCGCCGTTCAGCGCCCGTCTTCCCTACTCATCGCCCGAATCCCGAGCCATTCTTTCCGCGAATGTCGATGATTCGGGCCGCGCAATATGTTGACGCTGGAAGAAAAGGGTGACTACATTCGCGGCACCTCACGACAGGTGGATGGGACGTCCACCGATGCAGGTGGCGGCCGGTTTCCTCCTCGATCGGTCGCGCAGGACTTCGCCGGCCGCGCTCCTGAACGGGCGTCGCCTTACAGCCACCCGGGCGGAACCGAACGCCCACCCACCAATTCCCCATGCGGCTGACCGTGCATGGGCACGTCCGGGACTTCCAAGGGCCCCGGCATGCCCTTTCGCGCCGAGATGGAGCAACACATGGCACGCCCAGCAGCACCCGCGTCAGCGCCGGTGAAACCGCGTTCCGGTGAACCGGGCGCGGGGACCACCACATCGGCCATGAGCACGGACCCGACCGGAAAAGGAAGGCGCGGCACGGTCGCGAGGCCGGCGGCGGCCCGCCGCCGCGACCTGCCGGTCGCCCTGCTGCTCATCCTCCCCGCCGTGGTCGGTTTCGCGGCCTTCTACGCCTATCCGACCCTGCGCGGCATCTACCTCAGCTTCACCGACTTCCATGTCCTCAGCCCGCCGCAGTGGGTGGGACTGGCCAACTTCCGGGAGCTGCTCGGGGACGACGTCTTCTGGCACTCGCTCCTCGTCACCGTCTACTTCGTCCTGCTGTCCGTCGGCTTCGGCACGGCGATCTCGCTGGTGACGGCGGTCGTGCTGCACCGGGTGACCCGGTCGTCGGCGCTGCGCGGCGTGATCCTGCTGCCGTTCCTCATCTCCAACGTCATCGCCGCCCTGGTGTGGCAGTGGATGCTCGATCCCACCCTCGGCATCGTCAACATCGCCCTCAAACACCTGACCGGCCACTCCATCCTCTTCCTCGGCAGCGGGGGATGGGCGATTCCCTCGCTGGCCGCGATCAGCGTGTGGAAGTGGATGGGCTACTACGCCCTGTTGATCTTCGCCGGACTGCAGACGATCCCGGCGACCATCTACGAGGCCGGCCGGGTCGACGGCGCCGGTGAAGTGCAGATGTTCCGCCGGCTCACCGTGCCCCTGCTGCGTCCCATCCTGGTCATGGTGGTCGTCCTCACGGTGATCAACTCCTTCACGGTGTTCGACATCGTGCAGGTCACCACCAAGGGCGGCCCGGCCAACGCGTCGAACGTGCTCCAGATGTACATCTACGACAAGGCCTTCCGGCAGTTCGACTTCGGCTACGCCGCCACCATGTCGCTGGCCCTGTTCGCCCTGCTCATCACGGTCACCTTCACCCAACTGCGGCTCGCCCGAGCCAACGAGTCCGACCTGAACTGAAGGAGGCCGTCATGGCTGTCACCCTCGCACCCGGCCCGGCGGCCGCCCCGCGTGGTACCTCCCGGAACGGCACGCGCAGGTTCTCACCCGGCAAGGTCGCCGCCTGGACCTACCTCGGTGTCGTCGTCCTCGTCACCCTCTTCCCGTTCTACTGGATCCTGCGCACCGCGCTGTCGAACAACTACAAACTGGCGACCCACCCGTCCTCACTGCTGCCGGTGGGCTTCACCTGGGGCGCTTTCGAGCGGGCCCTCGGTATCGCCTCCACCGCCGAGGCCCAGGCGCAGGGCGGTTCCGGTGCCTCCCTCGAGATCGCGCTCTATCTGCGGAACTCGCTGATCTACGCGTCCGTGCAGACAGCGCTGATCGTCCTGTTCTCCGCGGCCGCCGCCTACGCGTTCTCCCGGCTGCACTGGCGCGGCCGCGACCTGGTGTTCAACATCCTGATCAGCGCCCTGATGGTGCCCACCGTGTTCACGCTGCTGCCCAACTTCGTCCTGGTCAAGGACCTGGGGCTCACCGACACCTTCGCCGGACTCATCCTGCCCGGCGGGCTCTTCCAGGCCTTCACCCTGTTCTTCCTGCGGCAGTTCATGCTCGGCCTGAGCAACGAGGTCGAGGAGGCCGCCATCCTCGACGGCGCCGGACCGCTGCGGATCTTCTTCCGGATCGTCCTGCCGATGTCGTCCGCGCCCATCGCGACCGTGTCGCTCCTGATGTTCGTCAACGCCTGGAACGACTACTTCTGGCCGCTGCTGATCACCAACGACCAGCACGTCCAACCCCTCACCCTCGCCCTCGGCGTCTTCAAGCAGTCCTCACCGCAGGCCGCCCCCGACTGGGCGGGCCTGATGGCCGCCGCCCTCATCGCGGCGCTGCCGATGCTGCTGCTCTTCGTCGCCTTCGGCAAACGCATCGTCAACTCCATCGGATTCTCCGGCCTCAAGTGACCAGCGAAAGAAGGAATCATGAGAGTTCGTAAGGCTGTGGCACTGGGAGCCACTCTCACACTGACGGCCGTCCTTTCCGCATGCTCCGGCGGCTCCGGCAGCGGCTCCGGCTCATCGACCCTGAACTGGTGGACCTGGGACGACAAGCAGGCCACCGCGTACAAGGTCTGCGCCACGGACTTCGAGAAGGCCAACCCCGGCGTCACGGTGAAGATCTCCCAGTACAACGTCACCGACTACTTCACCAAGCTCACCGCCGGCTTCGTGGCGGGCAAGGCTCCCGACGCGTTCCAGAACAGCGTCCAGTACTTTCCGCAGTACGCCGACCAGCATCAACTGCTGCCGCTGGACGACTACATCAAGAAGGACAAGTTCAACCTGTCGCGTTTCTCCGTCGGAGCCGATTCCTGGAAGTACACCGACGGCAGGCAGTACGGCCTGCCCCTGGACTGGGCGGCCACCGGCCTCTACTACAACACCGACATGCTCACCAAGGCCGGCTACACCGCCAAGGACGTCCAGAACATGAACTGGAATCCCGACGACGGCGGCACCATCGGCAAGATGATCGCCCATCTGACCGTCGACACCCATGGCCGGCGCGGCGACCAGCCCGGATTCGACAAGGCCGACGTCAAGACGTACGGCTTCGGCCAGATGGCCTCCAAGGACTTCCTGGGCCAGACCACGTGGAGCTCCTTCGTCTCCACGACGGGCTGGCGGCTCGGCAACAAGCCCAACTGGCCGACCCAGTTGAACTACAACGATCCGCGACTGGTGAAGACCATGGACTGGATCCGCACCCTGGTGGCGAAGGGATACGCACCCAAGATCGGCCAGTTCACCAACAGCGTGTCCGACGTCGACCTGCTCTCCTCCGGCAAGGTCGCGATGGAGACGGGCGGATCGTGGGAGGCGTCCACCTTCACCAAGATTCCCAACATCAAGGTCGGCATCGGTCCCACGGTCCTCGGCCCCGACGGCAAGACCCGTGCCGTCTTCAGCAACTCCAACGGGAACACGATCTGGGCGGGCACGAAGAACCCCGACCTGGCCTGGAAGTGGGTCTCCTACATGGGCTCCGAGGCCTGCCAGACCAAGGCGTCGGCGACCGGCACCTTCTTCCCCTCGATCCCGGCCTCCATGAACGCCTCCGCCAAGGCCCTGAAGGCACAGGGCGTCGACCTGTCGGTCTTCACCGACATGCTCAAGGACAAGGTGCTCTACCCCTCGCCGGACTTCAACAACGGCGCGGCCCTGGAGGACACGATCAATCCTCTGATCGAGGCCTACTTCGCCGGGCAGAAGGACGACAGCGTCTTCGCCGACATGCAGGCCAAGACGAAGACCATCCTGAACGGGAAGTGAACACCCCCCCGCGCGAACCGTCAGCAGGTCTCAGTGGTGCAGCGGACCGGTCACGGCTTCGACGGTCCGCAGCGCCTCTCCGCTTCGCACGAGTTCGGCGATGTGCTCCATGTCGGCCTGGAAGAACCGGTCCTCGGCGACGGCCGGTACGGTCTCCCGGATCCTGGCCCGCAGCGCCTGCGCGGCCGGCGAAGGCGAGCGCGGCGCGAGCAGGTCGAGAGCCTGCACGGCGCACATCAGCTCGATCGCTATGACGTAGCCGAGCTTGCGCGCCGCACGGTAGGCCTTCAGCGCCGCCAGGTAGGCGTTGCTGACCGTGTCCTCCTGACCCGCGGAGGTGGGGACGGAGTCCGCGGACGCCGGTACCGCCATGCCGCGCAGCTCCATGGTCAGCGCGGCGGCCGTGTACTGCGCGATCATGTAGCCGCTGTCGAGTCCAGGCTGGGGAGCCAGGAAGGCGGGCAGCTCACTGAAGTTGCTGTTGACCATGCGGTCGGTGCGCCGCTCGGACACCTTGGCCAGGACCGTCATCGCGTTCACCATGGAGTCGGCCTGGATGCCGACGAACGTGCTGTCGCAGTTCGCCCCGCTCAGCGCCACCCCGTCCTCGCCCTCGGGGTGGATGACCGGGTTGTCGCCCACGGAGTGCAACTCCTCGACGATGACCTCCCGGGCCTGTGCGAGGGCCCGCTTGGCACCGCCGTGCATCTGCGGAACGGCGCGCAGGGACAGACTGTCCTGGAGCCGGTGATCGAGGAACTCGGCGCTGATCGCGCTGGACTCGGTCAGCCGGCGCAGGTTCTCGGCGACCGCGGCCTGTTCGGGGTGGCACTTGCGCTCCTGCAGCCGGGCGTCGTAGGCCCGGACGGTGCCTTTGAGGGCCTGGACGGACAGGCCGGCGGCGACGTCGGCGGTGGTCGCCACGACGCCGGCGTCATGGGCGGCCAGGACGGCGATGGCCGTGACCGAGTGGGTGCCGTTGGTGAGCGACAGCCCTTCCTTGCAGCCGAGCCGGGCCGGCCGCTCCCCGATCCGGGCCAGTGCCTCGCCCCCGGGCAGCAGCTCGTCGTCGTACCGGGCCCGGCCCTCTCCCAGCAGCACAAGGGCCATGTGCGCCTCCGGGGCGAGGTAGCCGACCGAACCCTCGCCGGGTACGTGCGGGGTGACCCGGGCGTTGAGCATGCGCCGGATGAGCTCCAGGGTCTCGAGCCGGACGCCGGAATAGCCTTCGCCGAGACCGACCAGCTCCATCAGCGCGATGGCGCGGACGATCTCGGTGGGGAGCGGTTCGCCGACCGACACGGCGTGCGAGCGCACGATGTTGCGCTGGAGCTGCTCGGCGTCCGCCGGATCGATCACCTTCGTGGAGTTGTCGCCGAACCCGCTGGTGACGCCGTACACCAGACGGTTCTCGGCCAGGAAGCGCTCCACGAGCGCGCGTGACTTGCGTACCCGGTCGGCATAGGCCGCATCGAACGTGACCCGGGCGCCGTACCGGGCGACCGCGACGAACTGCTCGATGGTGATCGGCTCTTCGCCCAGGGTGACGGCGGTGATCTCGTGGGCAGGCATCCGGGTCCTCTCGCTTCGGTCACCGTTGTGGCGAGGCCGCCTCTTCCCGCTCGGCATGCACTCATTCATTCGACAAGATAATGAATCATTTTATTTAGTGCTTGGCAAGGGCCAGGCCGGGGCGACGTACGGACAGCGGAACGTGTGGCGACCCGAGCCGATCTCCAACGGTTCGCTGCCATCGGGGAGGTGGACCTCGGCCCGGGTGTTCGGGGGTACCAACGACTCGACCACGAGGAGGTCCCCCTTGACGCCCTCGACCCGCCAGCCCGCCTCGGCCCTGCCGTACGGGGTCTCGTGGGCCGCCTTCGCCCACGTCAGGTCGCCGCCCGGGACCGGGGCGATGCGCAGCCGCCGCCAGCCGGGTTCGACGGCGGCGAGACCCGCGACCGTACGGTGCAGCCAGTCGGCGACGGCGCCGAGCGCGTAGTGGTTGAAGGAGGTCATCTCGCCGGGGTTGACGGTGCCGTCGGGCAGCATCGAGTCCCAGCGCTCCCAGACGGTGGTGGCACCCATGGTCACCGGGTACAGCCACGACGGGCAGCCCTTCTCCAGGAGCATGCGGTAGGCGAGCTGCGGTTCGCCCGCCAGGCACAGCGCGTCGCAGATCAGCGGCGTGCCGGTGAAGCCGGTGGCGATCCGGAAGGACGCGCGGCGCACGATGTACGCCAACCGTTCGGCGGCGCCCCGCCGTTGGCGTTCCGTCGGCAGGAGCGAGAAGGCGATGGCAAGGGCGTACGCGGTCTGGGTGTCCGAGGCGAGTCGGCCGTCCGGGGTGACGAAATGGTCGGCGAACCGCACGCGTACCGCCTGTGCGTGGGCACGGAAACGGGTGGCGTCCTCCTTGCGGTCCAGGAGTTCGGCGGCTTCGGCGAGGACCTCGGCGGAGCGGACGACATACGCGTTGGCGACGAGGTCGCCGTCGGTCCGCGCCTCGCCCGGACGGTCCGGCGGGGCCTGCGGGTCGAGCCAGTCCCCGAGCTGGAAGTCCTGGCGCCACAGCCCGTCGCCCGCGGCGGTGAGCCGGATCGTGGCCTCACCCCACGCCCGCATGCTCGGGTACTGGGTGCGCAGCACCTCAAGGTCCCCGAATCGCCGGTACAGCGTCCATGGCAGGAGCACCGCGACATCGGCCCACACCGCCTGGGCCCCCACGCCCTGGAAGGCGGCCGGCAGTACGTCGGGGACCACCAGGGGCGGTACGCCGTCCGGTCGCGCCAGTTGCTCCGCGGACAGGTCGCGCAGCCAGCCGAGCAGCATGCCGGAGCAGTCGTGGAGGAAGGACGCGGTGGGCCCGAAGACCTGGATGTCGCCGGTCCAGCCCATGCGTTCGTCGCGCTGCGGGCAGTCCGTGGGGACGTCGAGGAAGTTGCCGCGCATGCCCTGCACGACGTTCTCGTGCAGCCGGTTCACCAACGGGTCGGAGCACTCGAACCAACCGGTGCGGGCCATGTCCGTGTGGAGCACGACCGCTTCGATGTCGGCCGGATCGAGTGGTCCGGGCCAGTTCCCGATCTCGGCGTACCGGAAGCCGTGGAAGGTGAAGTGCGGTTCGTACACCTCGACGTTCTCGCTTCCTCCCACGCCTTTGCCGCGCAGGACATAGGTGTCCGTGGCGCGGGCGATCCGCAGGGGACGGGTGCTCGGTTCGCCGTGCTCCAGCACCTCCGCGTGGCGCAGGGTGACCTCGTGGCCGGCGGCGCCCGAGACCCGGATGCGCAGCCGGCCGACCAGGTTCTGCCCGAAGTCCAGGACGGTCCTCCCGGACGGTGTCGTGAGGACCTCGACCGGGGCCACGGCCTGGGTGCGCCGTACGGGCGGGCCGGTCGGTGCCACCAACTCCATGGAGGGCGGCGGCAGTTCACGCACCAGCGCCCAGTCGGAGCTGTCGTGTCCCGGCACGGACCAGCCCGGCCGCTCGCGCCGGGAGTCGTAGGCCTCACCGTCGTAGATCTCCGAACGCAGCACCGGACCCGTCGCTGTGCGCCAGTGCCCGTCGGTCACGACGGTCTGCGCTCTGCCGTCGGCGTACGCGATCTCCAACTGGGCGAGGAGCGCGCGGTGTTCGCCGTAGATGTTGCGGCTGCCGCCGTGGAAGCCCAGCCGCCCGGTGTACCAGCCTTCGCCGAGCAACGCCCCGATGGTGTTCTCGCCGGTCCGCAGCAGTGCGGTGACGTCGAAGGTCTGGTAGCGCAACCGGTGCGGGTAGGAGGTCCAGCCGGGGGCCAGGACGTGGTCGCCGACGGGCTGGCCGTTGATCTCGGCCGCGTAGACGCCGTACGCGGTGATGTAGAGCCGGGCCGAGGTCACCGTACCGGTGAGGGCGAAGTCGCGGCGGAGCAGCGCGGCAGGCAGCGGCTCCGCGGCGGGGGCGCGGTCCGGGGTGACGGGCCGGGCCGTCCAGTCGGCCGGTTCCAGGAGTCCGGTCTCGGCGTACGCGGTCCCCGACCAGGGCGACGGCTCGTCGTCTCTCTCACCCCAGACGCGTACGCGTACGCCGACGCGCTCCCGGGAGCCGAGCCGCCGCCCAGGCCAGGGGACGAGGACCGACTCGGCGGACGCCACCCGGCCGGTGCCGGCCATGACCGTGCCGTCGGCGGCGGTGATCTCCACCTGGTGGGCGGCCTGCCGCCAGTCCGCGGCGTCGGTGACCGTGCGCCAGCTCAGGCGGGGAGCGGACTCGCCGATGCCCAGCGGCTCGCGGTGGTGCTCGAAGGCGGGCGGTGTGACCTGCACAGGCGTCAACTCCGGCTCGGGTCGTGGCAGATGTACACCCGTGGGGCCCCGCCCTCGTCAGGGACGGGGTCCCCGGCGGTGGCGCGCACGCCCTCGCGGACGGTCTCGCCGGTCCGGGGGTCGACCACCCGGTAGGGCAGCGGGACGTTCGCCGGATCGGTGACGATCAGCGGACCGCCCTCCTCCGCGTAGCAGAGGTACAGCACGCCGGGGACGGACAGGCCCCGGGGCGCCAGGGCGGACCGCCAGTCCGGCCGCATGTCGGTCAGCGGAAGGCCGTCGAGGATCCGGGAGATCCGCCCGACATGGCGGGAGCCCTCGAAGTCCAGCGCCTCCCGCCAGCCCGCGCCCTCGGCGAGGAAGAACTCCTCGTGTCCGGGTTCGGCGGCGTGCAGCCGCCACTGCCACAGGCTCGCCGCGCCGTACACCACGCCCATCGTGCCGCCGGCGCAGAGGTTGCTCCAGGCCTCGTGCCCCTGCCACCAGCCCGCGGCCCGGCCGGGGCGCCCGGTGTTCTCGTAGGTCGGCTCGCCGTTGGCGACCGCCTTGGCCGGGGTGTTGCGCCACATGTCCGCGACCCGTTCCTGGACGTGCCCGCCCAGGTGGCCGGTCTGGCACCACTGGAAGTGCAGCCAGGCCTCGCTCTGGTGGGCGCGGTTGTCGGAGTGCGGCCGGTAGTGGATACCGCAGGGCTGGCCGTAGCCGTCCCAGCGGCCGACCTCCGCGCCGCCCGCCGCGATCTGCGGTTCGCCGCCCTCGCCGTCGGCACCGACCAGGTAGACGACCGGGGCGGCGCCGTAGCGGGCGACCAGGTAGCGGCAGTAGCGGGCGTACTCCTGCGGCGGGATCACCGGGCCCGCCACCCGCAGCCCCTTCCAGCCGAACCCGTGGAAGAGCGGCTGGAGCACGGGGACGATCCCGTGGTCGCGGAGGATGCCGGTCAGCCGGTCGAGGTACTGGAAGTACGCCGGGTCGAGCACGTTGACGTGACCGGTGGGCAGGTCCTCGAAGCCGACGTCGAACCCTTCGTCGGCGGTGCGGTCGCGCGGGCCGCGCGCGTCCATGTCGGGCTGGACACTCATCAGCAGGGCCGCGTTGAAGCCCTTGGCCCGCCGGTCGGCGGCGTACCGCGTGACCTGCTCCCCGGTGGCCCGCCAGGGCAGGGCCCAGGCGGTGTCGCCGACCAGCAGCGCGGCTGTCCCGTCGGCGTGCACCAGGCTGCGGCCGCCGGGCGACATCCGCCAGAAGCCGTGCCGGTGGAAGGCGTTGCCGTCGTCCGCGGCGGGGCGGACGACGAGCGCCCCGCTCTGCCCGGCCAGTCCGTCGTCCGCGACGGAACAGCCGCTGCGCCAGGTCCAGCGGCCGTCCGTCTCGGGGGAGGCGAACCGGACCCTCCAGACCCGGCCGCCGTCCCAGAAGGCCGGGCGGCGCAGTACGGTCCCGGATTCGTGGGTGAACTCGGCCCATACGTCGACGTCGGTATAGGGGTTGGCGTAGTCGCTTGCGCCGGTCAGAGTGAACTCGGTCTGCTGCCAGGGGGCGATCACCGTTTCCACTCGTGGAGTGGTCATGAGCGGCTGACGGCGATGTCGGCCGTGAGAGGCAGGTTCGTCGACGACGGCCCCGCCTCCAGGGTGAAGGTCCCCGGCTCGACGGCCCAACCGCCCGCCTCGGTGTCCCAGTGCCGCAGCGCCCGCGCGTCCAGCGTCACCGTCGCGACGGCCTCCTCGCCGGCCGCTGCCTCGACCGTGGCGAACCCAGCGAGCCACCGGACCGGGCGCTCCACAGCACTGCCCGGACGGCCGGCGTACACCTGCACGACCTCCTTGCCGTGCCGCGTGCCACTGTTACGTATCCGTACCTCCGCCGTGAAGCCGGTGTCGGGCCGCACCTCGCCGGGGACGTCGATCGAGACGTAGTCCCAGGTGGTGTACCCGAGTCCGTGGCCGAAGCCGTACCGGGGCGGCTGCCAGCCGGCACGGCCGTCGCCCCGGTAGCCGATGAACAGCCCCTCGTCGTAGGCGAGGACGCCGTCGACCGGCTCGGTGGCGGGCAGCCCCCGCTCGGACGCGGGCCAGACCGTCGGCAGCCGTCCGCCCGGCTCCGCCACGCCCAGCAGGACATCGGCGAGCGCGTTGCCGAACTCCTGCCCGGGGAACCAGGCGAGCAGCACCGCCGCCACCTCCTCGGCCCAGGGGAGCAGCACCGGGGCCCCGGAGTTGACCACCACGACGGTACGGGGGTTGGCCTCGGCGACCCGGCGGACGAGTTCGTCCTGGCGGCCGGGCAGGACCAGGCTGTCACGGTCGAAGCCCTCGCTCTCGACCTCCTCGGTGGTGCCGACCACGACCACGGCGACATCGGCCGCCCGGGCGAGCGCCACGGCCCGCTCGATCTCCTCGTCGTCGCTGCCGTGCGGCGGCTGGAGGTTGAGCTGGAACACGGTGACCGCGTCGCCGATGCCGTCGCCCGCGGCGGCGGAGTCGAGGTCGTGGGTGAGGACGACCTCGGTCTCCTCGCCCGCCGCCAGGTCGACGGTGTGGAGGCGCTGGGGCGGAGTCATCAGCCCCTCCACCAGGTCCGCGCCCGGCGGGAGTTGCAGACGTACGTCGAACACCTCCACCCCCGCGACGGACAGCCGGAAGCGTCCGATGCCCGAGCCGCCGATCGCGTACCGGCCGGCGTCGGCCGCCCGGACCACGGTGTGCACCTCCACCCGGGCGACCTGGTCGGTGGGCACCCCGGGGCCGTAGGACCCCATCCAGGTGTAGGCGGCCCCGGCACGGCGCTCGGAGCCGAGCAGGGTGCCGTCCGCGGCGAGGAAGCGCACCTCCGTGCCCGCGCCGGAGCCGTCGGGGTGGCGGAGGTAGGACAGTGCCGCCGCGGGCGTGCGGGTCTGCGGGGTGACGCCGACTCCGTGGGTGATCTCGACGCCGTCGCCCAGGGCGGCGCGGAGGCCGTCGAGGGGTGAGACGGTGTAGGGCGGGAAGACGGTGGCGCTGCCGCCGCCGAGGGTCCGGGCCACGGCGGCGTTGGGGCCCAGGACGGCGATCCTGCTCAACGCCGCGCCGTCCAGCGGCAGTACGGCGTTCTCGTTGCGGGCCAGCACGAACCCGGCGGCGGCCGTCTCGCGCAGCCGGGCCGCCACCGACGCCGTGTCGTACTCCGGCGGCCGGGCGGTGGCGGCCACACCGCTCAGCGCGCCGACCCGGGCGGCGAGCCGCAGCAGCCGCAGCACCTTGTCGTCGACGAGCGCCTCGTCGACCTTGCCCTTGCGCACGGCGGCGACCAGTGCGTCACCCCAGGGGCCGATCGGGCCGGGCATCACCAGGTCGAGTGCGGCGCGTGCGGACGGCTCGGTGGTGCGCACGGCGAACCAGTCCGACATCACCAGCCCGTCGAAACCCCAGTCGTCGTGCAGGACCTCGCGCAGCAGCGGGCTCTCGGTCATCGAGTGCCCGTTGACCCCGTTGTAGGCGGCCATGACGGCCCAGACGCGGCCCTCGCCGACGATCCGCTCGAACGGTGCCAGGTACAGCTCGCGCAGGGCGCGCTCACCGATCCGCGCGTCGACCGTCATCCGCTGGGTCTCCGAGTCGTTGCCGACGAAGTGCTTCACGGTGGCCGCCACCCCGCCGCCCTGGACACCTCGGACATAGGCGACCCCGACCCGCCCGGTGAGCAGCGGGTCCTCGCTGAAGCACTCGAAGTGCCGTCCGCCGTAGGGGGTGCGGTGCAGGTTCACGGTGGGGGCGAGGAGGACGTCCACGCCCTTGCCGCGCGCCTCGCGGGCGAGCAGTCCGCCCAGCCGCTCGACCAGCGGTTCGTCCCAGGTGGCGGCCAGCGCCGTGGGCGAGGGCACGTTGGCGGAGGGGCTGCGCTCGTCCCACAGCTCGCCGCGGACTCCGGCGGGTCCGTCGGAGACGACCAGCCGGCGCAGGCCGACGGCGGGTTCGGGATGGAGGGACCAGAAGTCCGCGCCGGTCAGCAGTCTCACCTTCTGCTCCAGGGTGAGCGCGCCGAGGCGCCTGGCGAACTCGGCTTCGTCGGCCGCGGACGGGGCGTCGGTGGGGGTGGGCTGCCGGGTCACGGCGTCCTCCTCGAAGAAGTGGGGTCGGTGGGGGAAGGGGACAGCACGGGGGCTTCGCCCGTGCGCTCGCCGTCGCGCTCGATGAGCACCCGGACGTCCCAGGGGCCGAGCACGAGCGGGCTTCCGGCGGCGAGGGGCTCACCGGTGAACAGGTCGCGGACGTCCGCCGGTAGGCGGTAACTGGCAGGTTCCCAGGCCCAGTTGTGGACGAAACGCAGGACGGAGCCGTCGGCGGTGGCGGCCGATGTGCAGGTGACGGACGCCGGCCGGTCCGCGCGCCAGGCGTCGGAGGGAAGCGAGACCGCGGCGACCCAGTCCGCGAGGCTGTGCGAGAGCTCGCGGTCCGGGACGGTGCCGACGTACGTCACCCGGCCGTTGCCGTACTCGTGGGCGGTGACGGCGGCGAACTGGCCCAGGTGCGGATGCTCGTACCCGGCGAGGACGGTGGCGCCGTCCGGGATCAGTCCGTCGGCCCATGCGGTGGCCCGCCCGTGCAGGGCGGGTCCGTCCGACGTCCCGTCCCCTGCGGTGATCGTGACCGGGGTCAGCACATTGGTGAACTCCTGGTAGTACGCGCCCGCGGCGGGGCGCAGCACTCCGGGCATGACCGTGTGCCGGGCGACGGCCTCCTCGTCGGCGTAGCCCGTACGGGGAGTGAGGACGAGATGGCCGCCGGCTTCGGCGTACCGGCGCAGCAGATCGAGTGTCGCGTCGTCCGCGACGTACAGCGCGGGGACGACCAGCACCGGCCAGCGGTCGACCAACTCATCTGCGCTGGAGGGGAGTTGTTCCGGGGAAACGATGTCGACGGACAGTCCGGCGTCGAACAGTCCCCGGTAGAACGCGGCGACGATGCGCTCGTAGGACTGCGGATCGCCGAACCAGGCAGGGGTGTTGCCCCGGAGCGGTGCCATGAACTCCATGGCCCAGCGGCTGTCGGCGGACAGCAGCATCGCCACGTCGCTGCGCGGCCGCAGACCTTCGATCGCACTGCCTGCCCGCCGCAACTCCTCGGCGATCACCGAGAGTTCCTGGTAGGTCCGGCCGGGCTCCAGGCTGTGGCCGAGGATGCCGCCCCAGTAGGTCTCGGCGCCGTAGTGCAGGGAGTGCCAGTGCCAGTACTCGATCATCCTGGCGCCGCGCGCGACCATGCTCCACACGGCCTGGCGGGCCTGGCCCCGGTAGAGGGGGAAGTTGTCCGCGGAGCCGCCGATGGAGGTGGCGTTGGTCTCCATGACGAGGAAGGGTTCCTGGCGGATGCCGCGCGCCAGGTCGTTCTGGAGGTAGAGCCAGGCGGGTCCTGACCAGGGGACGAAGAACGGATACAGCCCGTCGGCGGGCTCGTCGGGACCCGGCAGGGCCAGCCCTTCCTGGGTGGCGTAGTAGATGTTCGCCCCGGCGACGTCGAGGGGCCGGCCGATGGCCGAGATGTCCAGGCCCTGTTGGCCGAGCGCGACGCAGGTGGTGACGAAGTGGTGCTCGGGCACGAGGCCGCGGACCAGCTCGGCGTGCCAGGTGAGGTACTCCTGGGTCAGCCGGGACTGGTAGCGGCGCCAGGCGAGGTCGTACGACGGGGTGGAGTTGCCGTCGGGGGTCCACAGGTCCGCCCAGTCCTGGAGACGGTGGGACCAGTAGGTCAGCCCCCAGCGGCGGTTGAGGGTCTCGACGTCGCCGTAGCGTTCGCGGAGGTGGTCCAGGAAGCCCTGGAACACCGAGTCGTTGTGGAAGAGCCGCAGGCCGGGCTCGTTGTCGACCTGCCAGCCGATGACCGCCGGGTGGTCGGCGTAACGCCCCACGATCTTGCGGACCAGCCGCTCGGCGAGATGCCGGAAGGCGGGGTGCGAGTAGTCCGCGTCCTGCCGCATGCCGTACGGGATGGCCTCCCCGGTACGGGAACGGGCCGCCGTCTCCGGGTACTTGCGGCGCAGCCACGGCGGGACGGCGTAGGTCGGGGTGCCCACGATCGCCCTGATGCCACGGTCGTGGGCGGCGTCGAGCACCGGTTGCAGCCAGTCGAGGTCGAACTGCCCCTCGCGGGGTTCCCAGGTCGACCAGACCGACTCGCCGACCCGGATGACGCCGAACCCGGCCTCGGCCATCAGATCGAGGTCCTGTGCGAGCCGCTCGTACGGCTGGTACTCGGTGTAGTAGGCGGCTCCGAAGAGCATGCGCGGGAAGAATGTGCCCATGCGGTGCTGGTGACTTTCTGTCAGGTGCCGGTCGGGTGTCTGGGACGGGACGAAGGCGTCAGTCCTCGCCCCGGTAGCCGAACCGGTCGAAGGCGACGGTTCCTTCGGCGGCGTACATGCCGGCGACACGGCCGGTGAAGGACGCCGAGGTCTCGGCGGAGACATAGCGGCCGTCGAGCACCGCGAGCTCGACCGGTCCGGTGCCGGGGTCGGCGGACAGCCTGACCAGGTCCGGGCCGAGGGCGTCGAGGCCCATACCGCTGACCGGCTCGGTCCTGATCTGCACGGTCACCGGTCCCGGGGGAACCGGCTGCTCCCAGGTCTGGCAGAGCCCGCCCACCCGGGCCCGGGCACGGGCGATGCCGGCCCCCACCTCGATGTCGTAGTGGTGGCGTTCGTCGATCCGCAGGCTCAGCCCGCCGACTCCGCCGGAGCTGTCCACCCGGACCGCGAAGACGGCCGACCGGTGCTGCTGGCGGCGGCCGACGAACCGTGGCCGCGGGTCGTCCATCGTGGAGCCGTCGGCGTGCACGACGAGGTGGCCCGGGCGCTCGGTGAGCGAGGACCAGTCGGCGGCCGGCGTCCGTATCGAGAGCCATTCAGGGCCGAGTTCGGTGCCGGTGAAGTCGTCGTGGCGGACGACCGGTCCGGTGGACGGTGTCAGCTCGACCGGCTGCACCACCGGCCAGCCGTCGACCCACTCCAGCGCGGTGCTGAATGTCTCCCGGCCCATGGGGGAGAAGGCCCTGGTCAGGCCCCCGGGCCGCATGCCCAGCAGGAACAGCGCCCAGCCTCCGTCGGGGGTGCGCACCAGGTCGGCGTGGCCGGTGTTCTGGACCGGCCGGGCGGTGCTGCGGGCGCTGAGCACCGGATTGGCCGGGCAGCCCTCGAAGGGGCCGTCCGGGCGGGAGCCACGGGCGATGCTCACGGCGTGCCCGCGCTCGGTGCCGCCCTCGGCGATCAGGAGGTACCATGTGCCGTCGATCTCGTACAGGTGCGGCGCCTCGGGGAACATCAGCCCGGTACCCGACCACAGCGACCGGGGTTCTTCGAGGGCCCGGCCGGTCTCCAGGTCCATCCGGACCTGCTGGACGCCCAGATGCTCGCCGGCCCGGTCGCCGTCGAGCTGGAGACCCGAGTAGGTGACGAAACAGGTGCCCTCGGAGTCCCAGGCGAGGTCCGGGTCGATACCGGACACCCCCTGCATGACGATGCCGTCGGACCAGGGCCCCTCGGCCCGGTCGGCGGTGAAGATCAGGCTGCCGCGGCCCATCGCGTCGGTGACGACCAGCCAGAAGCGGCCGTCGTGGAACCGGATGGTGGGCGCCCAGGCACCGCCGAGCGTGGGGACCTTCTCCAGCGCGAGCTGCCCCGGGCGGGTCACCACGTTGCCGATCTGCTCCCAGTGCACCAGGTCGCGGCTGTGGAACAGGGGCAGGCCGGGCAGGTATTCGAAGCTGGAGCAGGCGAGGTAGTAGTCGTCGCCGACGCGGGTGATGCTGGGATCCGGGTGGAAGCCGGGGACGGTGGGGTTGGGCAGGGTCATGCTCGGTCTCCCGACGTGGAGGCGATAACGGAGGTGTTCGAGGAGGCGTCGGCCGTCATGGCCGCCGCCAGACGTCGCCGCTCGGCCCGGCGCTCCGCCTGCCGACCCGGGTCGGGCACCGGAGCGGCGAGCAACAGCCGCTGTGTGTAGGGGTGTTCGGGCGTCCTGGTGATCCTCGCCGCATCCCCGGTCTCGACGATCTCCCCGCCGCACATGACCGCCACCCGGTGGCTGATGTGCCGGACCACGGACAGGTCGTGCGTGACGAAGAGGTAGGCGACGCCGGTGCGCTCCTGGATCTCGACGAACAGGTCCAGCACCCGGGCCTGGGTCGACAGGTCCAGTGCGCTGACCGGCTCGTCGCAGACGATGACCCGCGGGTCCCGGGACAGCGCCCGGGCGATGGCGATGCGCTGCCGCTGGCCGCCGGAGAACTCCCGCGGCAGCCGCTCCCCGGCGTCGGCGGGCAGCCGGACCTGGTCGAGCAGGTCCCGCACCCGCTTCTCGGCCTCCGTCCGCGAGGTCCCCGCGACGCGCAGTGGCTCGCTGAGGATGTCGGTCACCGTCATCGCCGGATTGAGCGAGGTGTACGGGTCCTGGAAGACGACCTGGATGTCGTCGCTGAGCGCGCGGCGCTCCTTGCGGCCCAGGCCCGAGATGACCTTGCCGCGGTAGCGGACGGTGCCGGAGGTGACCGGGGCCAGTCCGAGGACGGCCCGGCCCAGGGTGGTCTTGCCGGATCCCGACTCGCCGACCAGCCCGAGGGTCTCGCCGGCGCCGATGGTGATCGACACCCCCTTCAGCACCCGGAACGGCGGCCTGCGCCAGCCTTTCGACGGGTACTCCACGACCACGTCGTCGGCGGCCAGCAGGGGTTCCGCAGGGAGTTCCTCGTCCAGTGTTCCGGTCATGCCGGCCCCTCCTGACCTGCGATGTTCGTGATCGCTGCGATGCCCGTGGTCCCCGCGGCGCGCGCCGGCACGGTGCGGCTGAGCGCGGACCGCGGCTCGGCGTCCTCCAACGTGGACGCCATGAGCATGCGGGTGTACGGGTGCTGCGCACCGGCGAACAACTGCCGTACGGGGGCGGACTCCACCACGGCGCCGGTCTGCATCACCGTGACGCGGTCGCAGATGTCGGCCACCACACCGAAGTCGTGGGTCACCAGGATCACGCCCATGTTCCGCTCGCGCTGCAGGGACCGGATCAGGTCGAGCACCTCGGCCTGCACGGTCACGTCGAGCGCCGTGGTCGGCTCGTCGGCGATCAGCAGGTCCGGTTCGCAGGACACCGCGCCGGCGATGAGGACGCGCTGCGCCATACCGCCCGAGATCTGGTGCGGATAGGAGCGGAAGACCCGTTCCGGGTCTGCGATGCCGACCCGCTCCAGCAGGCCGAGGGTCTTCGCCCGCGCCTCGGCCGCCGGCACCCCGAGGTGCCGGCGCACCGGCTCGACCAGCTGGGAGCCGATACGGAAGGAGGGGTCGAGGTTGGACATCGGCTCCTGCGGCACGTAGGCGATCCGACGGCCGCGGTACCGGTTCAGCTCCGCGCGGCCGAGCCCCGCCAGCTCCTTGCCGTCGAACACCAGTCGGCCGCTGGAGACCCGGGCCTCCCGGGGCAGCAGACCGAGGACGGCGAAGGCGGTCTGGCTCTTGCCCGAGCCCGATTCCCCCACGAGTCCGAGGACTTCACCCCGGCGCACCGTCAGGGAGACACCGTCGACGACCGTCTTCTCTCCCACGGCCCTCGGATAGGAGACCGTCAGGCCTTCGAGGACGAGCAGGGCGTCGTCCGCCGCGGTGGTCTCGGCGGTGACGGGCGGTGCCTTCTTGTCCGCGACCTGCTTGCGGGCCGCAGCGCCGCGCGGCCGCCGCCCGCCGGTCGCGCTCCCGTCCAGCGCATCCCGCAGGGCGTTGCCCAGCAGACCGAACGCTGCGACGGTCACCGCGAGCGCCACTCCGGGCCAGACCATCAGGACCGGCTTGGTGTAGATGTTGCCGAAGGCGTCGTTGAGCATGGAGCCCCAGCTCGCCTGGCTCGCCGAGCCCAGGCCGAGGAACTCGAGCCCGGACTGGATGACGATGCCGAGACCGAGCATCTGGGCGGCCTGGATGATGGTCGGCGCCTGTACGACGGGCAGGATGTGCCGGCGGATGATCCGGGGGTCGGTCAGGCCGGACACCCGCGCCGCGTCCACGTACAGCTCCTCGCGTACGGAGATCACCGAGGCGCGGATCAGCCGGAAGACACCCGGCGACATCAGCACGCCGAAGACCGCCATGGCGACGTACGTGTTCTGCCCCACCGCGGACATCACGACCAGCAGCACGATGATCGCCGGCACGGCCATCAGCAGGTTGGACAGCCAACTGCTCACGGCGTCGAACCACTTGCGGTAGTAGCCGGCCACCAGACCGGCGGGAACACCGATCACCAGGGCGACGGCCACCGCGAGCAGGGCTCCCAGCAGGCTCGTACGAGTGCCGTAGAGCAGCCGGGCCAGGACGTCACGGCCGACGCCGTCACCGCCCAGGGGATGCCTGCCGCTCATCGGGGCCAGGCTGTCGGTCAGTGAGGTGTGGGCCGGGTCCTGGCTGGTCAGGAGCGGGGCGAACAGGCCGGCCAGCGAGATGAGCGCGAGGAGCAGCAGACAGGCCACGGCCACCGGGTCGCGCAGCAGCCGGCGCAGGAGTCCGGCCCGCCCTGATGCGGCGACGGCCACCGTGCGGGCCGTTTCTTCGGGCTGAGGGAGCGTCATCCGACACGCACCTTCGGGTTGAGCCATCCGTACGCGAGGTCCATCAGGATGTTCACCACCACGACGAGGGCGACCATCACCACGACGACGCCCATGACGACCGGGGTGTCGCCCTGGGATCCGGCGGTTGTCGCCTGGCTGCCGATCCCGTTGAGGCCGAAGACCTTCTCGACGACCACCGCGCCGCCGACCAGGCCGATGAACTGCAGGGCCAGCACGGTCAGCGCGGCCGGGGCCGCGTTGCGCAGGGCATGCCGGAACAGCAGGCTCCGCTCGCTGACGCCACGGCTGCGGAGAGTGCGTATGTAGTCGGCGCGCAGTACGTCGACCATGGAGCCGCGCACCTGCTGGGCGGTGGCCGCGATCGCTCCGACGGCGAGCGACAACGCCGGGAGGGTGATCGACCGGAGCCAGCCACCCGCCGAGTCCGCCAGCGGCACGTAACCGGTCGCGGGCAGCCAGCCCAGGTCGACGCCGATCACCACGGCGAACACCAGGGCGACCAGGAAGCTGGGCACGGCGAACCCGAGGACCGCGAGGAACTGCACCAACTGGTCCAGTACGCCCCGGCGGACCGCGGCGGCCGCTCCCAGCACCGTGCTCAGTACCGCCGACAGCAGCAGCGCCGCCAGCACGATCGACAGCGTGACCGGCAGCTTGTTGGCGAGTGAACTCGTCACGGACTCACCGCTGAACCACGAGCTGCCGAGGTTGCCGTGCACCGCGTCCGCGAGCCAGTGCCCGTAGCGGACCACGAAGGGCTGGTCGAGTCCGAGTTCGGCGGACTTGGCGGCCACCTGCTGCCGGGTGGCGGTCTGCCCCACGATCTGGCGCACCGGATCGGAACCGGTGAGACCCATCAACGCGAAGGTCGTGGTCGCGATCACCAGGACCAGGACCAGTCCGGCGGCGATGCGCCGGACCAAGAAAACAATCATCAGTCTCTCCACCTTGCCTTTCCCTGACCGGTGTTGACCGGCGGCCGGGTGGGAGCGGGGCCACCACCCCCGCCCGGCCCGCCGCCCGGCTCAGCCGGCGGGCTTGAAGTTGTAGATCGGCGGAACGGCGGCGAACTCCTGCGGGGTGAAGGTGACGCCCTTGGTCGTCGCGTAGGTGGCCACCACGGAGTCCCAGGGCGCGTTCCACGCCTGGTCGACGAGGTAGGTGTTGAGCTGCTTGAACAGCGCGTCCTGGGCGGCGCCGGTCGCCGACCGGGCCTTGGTGACGAGGTCGGTGACCTTGGCGTCCTCGGTGTGCAGCGGATTCCACAGCGCGCTCTTGGCCACCTCGATCTGGATGGTGTCCCAGGGGCGGAAGGAGGCCAGGGTCATGTAGGACAGCGGGTACTTGCCCGCGAGAAGGGCGCTGATGAACTGGGCGACCGGGATCTTGTCGACCTTGACCTTGATCCCGATGTCCTCCAACTGCTGGACCATGGCCGCCTGCTGGTCCGGGAAGACCGCCGAGACATCCGGGACGGTGACCGAGAAGCCGTGCGGATAGCCCGCCTCGGCCAGCAACTGCTTGGCCTTCGCCGGGTCGTAGGGGTACTTGGAGTTCAGCGAGCTGTCGAAGGCCGAGCCCGCCGGGTTGAAGATCTGGGTCGTCGCCTTGCCCAGCCCCTGCTTCGCCGTCCTGACGATCGTGGAACGGTCGAAGGCGTAGTTCAGGGCCTGGCGGACCCGGACGTCGCCGAGCGCCTTGACGATCTTTCCTGCGCGGTCCCAGATGTACACACCCTCGACGTCACCGGAGGTGTACTCGGTGACGTTCAGCCCGCTGCTCCTGGCCGGTGCGATGTTCTTGGCGCTCGCCAGCAGCGCCCCGTTGACCTGTCCCGAGCGCAGCGCGTTGAGCACGGCGGTCGGATCGGTCAGCGGCTTCAGGACGATCTTGTCGAAGGGGAAGGCGGCCTTGTTCCAGTAGCCCGGATTGCGTACGAAGGTGTACGTGCTGCCCGCCGTGGTGGCGGACTTGTCCAGGGTGTACGGGCCGGAGCCCACCGGGGTGGTCTTGATCGTCCCCGCGGCGATGGCCTTGGGGCTGGCCATCATGCCGGCCACGTTGCCGAGGTTCGGCACCAGCGAGGGGTCGGGGGCCGAGAGCTTGATCGCGACCGTGCTGGCGTTGACCACGTCGACGCCGCTGATGCTCGTGAGCTGGCCCGCCGCCTCGCTGCTGCCCCCCTTGGTGTGCAGCAGATTGGCCTTGACCGCCGCCGCGTCCAGGGCGGTGCCGTCGGTGAACTTGACGCCGCTGCGCAAGGTCAGCGTGAGTACCGTGCGAGCCGCGTTGTACGACCACTTGGTGGCCAGGTTGGGCTTGACCTCGGCCGTCGGGGACAGCCGGAACAGCGAGTCGTACACGGGCTGGTAGTACTGCGCGTTGTTGCCGAGTCCGGCGTCGGCCAGGTCCCACGGCTGCGCCGCGACGAGGGGGGCCAGGGTGAGGGTGCCGCCGGTGGCCGCGTTGCCCGAACCGGAACCTGAGCCCGAGCCGCACGCGGCCGCGGACAACATCAGGGCCGCGGATACGGCCGTCAGCGCGATTCTTCGCATGGGTGCTCCGCTGGTGAGTTGATGACCGGGCGGCGTCGGGCATCGAGCCGCCCGCAAGGGCCTCGGAGGTAAGGGGGGAACCAGGTCCTGACGCGGCCTGGACCGCTCTTGGCGGTCAGCCGTACCTGGCGGGAGGGGTTCTGCCGCCACCGTTTGCGATGGGTTGAAACCAGCCACTGATACGTACAAGTGAAACGTATGCGTAACGTAGCCCCGCCCTAGGCGGGCCACAAGACCCTTGCATCAAGCGTTTTCCGGAAAGCCGGAAATCGGCGGAGCGGCGGCATGACGCGCCGGGGGATGATCTTGGCCGGAATCCGCCCGGAGGAGTCCTGGCCGGGCCGGCGCCCGCGGGGCCCGGCCTGCGTCCGTCAGGCCGACTCGCGTACGACCAGGCTCAGCGGAGTCGCCTGGGGCGGCGTCGGCAGCGATCGGCCGGTCACGCCACTGACGATCATCCGGGCCGCGCGGCCCACGACGACATCGAGGTTGTTGTCGATCGTCGTCAGTGGCGGCATCGCGAAGGGCGCCAGCTTGTCGTTGTCGACACCGATCACGGCCAGGTCGCGGGGGGCGGAGAGGCCCACCCGGCGCATGCCCGCGAGAAGGGCGAAAGCCGTCTCGTCGTTGTACGCGCACACTCCCGTGACGGCTGGGACGGCCGAGTGCCAGTGCTCGGCCGCCGCGGCGGCGGCCGAGATGTCGAGGGGCACCTCCAGCACCACGGGGGGTTCGAGGCCGAGTTCGGCACAGGCGGCGCGGGCGCCGTCGAGCCGCAGGGTCAAGAAGCCCTGGAGCCGGGGGTCCCCGGGAGCGGCATAGCCGACGAGCGTGTGCCCCGTCGCCGCCAGCCGCTCGACCTGCATGGTGCCGATGAGACGCTGGGGAATGGTCAGGACGCCCGGGTCGACCGACGGGCCCATCCCGGCGCTGACCACGTGGATGCCGGCCGCCCTCATGCTGGCCACGTCCTCGGCGGAGACGTCGAAGGTCGTCATCACGGCCGCCGGCATGAGTTCCCGCCACAGCGACTCGAGCGGGGCGTGCCGTTCGCGCCGCGTGACGAGGTTCAGGCCGTGGCGCTCCAGCTCGTCGCCGAGCAGCTCCACCAGGGTCGTCAGGGTGCCGCCCACGGGAACGTCCGGAAGGAACATCAGCACCAGATCGCTGCGGCCCAGGCGGAGCGCGCGTGCGGCGGCCGACGGCTTGTAGCCCAGTTTGGCCACCGCATCCAGCACTTTGCGCCGGGTCTGCTCGGAGATCTTCTGGTGCGGCACGTCGTTCAGCACATAGCTGACCGTGGTCTGCGAGACCCCTGCCTCCTTGGCGACGTCGGTCGCCGTCACGCGGCCGGTGCTGCGCGCCATGGGAGCCTCCCGGGAACATCTTGGACAAGCCGATACAGCGCGCTCGACTCGACGGTGAGCATCACTGAATCGTAACAGTGAGGATGCGGCGGTGTCCGAGAACCCGGACATGACCGGGCTACGCCTGGATGAGGACAGTGAGCCATTCGGCTTCCCGGGGCCGGTACCCGTAGCGATCCCACAGTCCCGACACGATCGCCGGGACGTGGCCGGCTCCGTAGACGACGGCCACCCGGATCGGCTGGGCGCCGCGCTCCGCGTGGATCTCGCCGAGCGCGTCGAGCAACCGCTGGTCGCGCCGCCCCGTCATCGCCTGCTCCACGGGATTGTCGGCCATCATCTCCGCCCGCAGTGTCGAGGGCAGATCCTCGACCGCCAGGTCTTCGTCGAAGAAGACGCTCGGACCGCGCAGGGCGAACACCAGGCCCATCACCGGGGCCGCGACCATGAGCAGCAGGTACATCCACCGCGGCAGTGTCTTCAGGTCCGCGATCGCCTCGGTCGCGGTCACGTCCGGGTTGATGACCGGCACGCCCTTGGGAAGCAGGAACTCGTCGCGCTGTTCCTGCAGGCCGTTGCGCCGTCGGCGGGGGGCGAACCGGTAGGCAAGCGTGAGGGCGCTCACTCCGGCG
The DNA here is from genome assembly GCF_053611985.1 of Streptomyces sp. NPDC054770. Classification (NCBI taxonomy): domain Bacteria; kingdom Bacillati; phylum Actinomycetota; class Actinomycetes; order Kitasatosporales; family Streptomycetaceae; genus Streptomyces; species Streptomyces sp. NPDC054770. The sequence continues at coordinate 121,123 of NZ_JBSHBL010000015.1, forward strand.
GACTTCCCCCGGATTCCCTCGAGGACGATGAGGTCGCATTCCCTGAGCCTGAGCCGGACCTGGGAGTAGAACGTCGGCGAGGCCACATGCAGCATCGGGAAGATCACGAACTCGAGCGGCGCCCCCGTCCGCCGCATGGTGATCACAGCAGATCGGACGGAATACCCGGTCACCTCGATGATCTGCATGATTCCCCCGCGAACCTCGCCCGGTCTCGCTTCCGTCCGTATCAGGACACGAGCCTGCCCGGAGCCGCGGTTCCCTCCCGGCGTCCCGGTGCCGGATCCCGCCCGCCGCGGCCTGCGCGTCGGCGGGAGGTTTCCGGCACACCCCCTTGCTCATGGTGTGGTGGTGCGGAGGACGTTGTAGCCCTCGACCCGCACACTCGGCCGGGTGACCGGCAGGCCGGCCTGCCAGGTGGCGGTGACGGTCCGGGACTCTCCCGGGAGCAGCCACAGGTAGTTGTCGCTGTACAGCGTCGGCAGCACGCGGTGTCCCGAGCGGGCGTCGAGGAGGGAGACCCGGAGCATGGCCGCCACGGCCCGGCCCCGGTTGGTCACCCGGGCGGTCACCGTGCGGCGGCCGGGGCGGGTGACGTCGACGGAGACCCGCGTCCGCGCCATGCCGTTCAGGGCCCGCATGGCCTCGGGGGAGCGATAGCGCCAGTACGTGTTCTCCGAGAGCAACGCGCCCCGTGCGTCCGTGAGGCGCAGCCGCAGCAGGTGGAGGTCCGGCAGGTCGTCCTGCACGGGCGCGGTGAACGCGGTGGTGGTGGCGGACGGCGCGATGTCGACGGTGGCGCGCCGCTCGGGGGTGACCTGCCGGCCCGTGAGGTCGTACCAGCGGGCGGTCACGGTCGCGCCGCCGACCGGCCGCGGGGTGTGGTTCACCGCGATCACCCGGCCGTCGACGGGACCGGCCTGCACATGGACCGGTTCCGCGGCCTTCCGGGCACCGTAGTAGGCGCCGTTGACGTCGAAGTCGTAGTCGTAGGTCTGCCAGACCGTGCTGTACCAGGCAGGGTGCGACATCCACAGCATCAGCCCGCTCGCGTCGTCCCAGAGCCGGGCGTTCCAGGCCTCGAACATGGCCCGGAAGTTCTCGTAGTTGACGAACTGCGCCTTGCGGCAGAAGTCGTCCAGGTCCGTCGCCGTTCCGAGGCGGGACTCGATGGCGGCCCGGTAGTTCTGCGGTGCCTGGTTCCCCTTGGTGCTCCAGTCGTGCAGGTACCAGGCGCCGCCGACGGGCCACTCGGGCTCGTCGCCGACGAGGCGGCGCATCGTCTCGGCGGTCGGCACCACCGGCATGCCGATCTCCGTGTGGAAGCCGAAGCTCCCGCCGCCGTAGGTCGAGGGGGACGAGTAGCGCTCGGGCTCGATCCAGCCGTACGGGCCGCCGCCGGAGACGATCCCGGCCGCGGAGTTGTTCTGGTAGAGGACTCCGGGCGCCTCCTCACGGACCGCGGCGCGCATGCCGTCGTCGACCGGGCCGGGCGGGTTGCCCTCGTTGGCGCCGCACCACACGACCACACTGGGGTGGATCCGGTAGCGCCGGACGGTGTCCCGGGCGAGGTCGAGGAACGCCTGGTGGTCCGGCGGGTCCATGGCCCAGGCGTTGGGGAAGTCGTTCCACACGAGCAGCCCGTGCTCGTCGCAACTGGCGTAGAACTCCTCGCGGTTGCTGCTGCCCACCCAGTTGCGGACCATCGTGAGGTTCATGTCGCGGTGCATCCGCACGGCCGTGTCCATGCGCGCGGCCGGCATCCGCCGCAGCAGTTCGTCCCAGCCCCAGTTGCCGCCGCGGCAGAACACCCGGACGCCGTTGACACTGATCTTCAGCGGCACGGTGGAGTTGTCCACGGACCGTACGTCGGTCCAGTCGGAGCCGTCGTCGGAGGCCTGGACGGTGTACGTCCGTGCGTACGCCGTCTCCCAGGTGATGACGACCCGGTCGAAGGACACCGCGCTCCCCAGGTCGACCTGGATCCACTGGTCGTCCTCGAAGGCGGACGACCAGCGGGTGCCCGGGTCGCCGTCGGTGGCGTTGCCCGGCCCGTGCCCGGGGTCGTCGACGGAGGACGCGGTGGCCGCCCGGTGCAGGGCCAGATCGGTGTCCGGCGCCGCGCTGTCCAGCACCGCCAGGCTCCACATCGACACGCCCCAGCCCGTGGCGCGGGTGCCGCACCGGACGCGTACGTACCGTGCCGTCCGCCGGTCGAGGTCCACGGTCTGCGCGACCGAGTTGCCGCCGGGCGGGAAAGTGAGCGGAACCTCGTACTCGTAGCCGAACTGGCGTATCCCGAAGCGGGTCGTGCGCCGGTCGCTCTCCTCGCCCGCGACGGCGGCGGTGAGGGTCAGCCGGTGCAGGGCCGGCTCACCGTAGCCGTTGGGCCACCACAACTCGGGCTCATTTAGGCGTAGTTGGGGATGGTCGGCGGGGGTGAGGACGACGTCGGCGGTCTCGCCCGCGGCGACGGTCACCGTCTGCGAGACCCGTACGTCCCCGAAGGCGGCGGTGACGGTGACGCGCGCGGACCCGGTGCCGGTGTTGCGCACCGGGGCCACGACGGTCAGCTCGGCCGTGCGCGTGTCGGGCAGGTCGGGCAGCCTGGTGTCCACCCGGGGGTCGCCGAGCACCGCCGGGCCGGTCGAGCGCAGCCGGACGTGGTTCCAGATGCCGGCCGCCCGGTCCCGGACCGCCGGCATCCAGTCCCAGCCCGAAGCGGCCAGGTACGTGGGCGAGTTGCGGTTCATCATGTTGGCGCCCGCGTCCACGAAGGCCAGCCCGGCCGGGCCCTTGTCGGCGGGGCTGCCCGGGAAGGGCATCGGGGTGATCCGGACGGCGAGGGTCTGCGACGCCGGGCCGTCGGCGAGCAGCTCCGTGACGTCGAAGGCGGCGCGGGCGAAGGGGAAGGTCAGGTCACCGACCCGGCCGCCGTTGAACCAGACCTCGGCCCGGTGGTTGATCCCGTCGAACTCAAGCCAGACCCGGCGTCCGGCGCCGGTGCGCAGGCCCCCGGGGAGGCGGAACTCGCGCCGGTACCACCAGGAGTGCCGTGACAGCGCCTCCGGGACCCGGAGGTTGTGCAGGCCGGACACCGGGTCGGGCAGCTTGCCCTGGTCGACGAGCGAGGTCAGTACGGTGCCGGGCACCGTGGCCGGCAGCCAACGGCTGGTGTCCACCGAGGACTTGGACAGCGCGGTGCCGTCGCCGTCGGCCCAGTCGTCCAGGGTCAGGTCCCAGCCGGACTCCAGCGGGACGGTGCCGTCGGCCGCGACGTGCAGGGGTTCGGGGGTGCGGGGATGCCTGCCCCAGTCCGTCCAGCCGGTGGCGTCGGGGCGCGGCGCGCGGCACGTGCCGTACACCTGGAACCCGTTGAGCCCCAGCGGGTTGGTGTTGGAGCGCCGGTGCACCGTCATGCGCACCCAGCGTGCGTCCACCGGTTCGGACAGGGCGATCTCCACGACCCCGCCGGTGCCGGAGTCGGTGCGGTGCACCGTGGTCCAGGAGCCGCCCTCGCGCGAGGTCTCGATGACGAAGCCGACCGCGCAACTCGACAGGATCTCCTGTCCCGTCGTGTCGTTGCGCGGGCTGCCGCTGGGCGAGTCGGTGAACGGCGGGTCGTCCACGGTCGCCTCGAAGACGAGCCGCAGTGACTCGACCCGGCACAGGGCCTGGAGGTCGACGGAGATCCACTGCGGGTCGCCGGCGGCGGCCCGCCATCCGGAGCCCCGGACGCCGGCCGTGCCGAGCCCGTCCACGGCGAACTCCGCGGGCGTGGCCGCGTAGTCCGTGGAGGACACCGAGACCGGCCGGTAGGCGGCGAGTTCGCTGCCGGAGGCCCCTGAGGAGCCTTGCTGCGACTGTCCGGATCCGGCCGTGGCGACGGTGGCGAACGGACCCATGCCGAGCCCGAATCCGGCCAGCAGGGTGGATCCGGCCGAGAGCACGGAACGGCGGGACGGCGGAGTTGACTGATCCGACATGGACGAGGCCTCCGATCAGGGGAGTTCGTGCCGGGCACCAGGGCGATGACAACGTTGCCATCGCCCGTGACAACGTTGCCGAACATTGCCGTCGCGAGGTGGGCCTGTCAAGACTCCGTGCGCACCTCCGTGCTGCTTCTATTAAATTAGTAATTATTCTTGACATGGTTTCGGCCGCAGGCCACAGTCTTCGCCGTGACGCCGTAGGCCCGCTCCGGCAGAGCGGCCCGCGTCCCGTTCTCCTGCTTCCCGACCCCTGGGAGACGTACGTGACCTCGCACCCGCCCGCACCGAGATCCCCGCACCACCGGTTCACCCGGCCCGCCCTCGCGGCCGCCGTCGCGGTGGTCCTGGCCGCCACCGTGACCCCCGACGCCTTCGCACGGACGGCCGTCGACCAAGGCGCACCCGCCGGCTACGACAGCGGCCTCGCGCCGACGCCCTACATGGGCTGGAACACCTACTACGGGCTCGGCGCGCCCACCGAGAAGGAGGTGCGCGCCGTCGCCGACAAGCTGGTCAGCAGCGGTCTGCGGGACGCCGGCTACGACATCGTGTGGCTGGACGGCGGCTGGCAGGCCGACAACCCCCGCGACGCGCAGGGCCGTCTGACGGCCAACCCGGACCGCTTCCCCTCCGGCATTCCGGCTCTCGTCTCCTACCTGCACAAGCGCGGACTCAGGGCCGGCATCTACACCGATGCCGGTACCTACGACGGCGGCAAGAGCTGCGGTCTCGGCAGCCGTGGGTACTACGACCAGGACGCACGGCAGTTCGCGAGCTGGAAGATCGACGCGATCAAGGTCGACTTCCTGTGCGGGATCGGTGCGAAGCTCGATCCGGGGCCCGCGTACAAGGAGTTCAGCGACGCGGTCGCCAAGTCCGGCCGCAAGATGCTGCTGAACCTCTGCAACCCGCTCACCGACGACTGGGGCCTGCCGCACACCCCCGAGCAGGACGCCCACAACACCTACGTCTACGCCCCCGAGATCGCCGACTCCTGGCGCACCGGCACCGACATCGCCTGGGGCACCCCGAGCCCCGGCGAGTGGCCCAACATCCTGCGCAACATGGACGCCAACGCCTGGCACCCCGAGGCGCAGGGCCCCGGCCACTACAACGACCCCGACTACCTCATCCCCATGCGGAAGATGACCGACGGGACGTACGAGCTCACACAGGAGGAGTCCACCACCCAGTTCGTGATGTGGGCCGAGATGGGCTCCCCGCTGATGCTGGGGTCCGACCCGCGCACCCTGTCCGACTCGATGCTCGGGACCCTCCGCAACCCGGAGATCATCGCCGTCGACCAGGACCCCCTCGCCGTCCAGGGCGTACGGATCGCGACCGACTCCGTCGGCGACGTCTACAGCAAGGTCCTCCAGGGACACGGCCGGCGCGCGGTCGTCCTGCTCAACCGCTCCGACCAGCCGGCCCAGCGCACCGTGCAGTTCGCCGACACCGGCCTCGGCGGGCCGGTGCGGGTCCGTGACCTGCGGGCGCGTGCCGACCGGGGCACGCACACCGGGTCTTACACCGTCGAGGTCCCCGCGCACGGCACCGCGTTCCTCACGCTGACCGGCGCCGACGCGCTGCCGGGGACGGACCTGGGCGCGACGGCCACCGCGAGCCCGGCCGTGACGAGCGACGGCAGCACGTTCTTCCGGGGGCCGCACGGCTCGCTCGTCGAGAAGACCGGCGGGCGGACACAGGACCTCGGCGGCCCCGCACAGGGCAGGATCCTCGGCCAGCCCGCCGCCTACGCCTCCGCCGGCGGCCGGATCGACGTCTTCGTGCGCGGCGCCGACTCGCGGGCCTACCGGCGGGTCTACGCCGACGGCCGCTGGGGGCACTGGCAGTCCCTGGGCGGCGAGCTGACCGACGCGCCGTCCGTGGCCTTCACCGATCCCGCGCACTGGACGCTGTTCGCACGCGGCGCCGACGGCACGGTCGTGCAGCGCGGTCCGGCGACCGGCTGGTCCTCGCTCGGCGCGCCCGCCGGCGTGCAGGTCTCCGGCCGGCCGTCCGCCGCCGTCGACGCGCAGGGACGCGTCCACGTCGTTGTCCGCACCACCGCCGACGACGTGTGGACCCGGACCCGGGACACCTCGGGGGAGTGGTCCGACTGGACCTCCCTCGGCGGGACCGTCAGCGGCAGCCCGACGCTGGTCGCCGCCGGAGACGCGGTGCTGCTCTACGCGCGGGCCGCCGACTACACGCTCTGGCAGCAGCGGTACGCCGACGGCGCCTGGCAGGGCTGGAGCAAGCGGCAGGAGTTCCCGAGCGCCGCGTTCGACGGAGCGCTCGGCGCGGTCGCCGGCCCGGACGGAGCCGTGGACGCGGTCTTCCGCGGAGTCGACGGCCACGTGTACCGGACCCAATTCAAGTGAACGAGGAATCCAACATGGCCAACCCCCAGACCAGCAGGCGGCGGTTCCTCGCCGGAGTCGGTGCCGCCGGGACCGCGGCACTGCTCAGCGGCTGCGTCACCTCCACCTCCTCCGGCAAGGGCTCCTCGAAGGGCGCGGTGACCCTCCAGTCCAACCTGTCCGCCCCGCAGGCCAAGACCGCGATGGAGGACCTGGTCGCGGCGTACGGCAAGAAGGGGTCCGGCAGGGCGAGCCTGAACACGGTCGCCGCCGAGACCTTCCGCACCCAGCTGCCGACCTACCTCACCTCGGCCAACCCGCCGGACGTGTACACCTGGTACCCCGGCTCGGTGGCGGACGCCTACGCCAAGAAGAACCTGCTCCTCGACCTCGACGAGGCGTGGAGCTCCTCGCCCGACCTCAAGCGGTACACCAAGGCCCTGCACTCGCTGTGCACCGCGAGCTCCGGCAAGAAGGTCTTCGTGCCCAACACCTACTACTGGTGGGGCATGTTCTACCGGAAGTCCAACTTCGCCAAGTGGGGCGTGAGCGTGCCCACCAGCTGGGACGGCTTCCTCGACCTGTGCGACAAGCTCAAGGGCAAGGGCGTCGCCCCGATCGGGCTCGGCGCGGGCGGCAACACCCCCTGGGTGGCGTCGGCCTGGTTCGACTACCTGGACATCCGGATCAACGGCGCCCAGTACCACCGCGAACTCCTCGCCGGGAAGCACCGGTTCGACGACCCCGAGGTGCGCAAGGTCTTCGACCGCTGGCAGGAGGTGCTGCCGTACTTCGACCCGAACGGCACCGCCCTCGCCTTCCAGGACGCCACGACCGCGCTGCTGGGCGGCAAGACCGGCATGATGCTCATCGGCACCTTCTTCGCCGACTCGGCACCCAAGAGCGCCCTGGACGACATCGACTTCTTCCGCTTCCCGGTCATCGACTCCAAGGTCCCGCTCGCCGAGGAGGCGCCGGTCGACGGCTACTTCGCCAGCGCCCGCACCGGCCGCCGCGACCAGGTCATCGACCTGATGAAGTACCTCGCCACCGCCGAGGCCCAGGAGATCTACATCAAGGGCTCCTCCGGCACCGTCCTGCCCTGCAACCCGGACGCCAAGGACGCCGGCACCGCACTGGTGAAGAAGGGCCGCGCACACGTCGCCGAGGCCGCCGAGATCACCCAGTTCTTCAACCGCGACTCCAGCGACGCCCTCCAGCCCACCGCGGACACCGCCCTGACCAAGTTCCTGGCCAAGCCGAAGCAGATCGGCAGCATCCTGACCGACTGGCAGCGCGATGCCCAGAAGATCTGGAACGCCTGACGTGGCTGTGCTGACCGCCCCCGACCGGAAGTCCCCGGCCCGCCTGCCCGTCAGCGGCAGGCGGCCCCGGGGCCCCCGGCGCACCCCGCCGATGGTCCTCGCGTTCGTCCTGGTCCCGCTGCTCGCGGAGGCCCTGTGGGTGTTCTGGCCCGCGCTCCAGGGCTTCTACCTCGCCCTCACCAAGTGGGACGGCGTCTCCCCGCCGCAGTTCGTCGGCCTGGACAACTTCCGGGAGATGGCCCACGACGACGTCTTCCGCAGCGCGCTCGGCCACACCGTGCTGTGGCTGGTCCTCTTCGGCGGCCTGTCCGCCGTCCTGGGGCTCGCCGCCGCGCTGCTGCTCCAGCAGGAACGGCGCGGCGTCGGCTTCTACCGGGCCGCCCTGTTCCTGCCCGTCGTCTTCTCGCTGGTCGCCACCGCCCTCGTCTGGCAGGCGATCTACCAGCCCGACGGCGTCCTGAACCGGGTCCTTGGCGGGGTCGGCCTCGGCAGCCTCCGGCACGCCTGGCTCGCCGACCAGGACACCGCCCTGTACGCGGTGATCGTGCCCGCCCTGTGGCGCCAGATCGGCTACGTCATGGTCCTGTACCTGGCCGGCCTCAAGGGCATCGACCCGGCGCTCTACGAGGCCGCCAAGGTCGACGGCGCGAGCGCCTGGCAGCGGTTCCGGCACGTCACACTGCCCCAACTGCGCAGTGTCAACGCGGTGGTCCTGTCGGTCATCATCATCGACTCGCTGCGCTCCTTCGACGTCGTCTGGTCACTCACCCGCGGCGGCCCCTACCACTCGTCCGAGCTGCTGAGCACCTACATGTACTCGACCGCCTTCCAGTCCCTGCGACTCGGCTACGGCTCCGCCCTGGCCGTCGTCATCTTCGTCCTGGCCTTCGGGGTCATCGCCTCCTACCTCGTGCGCGCCTTCCGGGAGGCCGACTGATGTCCGCCGACGCCACAGCCGGCTCCACGGCCAACTCCACGGCGCTGCGCCGCAGAAGAGCGGCCACCGCCGGATTCCACCTCGGCGCCGGCGCCCTGGCCGTGCTGTGGCTGCTGCCCATCGCCCTGGTCCTGGTGACCAGCCTGCGCTCCTTCGACGACATCGCCGCCCACGGCCTGGGCAGCTGGCCGCGCTCCTTCACCCTGGCCAACTTCGGCCAGGCCTGGACCGACGGCGGCCAGCAGCAGGCCCTGATCAACAGCCTGATCGTCACCATCCCCTGCGTCCTGGTGACCCTGGCCCTCGCCGCGATGGCCGCGTTCGCCCTCAGCCGCTACGAACTCCGCTTCCGGCGCTCCCTGTTGCTGCTCATGCTCGGCGGCAACCTGCTGCCGCCGCAGATCCTGCTCATCCCGGTGTCCAAGCTCAGCGAGGTGATGGGCGTCTACGACACCCTGCCCGCGCTGATCGGCGTGCAGATCGGCTTCGGCGTCGGCTTCTACGTCTTCGTCCTGCACGGGTTCATGCGGTCGATCCCGATGGAGATCCAGCAGGCGGCGGTCGTCGACGGCGCCGGGCCCTGGCAGATCTTCTGGCGGATCATCCTCCCGCTGACCCGGCCCGCCCTGGCCGCCCTCAGCGCCCTGTCCTTCACCTGGATCTTCAACGACCTGCTCTGGGCGATCACCGTCCTGCGCAGCGACACCAAGATGCCGATCACCGCCGCCCTCATCGGACTCCAGGGCCAGTACGTGTCGGAGTGGAACGTGATCGCCGCCGGATCGGTCATCGCCGCCGCGCCCACGGTCGCCGTCTTCCTGCGCTTCCAGCGGCACTTCGTGGCGGGCCTCAACCTGGGAGCGGTCAAGTGACGTACCAGCGCTGGACCTTGCGGACGGAGCACACCAGCTACACCGTCCGCATTTCCCCGGACGGGCCGTGGGCCGAGCTCGACGCCTGGGGCCCGCTCGGCGTCGAGGACGGGCCGTCCGCCCTGGACTGGTCGCACCGCACCCACTTCATCACGCCCGCCGACGCGGCCCCGGCCGAGTACCTGCCCTACGGGCTGCGGCCGTTCACCGGATCCGAACTGGTGGTGGCACGTCCGGGCGCGGACCGGGGCGTGTGGTGGGAGTTCGACGGCGCCGAGGAGACGGACGGGAGCCTGCGACTCGCGTTCGCCGACGAGGTGACCGGCCTGCGGACGGTCCTCTGCTACCGGACCGTCCCCGGCACCGACGTGATCCTCCGCTGGGCCGAGTTCACCGCCACGGCCGAACTCCGCCTGGAGCGGCTCGACTCGGCCGCCGTCACGATCCCGGTCACGGGCCCGGCCCGGCTGACCTACCTCACCGGACAGTGGTCGCAGGAGTTCCAGCGCACCCAACTCGACCTCACCAGAGGCACGTTCACCATCGGCAGCCTGCAGAGTGTGCCCGGCCACGCCTACGCGCCCTGGCTCGCCGTGCAGGACGGGGACGCCACCTACGGTGTCGCCCTCGAATGGCCGGGCAACTGGCACATCACGGCGGAGGCCGAACCGGGCGGGACCGTCCGGATCCGGGCCGGCCGGGTCCCGCACGAGGGCGCCGTACACCTGACCCCCGGGGAGACCCTCGCGACCCCGCGCCTCGCCTGCGCCTTCAGCCCGGACGGACTCGACGGCCTGTCCCGGGTCTGGCACCGCTACGAGCGCCGCCTCACCTGCGACCGGCTGCACCGCCCCCGCAAGGTGCTCTACAACTCCTGGGAGGCCACCGGCTTCGACGTCGACGCGGCCGGGCAGCTGGAGCTGGCGAAGGCGGCCGCCGACATCGGGGCCGAGCTGTTCGTCGTGGACGACGGCTGGTTCACCGGCCGCGCCGACGACACCGGGGGACTGGGCGACTGGTACCCGGACCCGGCGGCGTTCCCGCAGGGCTTCGACCGGTTCGTGGCCGACGTCCGCGCCCTCGGCCTGGACTTCGGCCTGTGGGTGGAGCCGGAGGCGGTCAGCCCCGGCAGCCGGCTGTACGCCGAACACCCCGAGTGGGTCTACCGCATCGACGGCCGCCCGGCCCGCCTGGTCCGCAACCAGCTGCTGCTCGACCTGGGCCGCACCGACGTCCAGGACTTCGTCATCGGCACCCTCGACCGGTTGCTCGGCACCTACGGCATCGGCTATCTGAAGTGGGACATGAACCGCCCGCCCACCGAACGCGGCCGCCCCGGCGCCGGTCCCGCCGACCAGGTCGACCTGGACGCCGAGCACGTCGCCGGATACCTGCGGGTCCTTGACCACCTGCGCGCCGCCCACCCCGGCGTCACCGTCGAGGGCTGCGCCGGTGGCGGCGGCCGGATCGAGCACGCCACCCTCGCCCGGACCGACGTGGTCTGGCCCAGCGACAACACCGCGCCGCTGGACCGGCTGCGCATCCAGTACGGCTTCCTGCACGCCCACGCACCCCACGTCATGAGCTCCTGGGTCACCGACGCCCCCGGCATCTTCGACCCGCGCCCGCGCAGCCTCGCCTTCCGCTTCGTCAACGCCATGTGCGGAGTCCTCGGGATCGGCGCCGACCTGCGCGCCTGGAACCCGGAGCAGCGGGCCGAGGCCGCCCGGTGGATCGCCCGGTACAAGGAGGTGCGGGACGTCGTCCACCACGGGGAGGCCCGGCTGCTCGGCACGCCGGACGACCCCACCTGCGGCGTGCAGTACGACGCCGGTGACCGGACCGTCGTCGCCGCGCTCTCCACCGGTCGCCTCGACGGCGCACCGCTGGTGCCCGGCCGCCCCGCCCGGCTGCGGCTGCGCGGCCTGGACCCGGCGGCGCGCTACCGGGACACGGCGACCGGAACGCCGTACAGCGGAGCCCATCTGCTCCACCACGGACTGCCGTTCGCGTGGACTGCCGAGCACGACGCCGACCTGGTGGTGCTGAGGCGCCTGTAGGACGCATATGTTTCCAGCAGCTCACCCTCTAAGGAGCCCGATGGACCAGTCCGTACGACGGTACGGTGCCCGCTACACCGGCCGTACCGCCGTGGTGACCGGCGCCGCCTCCGGCATCGGAGCCGCCACCGCCGCACGTCTCGCCGGGGAGGGCGCGGCCGTCGTGCTCGCCGACATCGCGGACGAACGCGGCCAGGCCGTGGTGGACGGGATCGAGAAGGACGGCGGCCGGGCCCGGTACGTGCACGCGGACGTCGCCGCCGAGGACGACTGGGCGCGGATCGTGACCGCCGCCCACGCCTTCGGCCCGGTCGACGTGCTCGTCAGCAACGCCTACACCGTCGAGGTCCGGCCGGCCGACGAGATGACCCTGCCGTCCTGGCAGCGGCAGCTCGCCGTCAACCTCACCGGCAGCTTCCTCGGCGTGAAGGCGGTCCTGCCCGACCTGCGCGCCCGTCACGGCGCGGTGCTGCTCACCTCGTCGGTGCACGCCCACGCGGGCATCCCCGGCCACCCCGCCTACGCCGCGGCCAAGGGCGGCCTGCTGTCCCTGTGCGGGCAGCTCGCCGTCGAGTACGGGCCCGAGGTACGCGTCAACGCGGTACTCCCCGGGCCCATCCTGACCGGGGCCTGGAACCGGGTGCCGCCCGACGAACGGCAACGCAGCATCGCCCAAACGGCCGCCCGCCGCTTCGGCACCCCCGAGGAGGTCGCCGCGGCGATCGCGTTCCTCTGCGCCGACGAGGCCTCCTACATCACCGGGTCCAGTCTCGTCGTGGACGGCGGCTGGAGCGTCGTGAAGGCCTCCGCATGATGCCCTTTGAACAGAAAGGCTGTACGACATGACGCCCTACGCCCGCCGCGGTGTGCACGGCCAGACCGTGGAGGCCCTGGCGCGCCGCATCCTCGGCGGCGAGATCCCGGAAGGGGCCACGCTCGACCTGGTGGCGTTGCAGAGCGAACTGGACGTCAGCCTCACCGCCCTGCGCGAGTCCCTCAAGGTGCTCGCCGCCAAGGGCATGGTCGACGCCCGCCAGAAACGCGGCACCTTCGTGCGGGCCCGCGCGGACTGGAACCTGCTCGACGCCGACGTGCTGCGCTGGCAGTTCGAGGGCGGCGGGACGACCGGCGCGGAATGGTCGCTGCTGCGCAACCTCGCCGAGGTCCGCGCCATCATCGAGCCGGCCGCCGTCCGGCTCGCCGCCGAGCGCCGCACCGAGGCCGACCTGCTGTTGCTGGAGACGGCCGTGGAGGCGATGGCGCGGGAGGGCGCCGACCCGGGCCACGCCGTCGACGCCGACCTCGCCTTCCACCGCGCCCTGCTCGCCGCCACCCACAACGAACTGCTCGAACGCATGGAGATGGTGATCGAGTCGGGGCTGGCCCACCGCGACCGGATCGTGCACAGCTCCCCGCACAGCGAGGACCCCGTGCCGGCCCACCGCGCCGTCCTGGACGCCGTGCGCGACCGCGACCCACAGGCGGCCGAGACCGCCATGCGGGCCCTGCTCGACCAGGCGGGCCGCGACCTGGCCCGGCTCGACGGCCCCGAGGACGAGACCGGACCCGAAGCGGCGACCGGACCCGGAGAAACGACCGGGACCGAAGAAACGACCGGGACCGACGACACGAAAGGCAACGGCGGCCAGTGAAGATCGACCGGATAGAGACCTTCCTCGTCCCGCCGCGCTGGCTCTTCTGCCGCGTCGAGACCGACGACGGGGTGGTCGGCTGGGGCGAGCCCGTCGTCGAGGGCCGCGCCGAGGTCGTCCGCGCGGCCGTCGACGTCCTCGCCGAATACCTGCTGGGGCAGGACCCGTTGCGCATCCAGGACCACTGGCAGGTGCTCACCAAGGGCGGCTTCTACCGGGGCGGTCCGGTGCTGTCGAGCGCCGTCGCGGGCCTCGACCAGGCCCTGTGGGACATCGCAGGCAAGACCTACGGCGCGCCCGTGCACGCCCTGCTGGGCGGTCCGGTGCGCGACCGGGCGAGGGTCTACGCCTGGGTCGGCGGCGACGAACCAGCCCAGCTGACCGAGCAGATATCGGCCCAGGTCGAGGCGGGCTTCACCGCGGTCAAGATGAACGCCGCCGGGGCCACCTCACCGCTGACCACGGTGGCGGAGACGGCGGCCGTGGTCGCCCGGGTGAGTGCCGCCCGGGACGCCCTCGGCCCGGACCGGGACGTCGCCGTCGACTTCCACGGCCGCTTCACCGCCGCCAGCGCCCGCCGCGTCCTCACCGAACTCGCCCCGCTGCACCCGCTGTTCGTGGAGGAACCGGTCCTCCCCGAGCAGGGCCACCTGCTGCCCGGTCTGGTCACCGCGAGTTCGGTGCCGCTGGCCACCGGCGAACGCCTGTACTCGCGCGCCGAGTTCCTGCCCGCCCTGGCCGCCGGCATCGCGGTCGCCCAGCCGGACCTCTCGCACGCCGGCGGCATCTCCGAGGTGCACCGCATCGCCTCGCTCGCCGAGACCTACGGCGCCCAGCTCGCCCCGCACTGCCCGCTCGGCCCCATCGCCCTCGCCGCCAGCCTCCAAGTCGCCTTCGCCACACCGAACTTCTTGATCCAGGAGCAGAGCCGCGGCATCCACTACAACAAGGACGCCGACCTCCTCTCCTACCTCGTCGACCCCGAGCCCTTCCGCTTCGTGGACGGGCACGCGCACCGCGGTGACGCCCCCGGGCTCGGCATCACCATCGACGAGGCGGCCGTACGCGCGGCCGACCGCACGGGCCACCGGTGGCGCAACCCGGTCTGGCGGCACGCCGACGGCTCCTTCGCGGAGTGGTGACCATGCCCCTCGACGTCGTGACCGACCTCGCGCACGGCGGCCGCTGGACCTCGCTGCGGCACGGTGGCCGCGAGTGGCTGTGGCGGCGCGACAGCCCCGAACGCCGCCGCGTCACACCGGGCGAGGCGTTCGTGGACGCGGGCGGACTGGAGGAGTGCGTCCCCACCGTCCGCGGCACCCCCGACCACGGCGACGCCTGGTCCCGGCCCTGGACGCGCGACGAGGACGGCACCGGGGAGACCGTCCACTGCGAGCGCTTCGTCCTGACCCGCACGCTGCGTGGCACGGCCGACGGTGTGGAGGCCGACTATGTGCTGACGGCCGACCCCGGCTTCCGTTTCGTCTGGGCCGCCCACGCGCTCCTCGACCTCTCCGAGGAGGCCGTCCTGCGGGTCCGGGAGGGCGCGCCCACCCGGCTGTTCCCGGAGGCCGCGCCCCTGCTGGACCGTCCCTGGCCGGACGGCGCCCCCTGGGTGGCGGGCACCTGGCCCGCGCCCCTGGGGCTGCGGCTCGACCGCTTCGGGCCGGACGACGGTACGGCCGTCGGGGCCGTGGTCGACGGCGGCCGCTGCTGTGTGCACGACGGCCCGGACCAACTCGCCTTCGCCGTCGAGGCGGAGGGGCAGCCGCTCTCCGTCGCCCTGTGGCGCAACCTCGGCGGCTTCCCCGCCGACCGGCCCTACCGCAGTACGGGCGTCGAGCCGATGCTCGGCCGCGTCTTCGACCTCGCCGACGCGGGCCCGGACGACGCCGCCCGCGTCCCCGCCTCGGGCGAGGTCCGCTGGCGGCTCACCGTCGGCGCCGACTGCCCGTGCACCCGCTGACCATGGAAGGAGCCCCGCTCGTGGATCTGCGAGCCGCCCTCGCCGCCCGTCGCCTGCTCGCCATCGTGCGCGGCGGCGACCCGGACGCCGCCCTGCGCACCGTACTGACCCTCGCCGAGGAGGGCATCGAACTGATCGAGGTGTCGCTCAGCGGCGCCGACGCACTCACCGTCATCGCCCGGGCCCACAAGGAACTCGGCCCCGGCCGGCCGCTGGGCGCCGGCACGGTGCTGACCGCCGCCGACGCACACGCCGCCCATCGCGCGGGCGCCGGCTTCGCGGTCACTCCCGGTCTCGGCGCCGGCGCCGACACCGCGCGGCAGCTCGGCATGCCGGTCCTGGCGGGCGTGCTGACCCCCACCGACGTGATCGCGGCGCAGGCCGGCGGCGCCGCGGCCCTGAAGCTCTTCCCGGCCGCCGAGGCCGGGGGAGCGGCGTACCTGAAGGCGCTGCGCGGGCCGTTCCCCGACACCGCGTTCGTCCCGGTCAGCGGTGTCGACGTGCCGGCCGCGCGGGCCTACCTGGCCGCCGGGGCGACCGCCGTCGGCGTCGGCTCACCGCTCGTCGGCGACGCGGCGGACGGCGGCAGCATCAGCGACCTGCGCGACCGGGCCCGCGCGTTCCGGGCCGCCGTACCGGAGGAGGGACCGGCATGACGGCCTCCTGGTGTCCGGCCCCTGGCCCGGTCGTCTGCCTCGGCGAGACCATGGCCGCCCTCGCCCCCGACCCGCCCCGGCCGCTGGCGGACGCCGAGCAACTGCGGGTGTCCGTCGCGGGAGCGGAGTCCAACGTGGCCATGTACCTCGCGGACCACGGCGTCCCGGCCCGCTGGCTCTCGGCCGTCGGTGACGATCCGCTGGGCCGCCGGGTGCGCGCCGCGGTCGCCGCCGCCGGGGTCGACGTGACGCACGTCCGCACCGACCCGCACCGGCCCACCGGCCTCCTTCTCAAGAACCCGGGCCCCGCCGGCACCCGCGTCCACTACTACCGCACCGGCTCGGCGGCCTCGGCCCTCGGCCCCGGCCTGCTCGACGGCGAACCCCTGCGCTCGGCGGCCCTCCTGCACCTCACCGGGATCACCCCCGCCCTCTCCGCGTCCTGCCGCGCCCTGGTGACCCGGGTCCTCGACACGCCCGCCGCCGAACGGCCGTACGCCGTCAGTTTCGACGTCAACCACCGGGCCGCGCTGTGGCCGGACGGCACCGCACCCGTGGTGCTGCGCGCCCTCGCGGACCAGGCTGACATCGTTTTCGTGGGCCTCGACGAGGCCCAGGAACTGTGGGGCGGCGACCTGACCGTCACCGGCCTGCGGGACCTGCTGCCCGGCCCGCGGATCCTCGTCGTCAAGGACGGCGCCCGGTCCGCGACCGCGGTCACCGCGAACGGCGTGTGCACGGTGCCCGCGCTGCGGACGGCCGTGGTGGAACCGGTCGGCGCGGGCGACGCGTTCGCGGCGGGCTTCCTGGCCGGCCTGCTGCGCGCCGAGACGATGACGCGTGCCCTGCGGCTCGGCCACCTCACCGCTGTCTCCGCCCTCAAGGTGACGGGGGACCACGGACCGCTGCCCGGGCTGACGGACATCACCCGGCTCCTCGGACTTACGGACGGAGACTGGCAGCGGTACGACGACGGATCGGCAGCGGGACCAACGCACGCGGGTCGGCAACGACTCTGCCCGCAGGCCTGAAATACGCCACGGGACGGGCATTCATCTGGGCTCGGGCAGTCCTACACTGCGGATGACCTTGGCCTCGCCCGCGCTGGCGAGGAAGCGGCCGTCCGGATAGTAGGCCAGGGCATTCACCGAACGGTTGTGCTTGTCGGTGAGCAGGCACTGCCCCGTGTCGGCCTGCCACACGCATACCGCGCCGTCCTCGCCGCCCGTGGCGAGCACGGTGCTGTCGGGGCTGAACGCCACCGCCCGCAGACCGCCGTTGTGCTCCACTTGGAACAACTGGGTCCAGGTCTCCGTTTCCCTCACCTGGGCGGTGCGGTCCTGGCTGCACGTGGCGATCTTCCGCCCGTCCGGTGAGAAGGCGACACCGAGTACGAAATCCTGGTGCGGGAACCGGGCCTCCAGCCGGCCGGTGTCCACGTCCCAGACGTACGCGTTCTTGTCCTCGGACGCCGTGAGCAGCCAGCGGCCGTCCGGGCTGAACCCGACGGCCTTGACCGCGCGGGCATGGCACAGGGACAACAGGCGGATCCCGGTACTGAGATCCCACACGCAGGCCGTCGCATCCGCGCTGCCGGTGGCCAGGCGTCTGCCCGTGGCGTCGAAGTCCACCGCGTTGACGAAATGACGGTGGGCCAGTTCGGCGGTCACGGACCGGGTCGTCATCTCCCAGACCCGAGCCAGGTTGTCCGTGCTGCCGGTCGCCAGCCTGTCGCCGTCGGGGCTGAAGGCGATCGCGTTGACCATCGTGCTCCACCCGCCGAGCCGACGCTCCCACGTCGACTGGCCGCTGACCACGTCCCAGACGCGCACCAGCTTGCGGGACCCGGTGGCGAGCAGGCGCCCCTGCGGATGGACAGCCAGGCTGACCACCCAGTGTCCGGTTTCGATCGTCGGACGTGGTGTGAGGCCGGGCGGAGGAATCAGGCGGGCAGGAGCGGTTCGCCCGGACTCGGGCTTCCCCTTGTCTTCCGCGTCCTCCTTGTCCTCCTTGTTCTCCTTGTCCTCCTCGATCTTGTTGGTCTGCGTGACCACCGTCTCCGCGGCAGTGGACGGGAGGGGATGGGTGAGGTCGAAGAGCCGGGCGTCACCGCTGCGCTGGTAGAGGACGGGCGTGAAGCATTCGAGGCTGTCGTCCTTGTCGGCCCGCAGTGCGACACGACCGGTGCGTACCGCCTCGTCGACCGGTCGGTTCGCCGCCAGGGCCTGGTAGAAGGCCCGGGAGAAGAGCACGGCCGCCTTGTCGGTGACCGGGAACTGCATGGCCACCACGGCCGGCACGGTGAACTCCAGCTTGGCTGCCGTGCTGGAGAACAGATCCTGCGCGTGGGAGGTCCCCGTCTCGCAGCTGTTGAGTACGACGAGGCGCGGTGCGGGCTCGGCGATGCTGAGGAGCGCGCCGAGCGCTTCGGCGTGCAGCGGGTCCTCCCGGCCCTGCTCGTCGGTGAAGACGATCATCCCTTGGCGCCGGTGGTCGTCGAACCTTCCGTGACCGATGAAATGGAAGATGTGGCAGCCGCGCAGCAGCGATCGGAGGAGATCCGACTTGGTCTCTCCGCGCACCCAGTCCAGCCGGACCATTCCCTCGTCCATGAGCGGCTTGAGCGCGGCACCCAGACTCTCCCGCTCGGCCTCCGCGTTCAGCCGGCCGAGGGAGCCGGGGAGCGACACCATGCCAAGGACGCGCAACGGAGGGTCCACGTGCAGCGGCGAGACCGGCTCCAGCATCTCCACGTAGCGAATGATCGGGTGATGCAGGCACAGATAGCCGCCGAGCTTCTCGTCGTAGAGAAGTTCCCAGGGCAGTGCCGCGAGCTCCGGTGAGCGCACTCGGAGAACCATCCGCAGCCGCCGCCCGTGTTCCTGCGCCCGCTGCCTGCTGGACAGATACAGCGCTTTGACCGGGCTCTGCAGCACGGCGTCACACAGTATGCCGCCGACCTGCCGGGCGGGTGCCTCCAGTGCGGACTGCATGCCGCGGGAACGCGCGGCGGAACCCAGCACGGCCATCTCCAGAGAGGGCAGTCGATCCAGCAGTTCCCGGGCGTCGATGTCGGCAATGGATCGGTCCTCGCCGCACGGCGAGGACACGTCGATGCAATAGCCGTGAGGCGCCTCGCTCATTTCGAGTACGAAGTCAAATTCCGCCGCCATGGCGCTCTTCCCTCAGGGCCGGATCAGGATCCGGACGCGATGGTGTGCGAAGGCGTGGGCGGGGTGGTGTTCTCATCCCCTACGGGTTCGGGCTGCGAGGTGCGATCGACCCATTTCTGGAACTCGGCGAAATGCTGCGGATCGTCGGTCTGGGCCCATACCACGATGTTGAAACGCCGGTCCGTGTACATGGCCACCGTGGTCTTTCCGCTCACGTAGCAGGCCTGGTCGCCGACCGTTTTTGATTCATCGCTGAAGTAGTACGACACCTTGCCTCCCGTCTGGTAGTCCTGCAGGGTCTTACAGTTGGACCCAGTGAGGTCCGACGGGGTCACCTGGCTGATCCAGTAGTCCTGCATGGAGTTCACATCGGGGAACATGACGTACCAGGCCTGATACGAGACGCTGTCCGCGTTGCAGGCCATTTCCACGGCTCCCTTCGGGGATTCGCTGCCTTCCGTGCAGGTGAGCGCCGATTTGACGTCGGACGGAACGTGAGCCCGGAGGTCGGCCAGTGTGGGCCCGCGCTTCTCTGTCTGGGTCACCCCCCACACCCCGCCGACCAGCAGCAGCACACCCAGAATGGCGATCACGATACGGGGTGTCCGATGCATCTTCGGAATGGTCATAAGGCGCCTGGAAATGCCACTGCCGATCAGAGCGGCCGCCAGGAGGAGAATCCCGATCACGATAAGAACGATCTCGACGGCGCGTGACATCGCTCAGCTCCCTTCGCGGATGGGCTGCATCCACGGCCGAAGCCCACTGGCCCGGTCCTTGCCTTCTGCGTACACGTCCGGGAAATGAAAGAAAGGTCAACCATCTGGCGATATACGGCATTTCGTGTTAATCCATAGTTTATGGCAATCATGGAATTCTCGCTAGGCGAGGGCGGCAGTGTGCTCGTCAGGGTCTCCGACGAGCCGGACGCGGCCGCGGTCGTCACCCGCGGTGGTTCGATGTCTGCGGTCATCGAGAAGGCCGAGGGCACGTTCGACTCCGTCATGCAATCCGTGCGGGCGGTGGCCCGGGGCGTCTCCGCGCAGGTGGAGGACTTCGGGCAGCGTCCGGACGCGCTGGTCGTGCAGTTCGGCGTCGAGTTGAGCGCCCAGGCGGGGGCGATCATCACGGCGGCCGGAGCCTCGGCACAACTGACCGTGACTCTGACCTGGAACCGGACGGAGTGACCGGGTCCGGACGGCGGCGACGCGTGTTCGCTGCGTAGTCGTCGGCGGAAAAACACGTGGACTCCGCGGCCGTCCTCGCGGCACACTTCCCTTTCCTGACCTGCCGATTCCAGGCCGCCGCGGACCATGTGGCGGCCGACTCGGCATGCCGTACGACGACTACACAGGGTTGAGATGACATCCTCAGTCGATTTACCTGCGACCGGACCCCGGCAGGGCGCGGTCCTGCTCGCGCTCCGCTACTACGGACGGGAGCTGGCCCGGCTCAAGTGGCTCACGCTGCCCGGAATGCTGCTGCCGGCGCTCGGCAACATCGGAATCAACTACCTGGCACCGCTGGTGGTGGCCAGGCTCGTCGGCCGGATCGCCGACGGCCACGGCCTGGACCTCGGCGCCGCACTGCCGTACGTCCTCGGCTTCGGCGGTGTCCTGCTGCTGGCGGAGGCACTGTGGCGGATCGGTCTGCACTGTCTGAACCGTCTGGACGCCCTCGGCATCGAGCAGTTGTACGTCATCGGAATGGACGAACTGTTCGCCAAGGACGCCGCGTTCTTCCACGACAACTTCGCCGGGTCGCTCACCAAGCGGGTGCTGAGCTTCGCCACCCGCTTCGAGGAGTTCGCGGACACGCTGACCTTCAACATCGTCGGCAGCTTCGTACCGCTCGCGTTCGGGTCGGTGGTGCTGTGGCGCTATGAACCGCTCCTGGTCGTCGGGCTGCTGACGATGATCGCGGTCACCGGCGTGTGCGTGGTGCCGCTGATCCGCCACCGGCAGCGGCTGGTCGCCCAGCGCGAGGACGCCATCGCCCGGGTGTCCGGGCATGTCGCCGACAGCCTGATGAACATGGACACGGTCCGGGCGTTCGCCGCGGAGGAGCGGGAGGCCGCCGAACACCGGTCGCGGGTCGCCGAGTCACGGCGGCGCCAGCTGCGCTCGTGGGACTACGGCAACCTGCGCATCGACACCTTCGTCGCGCCGATGTCCGTGGCGACCAACGCGCTGGGGCTGCTGCTCGCGGTGGCGCTGGCCGGTGGCGGGCACAGTGTGGAGGCGGTCGTGGTCGCCTTCACGTACTACTCCAACGCGACCCGGATCATGTTCGAGTTCAACCAGATCTACCGGCGCATGGAGAGCTCCATGACCGAGGCGGCCCAGTTCACCGAACTGCTCCTGGAGCCCCCGACCGTGGTCGACCCGGAGGCTCCGGAACCGCTCGCGCCGCGGGCCGCCGGCGTCCGCTTCGAGAAGGTCTCCTTCACCCACGCGGGTGCGAAACCGCTGTTCGAAGGGCTTGAACTGGACGTGCCCAGCGGGTCGAAGTTCGGCTTCGTCGGCCGGTCGGGCGGCGGCAAGACCACGCTCACCCGGCTGCTGCTGCGGATGACCGACATCGACGCCGGCCGGATCATGGTCGGCGGCCAGGACATCAGCCGGCTGCGCCAGGCCGACCTGCGCAGCCAGATCGCCTACGTCCCGCAGGACCCGGCGATGTTCCACCGCACCCTGCGGGAGAACATCGCCTTCGCCCGGCCGGACGCCACCGACGCCGAGATCCGGCTGGCCGCCGAGGCCGCGCACGTCACGGAGTTCGCCGACGCGCTGCCGGACGGGTTCGACACCATGGTGGGGGAGCGCGGCATCAAGCTCTCCGGCGGCCAGCGCCAGCGGGTCGCGCTGGCCCGGGCGATCCTGCGGGACGCCCCGATCCTGCTCCTGGACGAGGCGACCAGCGCGCTGGACTCGGAGAGCGAGATCCTGGTCCAGGAGGCGCTGTGGCGGCTCATGGAGGGCCGCACGGCACTGGTGGTGGCGCACCGCCTGAGCACGGTCGCCTCGATGGACCGCCTGGTGGTCCTGGACCGCGGCCGGATCGTCGAACAGGGCACGCACCACGAACTGCTCGCCGCGGAGGGCGCCTACGCCAAGCTGTGGCAGCACCAGTCGGGCGGGTTCCTGGACGAGGGGCCTGCGGCGCGGGCCGAAGTGGGCTAGGCGCTCGGCTGTTTGGGGCCGGGGAGATACGTCGTCGGTTGGCTGCGGCATCGTTGTGGCTGGTCGCGCAGTTCCCCGCGCCCCTTCGGGGCGCTGTCCAACCGGGGCGCTGCTGTCAACCGGCTTGACCTGAAGCGCACTTCAAGATGAAGACTCGCCGTCGTGCGCCCGGACCCGGGTGTGCGGACGGAGGAGACGGCACATGAAGTACCGCACCATCGGCACCGACCCGAAGACCCGGCGCGAGGTGAGTGTCCTCGCGCTCGGGGCCATGCTGTTCGGGTCCCGGACCGACGAGCAGACCTCATTCGCCGTCCTCGACCGCTATGTCGAGGCCGGCGGGAACTTCATCGACACGTCCGACAACTACGCCTTCTGGGAGGACGGCGGCCAGGGCGGCCAGAGCGAGGAACTGCTCGGCCGCTGGCGCCGCAGCCGCGGGATCGGCGACGAAATCGTCATCGCCACCAAGCTCGGCGCCCGCCCGCTCGCCCCCGGGACCAGCTACACCGACAACGCCGAGGGGCTGTCCGCGAAGGTGATCCGGGAGTCGGCCGAGCGCAGTCGCGAACGCCTCGGCGTGGAGAAGCTCGACCTGCTGTACGCCCACATAGAGGACCCCGCCGTCCCGCTCCGCGAGACCGTCGAGGGGTTCGCGGCGCTCGTCGCGGAGGGCACCGTCGGCCTGCTCGGCGCCAGCAACCACGCCGTCTGGCGACTGGAGCGCGCCCGCGCCCTGGCCGCCGCGGCCGGGCTGCCCGGCTACGAGGTGCTCCAGTACCAGCACAGCTATCTGCGCCCGCGCACCGACATCCCCGACGACCTGTTCCCGGACGGCGGTCTCGGCGGCACCGACGCCCAGCTGCGCAGCTATCTGCGTGCGGAGCCGGACCTCACCCTGGTGGCCTACTCACCGCTGCTCAAGGGCGCCTACACCCAGCCCGGCAAGGCGCTGCCCGCCGACCACGACCACCCCGGCACCCCGGCCCGCCTCGCCGCGCTGGGCGAGGTGGCCCGGGAGACCGGGGCCACCCTCAACCAGGTGGTGCTGGCCTGGCTGCTGGGCGGGCCGCTGCCGGTCGTCCCGCTGGCCGGGGTGTCGTCCGTGGCCCAGCTGGAGGAGAACCTCGCCGCCGTGGACCTGGAGCTGACGCCCGGCCAGCGGGCCCGCCTGGACGCGGCTCACTGACCGCGCGGCTCCCGTACGACGGCGATCTCGCCCGGCGCCACGGTGACCGTGCCGTCGGCCGGCTTGCCGGACAGCAGCTCCACCGACCCTGCCGCCACCGGGAGTTCGGCACCCTTGCCGGTGTGGTCGATCACGAACACGTAGTCCGCGTCCGCACCGCGCCGCACGACGACCTCCACGCCCGCCGGTGCGGTGCGGCCCGCGGCCACGCCCGCCTCGGCACGGATCCGGCCGAGCAGCCCCGCCAGGGTCTCCGGGTCCGGGAGCGTCGCCACGTACCAGGCGGTGCCCGCGCCGTACCCGTGCCGGGTCACCGCCGGTACCCCGGCCAGCGGCCCGTCGGCGTACGACGTCACCGCCGTCGCGCCCGCCAGACCCACCCGCTCCGACCAGAGCGAGCCGGTGCCGCCCTCGCTCAGCGTCACCCGCTCCTCGGGCAGCAGCGGGAACAGCTCGTCGGTGCGCACACCCAGCAGCTCCCGGAAGGCACCCGGGTAACCGCCCAGCCGCACATGGCAGTTCTCGTCCACGGCGCCGCTGTGGAAGCCGACGGCCAGGGTGCCGCCGGCCTCCGCGAAGGCGGTCAGGTTCGCCGCGCCGGTGTCGTCCACCAGGTACAGGCTCGGGGCCAGGACCGCCTTGTACGCCGACAGATCGGCGTCCGGGCGGACGAAGTCCACCGCCACGCCCGCCCGCCACAGCGGCTCGTACCAGGCGCGGACGAGGTCCAGGTAGCGCAGCTTCTCGCTGGGCTGCGAGGGCAGTTCGACGGCCCAGCGGGCGTCCCAGTCCCAGACGACGGCCACCTCGGCCGTGCCGGTACTGCCGCGCACCTCGGCAAGTGCCGTGAGATCGGCGCCCAGCCGGACCACGTCCTGCCAGATCTGGCTGTCGGTCCCGGCGTGCGGCAGCATCGCCGAGTGCCACTGCTCGGCACCCGCCTTCGCCGCCCGCC
Organism: Streptomyces sp. NPDC054770; assembly: GCF_053611985.1. Classification (NCBI taxonomy): domain Bacteria; kingdom Bacillati; phylum Actinomycetota; class Actinomycetes; order Kitasatosporales; family Streptomycetaceae; genus Streptomyces; species Streptomyces sp. NPDC054770. The sequence goes on from NZ_JBSHBL010000015.1 coordinate 145,445, forward strand.
ACTGGAAGTAGCAGATGCCGTCCGCGCCGTGCGCCACATGCGCGAGCGCGTTGCGGCGCAACTCGCCCGCCGTCTTGGCCCGGTTGACGGGCTGCCAGTTGACCGCGCCGGTCGAGTGCTCCATCAGCAGCCACGGGCCGCCGGCGAGCGACCGCATCAGGTCGCCGCTCAGCGCGACGTCGATCTGCGACTCCGGGTCGGCCGACATCAGGTAGTGGTCGTTGGCCACCACGTCCAGCTCCGGTGCCCAGCGCCAGTAGTCGAGGGCGTCGAAGTTGTGCATCACCATGAAGTTGGTGGTGGCGGGGATCGCGGGGGCCGCCGCCCGGAGCACGTCCCGCTCCGCCGTGTACAGCGAGAGCAGCTCGTCCGAGCAGAACCGCCGCCAGTCCAGCTGGTGCGTCGGGTTGGGGACCGCGCCGGTCGCGCGGGGCGGCAGGATCTCCTCCCAGTCGTAGTACCACTGGCTCCAGAAGGTGGTGCCCCAGGCCTGGTTGAGGGCGGCCAGGTCGTCGGCGTACTTCGCCCGCAGCCAGCGGCGGAAGGAGGCCGCGCTGGTGTCGCAGTAGCAGGCCGCGTTGTGGCAGCCGTACTCGTTGTGGACGTGCCACATCTTCACGGCCGGATGGCTCGCGTACCGGTCGGCGATCGCGCCGGCGATCCGGAGCGCGGCCTCGCGGTAGGCGGGGCTGCTCGGGCAGAACGTCTGCCGGCTGCCGTACGACAGGGTGCGGCCGTCGTGGTCCACCGGGAGCGCCCCGGGGTGGGCGCGGAAGAACCAGGCCGGCGGGGCGGCCGTCGGGGTGGCGAGGTCGGCGGCGATGCCGTTCTCGTGGAGCAGGCCGAGGATCCGGTCCATGCGCGAGAAGTCGTAGACGCCCTCGGACGGTTCCATGAGGGCCCACGAGAAGATGCCCACGCTGACCATGTTCACGCCCGCCTCGCGCATCAGGCGGACGTCCTCGGCCCACACCTCCTCGGGCCACTGCTCGGGGTTGTAGTCGCCGCCGTAGGCGATGCCCGGGACGGAGAGGGTGCGGTCGCTCATCGGTTGACTCCGGTAACTCCGGTGAGAAGGCGGCGGGTTGTCTCCACGCCCCACTGGTCGAGGGAGAGCAGCCGGTCGCTGGAGGCGACCAGGCCGCCGACGGCCTCCACATGCGCCGCCCAGCGCGCACGGGTCTCCACGGCGGGGCGCGCCATCAGGCAGTCGGGGTCGTTGACCCAGAGCCGGCCGTGCTGCCACTGGCGGCCGACCCCGGTGAACTCGGCGGCGGCCTGGCCGGGTTGGCTGAAGTCGTCGGCCTCGGGACGGCGGTGCGGAGCCGTGTCCGGGCTGACCCGCATCGCGTCGAACAGGCCGATCGAGGGCAGCACCGGCGCGCCGCAGCCGAGGAGGTAGGCGTCCGCACCGATCGCCTCCCGGATCAGGCCGATGCCGAGCCGGTACGCCGTGAGCGCGTCCGCGCCCGAGTGCCGTACGCCGTCCATCGCGCCCGCGTAGAGGAAGTCGGCCTTGAAGTAGTCGTAGCCCTCGGCGCGCAGCGTCCTGAAGACGTCGGTGAGGTAGGCCGCGGCGGCCGGGTGGGTGGTGTCCAGGACGTACAGCGCGTGACCCCAGTTGCGGCCCGCGCGCAGTGCTCTGCCGTCGGGGTCGCGGACCAGCCAGTCCGGGTAGGTCTCGGCGAGATCGCTGCCCGGGTCCACCAGGAAGGGCGCGGTCCAGATGCCCGCCCGGCGGCCGCGGGCGCGGATGGCGTCCGCGATGCCCCGCCGGGAGCGGAAACGGCCGGACAGGGTCAGCCAGTCGCCCAGCGCGCTCTGGTAGCCGTCGTCGATCTGCACCACGTCGATCGGCAGGTCGAGGGTGTCCATCGCCCGCAGGTTCTCGTGGATGTCGTCCTCGGTGACGGCCGTGAAGTACTCGTACCAGGAGCACCAGACGGTGGGCGCGGGGCGGGGCGCCGGCAGGGCCAGGGCGGCGGCCCAGTCGGCCAGTACGGACTGGATGCCCGAGCCGGTCCACTCCTTGACCGGACCGTCGGCCTCGACCTCCGCGACCCCGGCCGCGACGGTCAGCCGGATCGAGGGCACCTCGTGCAGCGGGTCGGCCGCCGCCCAGAGCCGGACCGGGGAGCCGTCGCCCGGGTCGAGCGCCAGCAGGCCCTCGCCCTGGAAGGCGCCGGCGGGCACGCTGCGGCCGGGGCGGTAGCACACGGTCGCCCAGTTGTCGTTCGTCGGGCGGTACGGGGCCGTACCGAGGGCGTAGGCGCCACTGGGCGACCAGGACTGCCAGCCCTCTTCATGGACACGGGCGCCACGCGTGTCCACGGCCACCGAGGTGACCGGGGTGAACGGGTTGTGCACGAGGTTCTCTTTCGGACGGGGCCGGATCAGCCCTTGGCGGAGCCCAGTGTCAGACCGCTGACGAACTGCTTCTGGAGCGCGAAGTACACGAGCAGCGTCGGGATCGCGGTGAGCAGGGAACCGGCGGCGATCAGGTTCGGGTCGGTGAAGAACTGGCCGGAGAGGTTGTTCAGCGCCGAGGTGATCGGCATGTTGTCACCCGTCGAGATCAGCACCAGGGCCCAGAAGAAGTCGTTGTAGATCCAGATCGACAACAGGGTCGCCAGGGCCGCCATCGCCGGCTTGCACAGCGGCAGCGTGACCTGCCAGTACAGCCGCCACACCGAGGCACCGTCCACCAGCGCGGCCTCGGTCAGCTCGTGCGGCAGCGACCGCATGTAGTTGCTGAGCACGAACGCGCAGAACCCGGACTGGAACGCCACATGGATCAGCACCAGACCGAGCGCCGAGTCGTACAGCTTGCCGCTCGCGGTGATCCCCGGCAGGTTCGTCAGCAGGTACATCCGGTACAGCGGGGTGATGATGACCTGCTGCGGCAGCAGGTTGCCGGCCGTGAAGACCAGCAGCAGGAAGAGGTTGACCCGGAAGTCGAAGCGGGCGACGTAGAACGCGACCATCGACGACAGGAACAGCGTGAGCAGCACGGACGGGACCGCGATGACCAGCGTGTTCATGAAGTAGTGGGTCATGTCCGACTGCTCGAACGCGTTCTTGAAGTTGTCGAAGTTCAGCGTGTGCGGCCAGGACACGTAGCCGCGGTTGCTGGTCTCGCTGTACGGGCGCATGGCCGAGAAGATCGCCCACAGCAGCGGGGCGAGCCAGGCCAGGGCCGTACCCGCCAGGAACACGTGCAGCAGGACACGGGCCGGGCGGATCGGGTTGCGCTGCTTGGGCAGCGCGCTGCTCACGGTGCTCATGCGCGCCGCTCCTTCCGGAAGGTCGCGATCAGATAGGGAATGATCACGATCAGGGAGATGAACAGCAGCACCACCGCGATCGCCGAGCCGTAACCGATGCGGCTGGACTCGCCGATGATGTTGTTGGTCACCAGGATGGAGAGCAACTCGGTGCCCTGTGCGCCCTTGTTGAAGACGAAGACCAGGTCGAAGGCGCGCAGTGACTCGATGATCGTCACGACCAGGACGATGGTGTTGGTCGGCCGCAGCGTCGGGAAGATGACGTTCTTGAACGTCTGCCACTCGTTGGCGCCGTCGAGGGCCGAGGCCTCCCGCAGCGACGGGTCGACGCTCTTCAGGCCGGCCAGGTACAGGATCATCATGTACCCGGTGTGCCGCCAGGACGCGGCCACCAGCACGGCCCACAGGTTGAGGTTCGGGTCACCGATCCAGTCGATGTAGTGGCCCGGCTTGTTGGCGCCGATGAGGCTGTTGATCAGGCCCGTGTCCGGGTTGTAGATCAGCTGCCAGACGAACCCGATGCACGCCAGGGAGATGACGACCGGGAGGAAGAACGCCGTCTGGTAGACCCGGCTGAACCTGATCTTCTTGTCCAACTGCACGGCCAGGAACAGGCCGAACGGGGTCGGGATCAGGATGAGCACCACGAACCAGATGATGTTGTGCTCGACGGCCGGCCAGAACTGCGGGTTGTCGGTGAAGAGTTGCTTGAAGTTGTCGAGCCCGACCCACTTGATGGAGTCGAAGCCGATGCCGTCCCAGGAGGTGAAGGCCAGCAGGATCGAGGCCAGGGCGGTCACCCAGACCAGGAGGACATGGAGGACCGTCGGCACGCCCGCCATGAAGGCGAGCGTGATCCGGTCGCGGCGGGTCAGCAGGCGCCGGTGGCCCTGCGGGATCCGCTTCTTCTCGGACGCGCGCCCAGGAGGCGGCACGGCGGCCGCCTCCTGGGACTTCGGGGGGGTGTCAGTCGTCATTCAGCAGGCTCACTCGGACGCGAAGATCGTCTTCTTCTGCCGCTCGATGGACGAGAGCAGGCTGTCGATCCCCTTCGGGTTCTGCAGGAACTTCTGCAGACCGGGCTGCATCACCGTGGAGGTGAAGTCCGGGCGGGAGTCGCGGTCCATGAACTGGGTGAGGCTCTTGGCGGCGCCGATCATGTCGTACGCCTTCTTCTGCAGCGCCGAGTACGACGACGTGCTGGCCTTGTTGGAGGCCGCCACCACGCTCGGGTCGCCCTTGAGGTAGAGCTCCTCGGCGGCCGGGGTGCCGAGGTACTCCAGCAGCTTCACGACACCGTCGTGGTTCTTCGGGGACTTGCTGACCATGAAGCCGTCGGTGGGCGCCTCCACGGTCTCCTGGCCGTACGCGGAGTTGATCTCCGGGAAGGCGAAGAAGTCGAGGTCGTCCAGGTCGGCCTTGTTGGTGAACTGCTGGGCCACGAAGGAGCCGAGGAGGTACATGCCGGACTTCTTCGACACCAGGCCCTGGGCGGCGTCCTGCCAGGTACGGCCCATGAAGCCGTCCTGGTGGTAGGGGAGCAGCTCGGCCCAGTGGTCGAAGACGGCCTTGACCTTGGCGTCGGTCCAGGCGGCCTTGCCCGCCATCAGCTGGACGTGGAAGTCGTAGCCGTTGAGACGGAAGTTGATCTGGTCGAAGGTGCCCATCGCCGGCCAGGCGTCCTTGTCGCCGAAGGCGATCGGGACCAGGCCGTCCTTCTTCATCTGCTTGCACAGGGCCACCAGTTCGTCCCAGGTGGTGGGGACCGTGTAGCCGTGCTGCTGGAAGACGCTCTTGCGGTAGAAGACCGCCCACGGGTACGTGTTCAGCGGCACGAAGTAGTACTTGCCGTCCGCGCCCTTGCTGAGCTTCTTCATCGCGTCCGGGAAGTTGGCCCCGATCTTCTCCCACACGTCGTCGATCGGGGAGGCCAGGCCCTTCTGCGCGAAGAACTGCATGCGGTAGCCCGCGAACCAGTTGAACACGTCGTCCGGCGTGCCCTGCAGGTACGAGTTGATCTGCTCCTGGAAGGTGTTGTGGTCCTTGGTGTTCACCTTGACAGAGATGCCGGACTGCTTGGTGAAGGCCGTGTAGAGGGCTCCGTAGGCCTTCTTCGGCACGGCGTCGGACTGGTTGGAGCCGAGGCTGACGGTCTTCGAGTCCGAGGAGGAGGACCCGCTGCCCCCGCAGGCGGACAGCAGGGGTATGCCGGCACCGGCGAGCAGAGCGGCCGAACCGGCGCCGCGCAGGACGTTACGGCGGCTCGGACCCGGAACGTGAAGACCGGACGGGGAGATGCGCATGGCGGCTCCTGAGTAACAGGGTTCGGCAAGGGGAAGAGTTGATCTTCGAAAGGTCCCGAAACCGATCAGAAACCAACTCGGCCGAACATCGTGGGCGCAATAACAGCCGCTTGTCCGCTCATGCGTCAATAGCCTGCGGCTCTATCGCCCGTCTCTTGCCCGAAACGTAATCGACATGGTCGCCTACCGGTTTGTTGAACAAAGTGGTACGACGGAGCCCCCACGGGACAAACTCCGTGGGGGCTCGTGTGCGGGCGTGTTGGTTTCGGGTGGCCGGACCAGTGGTTAAACCCGGTGCAACCAGCCCGGCACGCCATGTTCTACGGCCGTACGAGCAGCTGGAAGTCGAAGGCGTACCGGGACGCCCGGTAGACATGGCTGCCGTACTCCACCGGCCGCCCGGTGTCGTCGTACGCCGTGCGCTGCATGGTGAGCAGGGCCGCGCCCTCCTGCTCGTCGAGCCGGACGGCCTCCTCGGCCGTGGCGCGGCGGGCCCCCACCGTCTGCCGGGCGCTGTGCAGGGTGATGCCCGCCGTGCGCATCATCCGGTACAGGCCGGTCGACTCCAGGCGCTCCGTGTCGAGTTCGATCAGGGCGGCCGGCAGGTAGTTGCACAGGAACGCCACCGGCTGGCCGTGCGTGCAGCGCAGCCGCTCCAGGACGACCACCTCCGCGCCCTCCGCGATCCCGAGCGCGGCGGCCACCTCCGCGCTCGCCGGGATCCGCTCGTTGCGCAGCACCCGGGTGGTCGGGCCCTGCCCGGCCGACTCCAGGTCGTCGTAGAGGCTGCTGAGCTCCAGCGGCCGCTTGACCTGGCTGTGCACCACCTGGGTGCCCACGCCCCGGCGGCGCACCAACAGCCCCTTGTCGACGAGGGACTGGATGGCCTGGCGGACCGTGGGCCGGGACAGGCCGAGCCGCACCGACAGGTCGATCTCGTTGCCCAGGAGGTTGCCCGGGGCGAGCACTCCGTGCTCTATGGCCTCCTCCAGCTGCTGGGCGAGCTGGTAGTAGAGCGGCACCGGACTGCCGCGGTCCAGGGCGAAGTCCAGGGCGTCGAGTGCCGAGACGGTCGCGGTGCGGGCGGAGTCCTTGGTACGGGTCACCGGGACACCTCCTTTCGGGGTCTTTCGGGGTTCGGGGGGACTCACAGATGCCGGCGGCGGTCGGCGACCTGCCGGTCGTAGTCCTCGCGGGCCCGTACGGCGGCCTCGCGCTCGGCGGTCTCGGCGACCGGCACGTCCCACCAGGCCTCGGCCGGGGGAGCGGTGGGCGCCGGGTCCGTCTCCACGTACACACACGTCGGCCGGTCGCTCGCGCGGGCCGCGGCGAGCGCCTCGCGCAGCTCCCGCACGGTCTTGGCGCGCAGCACCTCCATGCCGAGGCTGGCCGCGTTGGCGGCGAGGTCCACCGGCAGCGGGGCCCCGCCGAAGGTGCCGTCGGCGGAGCGGAAGCGGTAGGCGGTGCCGAACCGCTCGCCGCCCACCGTCTCGGAGAGGCCGCCGATGGAGGCGTACCCGTGGTTCTGGATGAGGACCAGGTTGACGGGCAGACCCTCCTGGACGGCGGTGACGATCTCGGTCGGCATCATCAGATAGGTGCCGTCGCCGACCAGCGACCAGACCGCGATGTCCGGGGCCGCCTGCTGGACGCCGATGCCGGCCGGGATCTCGTAGCCCATGCAGGAGTAGCCGTACTCCAGGTGGTACTGGCGCGGCGAGCGGGCCCGCCACAGCTTGTGCAGGTCGCCCGGGAGCGAGCCGGCCGCGTTGATGACAACGTCGTCATCGCCGACGACCGCGTCAAGGGCGCCGAGCACCTGGGTCTGTGTGGGGGCGGCGTCCTCGTCGTCCGCGCGGTAGGCGGCCTCGACGACGGCCTCCCAGCGCTCCTTGCCGGCCCGGTACTCGGCCGCGTAGTCCGCGGCGACCCGGTGCCCGGACAGGGCCTCCGCGAGGGCCGTGAGCCCGGCCCGCGCGTCGCAGACGAGCGTGCGCGCGGCCAGCTTGTGGGCGTCGAACCCGGTGATGTTCAGGTTCAGGAAGCGGACGTCCGGGTTCTGGAAGAGGGTGCCGGAGGCCGTGGTGAAGTCCGAGTACCGGGTGCCGACGCCGATGACCAGGTCGGCGGTGCGGGCCAGGTCGTCGGCGACCGCGGTGCCGGTGTGCCCGATACCGCCCAGATCGGCCGGATGGTCGTGGCGCAGCGAGCCCTTGCCCGCCTGCGTCGAGGCGACGGGGATGCCAGTGGCCTCCACAAGGGCCCTCAGAGCGTCTTCCGCGCGGCTGTGGTGGATTCCGCCGCCCGCGACGATCAACGGCCGCTCGGCGGCCCTCACGGCCCGTACCGCGTCCGCCAGCTCGACCGGGTCGGGGGCCGGCCGCCGGACCCGCCAGACGCGCTCGGCGAAGAACTCCTCCGGCCAGTCGTACGCCTCCGCCTGGACGTCCTGGGGGAGGGCGAGGGTGACCGCGCCGGTCTCCGCCGGGTCGGCGAGGACCCGCATGGCGTTGAGCGCGGAGGGGATCAGCGCCTCGGGGCGGGTGATCCGGTCGAAGTAGCGGGAGACCGGACGCAGGGTGTCGTTGACGGAGACGTCGAACTCGGTCGGGTGCTCCAGCTGCTGCAGCAGCGGGTCGGGCGCGTGGCTCGCGAAGTAGTCGCCGGGGAGCAGCAGCACGGGGAGCCGGTTGATCGTGGCGAGGGCGGCGCCGGTCACCAGGTTGGTGGCGCCCGGGCCGATGGAGGTGGTCACCGCCTGCGCCGAGAGCCGGTCCAGCTGGCGGGCGTGGCCGACCGCCGCGTGCACCATCGACTGCTCGTTGCGGCCCTGGTGGTACGGCATGACGTCGCCGTACTCCAGGAGCGCCTGGCCGATCCCCGCCACATTGCCGTGGCCGAAGATGCCCCAGGTGCCGGCGATCAGCCGGTGCCGGACGCCGTCGCGCTCGGTGTACTGGGCGGACAGGAACCGCACCAGCGCCTGGGCGACGGTCAGGCGGGTGGTCGGCTGGCTCATGGGAGACCTCATTCGGACGGGGTGGTGTCGGTGTGGAGGGGCGGGCGGGCGTCGGCGGACCGGGTCAGGGGTACGCCGGGTGGGAGCGGGTAGGGCACGTGGGCGGATGCCCCTCAGGTGTAGATCGGGGCAGGTCGCGCTGTCAATGGTTTGTACTTACATTCGGACCTGAGTGTGAAATGATGTCTTAACAAAGTATTGACAGCGGGCCGCGCAGGGACTTGTATCCCGTCCCAACGCACAGCAGTGACCCGGACCACCTTCCTCGGCCCGGGTCCGCCGATCTTCCCCCGCAGCACAGTGAGGTGCAGGAAAGATGGACCGTTCTTCCCACTCCCGTTCGCGCCGGCTGGCCCCGATCGTGGCCGTCGCCGCGGCGGCAGCCCTGACCCTCGCCGGCTGCTCCAGCAGCTCCGGAGGAAAGAAGTCCGAAGAGGGGGGAGCGGCGGCCTCGGCAGGCAAGGCCTCCACCCCTCGGATGACGGTCGCGCTGGTCACCCACCAGTCGCCCGGTGACACCTTCTGGGACATCGTCCGCAAGGGCGCCCAGGCCGCCGCGGACAAGGACAACATCAAGCTCGTCTACTCCGCCGACCCGAACGCCGGCAACCAGGCCAACCTGGTGCAGAACGCGATCGACCAGAAGGTCGACGGGATCGCCGTCACCCTCGCCAAGCCGGACGCCATGAAGGACGTCATCGCCAAGGCCAACTCCGCGAAGATCCCGATCGTCGGCCTCAACTCCGGTCTGAGCGACTGGAAGAAGCTCGGCCTGCTGGAGTTCTTCGGCCAGGACGAGACGGTCGCGGGCGAGGCGCTCGGCAGCCGGCTGAACTCCGAGGGCGCGAAGAAGGTCGTCTGCGTCATCCAGGAGCAGGGCAACGTCGGCCTCACCCAGCGCTGCGACGGTGTGAAGAAGACGTTCTCGGGGACCACGGAGACCCTGTACGTCGACGGCACGTCCCCGACCTCGGTCAAGTCGACGATCACCGCCAAGCTCACGCAGGACAAGGCCATCGACCACGTGGTCACGCTCGGCGCCCCGATCGCGCTGATCGCCGTCCAGTCGGCGTCCGACGCGGGCAGCAAGGCGAAGGTCGCCACCTTCGACCTCAACAAGGACCTGACCACAGCCATCGGCAAGGGGACCATCGAGTTCGCCGTGGACCAGCAGCCCTACCTCCAGGGCTACCTGGCGGTCGACTCGCTGTGGCTCTACAAGAACAACGGCAACTACAGCGGCGGCGGTGAGCAGCCGGTGCTGACCGGCCCGGCCTTCGTCGACAAGTCCAACGTCGCCAAGGTCGCCGAGTTCGCCGCGAAGGGCACTCGGTGATCGAGATGAGTCAGGAGACCCAGCCGGCGGTGGCCACACCGCCGGCCTCCGGTCCGAAGGAGAAGGACGGCCGGACCGCCCAGCGCCCGCTGGCGCTCAGGCTGCTGGCCCGCCCCGACGTCGGCGTCTTCCTCGGCGCGGCCGCGGTGTACGTGTTCTTCCTGATCGCGGCCCCGCCGGTGCGGGAAGCCAGCTCGATGGCGAACATCCTGTACCAGTCGTCGACCATCGGCATCATGGCACTGCCGGTGGCGCTGCTGATGATCGGCGGGGAGTTCGACCTGTCGGCGGGTGTCGCGGTGATCACCTCGGCGCTCACCGCCGCCATGCTCAGCTACCAGCTGACCATGAACGTGTGGGTCGGTGTGATCGCCGCGCTGGTCGTGTCGCTGGGGATCGGGTTCCTCAACGGCTGGCTGGTGGTCAAGACGGGACTGCCCAGCTTCCTGATCACCCTGGGCAGCTTCCTGATCCTGCAGGGCGTGAACCTCGCCGTGACCAAGCTGGTCACCGGGAACGTCGCCACCGACGACATCAGCAACATGGACGGCTTCTCCCAGGCGCAGAAGGTCTTCGCGTCGTCCTTCGACATCGGCGGCGTCCAGGTGAAGATCACCGTCGTCTACTGGCTGGTGTTCGCGGCCATCGCCACCTGGGTGCTGCTGCGTACGAAGTACGGCAACTGGACGTTCGCGGTCGGCGGCAACAAGGACAGCGCCCGCGCGGTCGGTGTCCCGGTGAACTTCACCAAGATCTCGCTGTTCATGCTGGTCGGCTTCGGCGCCTGGTTCGTCGGCATGCACCAGCTGTTCTCCTTCAACACCGTGCAGTCCGGCGAGGGCGTGGGCCAGGAGCTGATCTACATCTCCGCCGCGGTCATCGGCGGCTGCCTCCTGACCGGCGGTGCCGGCTCGGCGATCGGCCCGGTCTTCGGCGCCTTCATGTTCGGCATGGTCCAGCAGGGCATCGTCTACGCGGGCTGGAACCCCGACTGGTTCAAGGCCTTCCTCGGCGTCATGCTCCTGGGCGCCGTGATGATCAACCTGTGGGTGCAGCGCACCGCGACCAGGAGGTGACCCGATGACAGACAACACCACCGGAACCCACGGTGCCGTCCTTGCGGACGAGGCCCCCGTCGACGGCACCCCGATCGTCGAACTGCGCTCCACCGGCAAGTCCTACGGCAACATCCGCGCCCTGCACGGCGTCGACCTCAAGGTCTTCCCCAACCAGGTGACCTGCGTGCTGGGCGACAACGGCGCCGGCAAGTCCACCCTCATCAAGATCATATCGGGGCTGCACCAGCACACCGAGGGCGACCTGCTCGTCGACGGCGAGCCGGTGCGCTTCGCCAGCCCCCGGGACGCCCTGGACAAGGGCATCGCCACCGTCTACCAGGACCTCGCCACCGTGCCCCTGATGCCGGTGTGGCGCAACTTCTTCCTCGGCTCCGAGATGACCAAGGGCCCCTGGCCCGTGCGCCGTCTCGACATCCAGAAGATGAAGGAGACCGCCGACCGCGAACTGCGCAACATGGGCATCATCCTGGACGACCTGGACCAGCCCATCGGCACCCTCTCCGGCGGCCAGCGCCAGTGCGTGGCCATCGCCCGCGCCGTCTACTTCGGCGCCCGCGTCCTCATCCTGGACGAGCCCACCGCCGCCCTCGGCGTCAAGCAGTCCGGCGTGGTCCTCAAATACATCGCCGCCGCCCGCGAACGCGGCCTCGGCGTCATCTTCATCACCCACAACCCCCACCACGCCTACATGGTCGGCGACCACTTCAGCGTCCTGCGCCTCGGCACCCTCGAACTCTCCGCCGAACGCAGCGCCATCACCCTGGAGGAACTCACCAACCACATGGCCGGCGGCGCCGAACTCGCCGCCCTCAAGCACGAGCTGTCCCAGGTACGCGGAGTCGACGTCGAAGAACTTCCCGAAGAGGAAGACCTCACCGCCCCCGTCGGGACCGGCCCGGAAGGAAAGTCCTGAGCCCATGACCGACGCTCTCGACCGCATCCGGGTCGGCTCGGCTCCCGACTCCTGGGGCGTCTGGTTCCCGGACGACCCCCGGCAGGTCCCCTGGGAACGCTTCCTCGACGAGGTCGCCGAGGCCGGCTACTCCTGGATCGAACTCGGCCCGTACGGCTACCTCCCGACCGACCCGGCCCGGCTCACCGACGAGATCGCCAAGCGCGACCTGTTGGTCTCGGCGGGCACGGTCTTCACGGGCCTGCACCGCGGGCCGGCCGTCTGGGAGTCGACCTGGGAGCACGTCAGCCAGGTCGCCGCGCTCACCCAGGCGATGGGGGCGAAGCACCTGGTGGTCATCCCGTCCTTCTGGCGGGACGACAAGACCGCCGAGATCCTGGAGCCGCCGGAGCTGACCGGCGAGCAGTGGGCCCACCTCACCAAGGGCATGGAACGGCTCGGCCACGAGGTGAAGGAGGCGTACGGCCTGGACATCGTCGTCCACCCGCACGCCGACACCCACATCGACACCGAGGACCACGTCGAGCACTTCCTCGACTCGACCGACACGGACCTGGTCAACCTCTGCCTGGACACCGGTCACTACGCCTACTGCGGCGGCGACAGCGTCAAGCTGATCGAGACGTACGGCGAGCGGATCGGCTACCTGCACCTCAAGCAGGTGGACCCGGCGATCCTCGCCGACGTCCAGGCCAAGGGCACCCCGTTCGGGCCGGCCGTGGCCCAGGGCGTGATGTGCGAACCGCCGGCCGGTGTGCCGGAGCTGGCGCCGGTGCTGTCCGCGGCGCAGCGGCTGGGGGTCGAACTGTTCGCGATCGTCGAGCAGGACATGTACCCCTGCGAGCCGGACAAGCCGCTGCCCATCGCGGTGCGCACCCGGAAGTTCCTGCGGTCCTGCGGCGCCTGACAGCCGCATCCCGGGACCCGCGGAGAGATCCGCGGGTCCCCGCGCGCCCCGGCGGGTTCGGGAACATCCGCCGGGGCGCGCGCGTTTGCCAGATGACGGGTGACGTCCGCTACGACGGGGAGGACGAGCATGAGCCACGAGGAGACCGCGGCCGAGGCCGTGACACGCAAGGAGCGCTTCGGCGCGCTGCCCGAGCGGATACGCCCGGAAGACATGGTGGAGACCACGCCGGCGGTCCAGCACGACCCGGACCGGGACGCCTACGACCCCGACGAGTTCGCGATGCGCTTCGGCCTCTGAACCGCCGCGGGGACGCGGACCGCGCCGCGGGCGACCAGGCTCTCGGCGCAGTCCAGCACCGTCTGCCGGGCCGGGCAGCGAGGGGTCCCGGAAGCGGGCCGCGAGCCGTACGGCGAAGTCCGGCAGCCGGCGGGTGGTGCCTCCCGCCCGCGCTCGCCGAGGCCCTCCCGCGGCACCCGACCCATGTCCGCCATCCACCCGAACTCGCCGGGGGCGAGGAAGCGTTCGCCCGCCGCAGGCGGTGAGGTCCCCGGCACGCGGAGACGCGGGCGGCGCGGATCCCGGGCCTGATCGTGGACGGGCTGCGGACCTGACACGACGGACGGCGGGGCGGGGACTCGTACGCCACGAGCACCGCGTACGCGGCCAGCGGCTTGGTCACCGAGGCCAGGGGGAAGCGG